>CAZWBO010000019.1:10758-14478 GCA_964632375.1 uncultured Candidatus Peribacteria bacterium | reverse complement strand
ATCTTTGAAGAACATACAACGGCTCCCTTCCCCGGCAGGTCTCTGGCGTTCTCTTAAAAGAAAACTCTTTCGGTTGCTCAATCATACAAAGGGAGGAGATGGGGGAAGGGTTGGGGATGGGGCCCTCTTCACAAAAAAGCGCACCTCCCGGTGCGCCTTTGAATCAAAGAAAAACTCAGTATCAAGAAGCGCCAAACAGTCCCGGCACCGTACCGGTGACAAAGCTGACAATCACGCGAGCGAAGAGGATGATGATGAGACCGATGATGACGTAGAGGATGGTCTTCTTTGCCTTCTCCTTCTGCTCTTCCTCGCCCTGCGAGACGATGAGGCGAATGCCGGCGATGATGATGAACAGCACGGCAATGAGCCCGAGGAAATCCAGCACGAAGACAATAACCTTCGATATCAGAGTTTTAACGCCCGCAGAGCTGGTGTCGGAGTTGCAGGGGAGGCCTGGGATGCAGGGCGGATTGAGTGCGTTTGAACTGCCTTGGCCAGTTTGGCCGAAAGCCTTATCGACACCGGTAAGCAGTGCTGATGCCACAAGGAACGAGCGGAAGCTGAGACGTTCGTACAAAGACATGGGGAAGGGAGGGGAATTTCGCTCATTGTTACTGAGACATGCGGTGCACCGCAAGACATGCGCGCCGTTGGGAGGGGAATGATCTTGACGGTGGATCGTTGTTTCATTGATACATCGATAAATTGCTTTTCTGATGGTTACTGATTCCCCACGAATCCAATCACTAGTAATAGCAGCGCCGGCGCCGCGAACCAGAGTTCCTGGTTAAAGATCATGATCTGCATGAACTGGCTCTGCTGGATGATAGGCGAGAGCGTAGTGGCCTGCGTGAGCGAGACATCGAGCAGGGGAACACCGGCCACGTACGTGAGCAGCGTTGTCAGCAGCAAGCCGGCTGTGGCGAACCCGACGAGGGATGTGAGCGCCGTGGTGATGATGGCATTCTCCTCGTTGGCGTACTCCACGGTGAACCCGCCGCGGATGGCGAGGAAGAGGATGATGGCCAGGAAGGAGAAGAGCTTCACCATCGACACCACTTCCACGCTCTGCGTGAGGCCGAAGGACGACCAAACTATCTCCAGATCGCTCGAATATTTCTGCATCAGATTGCCGATAGCCTGTACGGTGATGATGGCCGCGTAGCTGGATAAAATCACCTTCACGGACTCCTTCTTCCCGATGATGAACGTGTACGTCATGATCACCGCGAAGAACACGATGATGAAGAGATCCCAGCTGAGGGTAATGTTCATGGTGCTCAATTGTACGGAGGGGCGTAGCTGCGTGCTACAAATGGAACTTGTGGAAGTCTGTAGTCTGTAGTCTCTCGTCTGTAGTCAACTTGCGAGCCGGAACTCGACTCCTTCTTTATTTTATGTCTTGCTTCTACAGACTACCGACTACAGACTACAGACTACCCATGCGTCACGGTTTCCTCCTCATCGACAAACCCGCGGGCATTACGAGCCACGATGCAGTGGCGCGCGTGCGGCGCGAGCTGGGCGAAGCGAGCGTGGGGCATTTGGGCACGCTGGACCCGGCGGCGACGGGGTTACTGGTGCTGGCGGTGGGCAAGAAGGCGCTGAAGGTGATCGAGCTGTTCCAAGATCTATCCAAGCGCTACGTAGCCGAGGTGAAGCTGGGGCAAGTGAGCTCGACGTACGACCGCGAAGGCACAATCGAAGAGTTCGCCATCCCGGCCGGATGGGAAGTGCCGGAGTACGTGGTGGTGCAGCGGCTCATCGCCGACCGGTTCACCGGGCGCATCGCGCAGGTGCCGCCTGCCCACTCCGCCGTGCACATAGGCGGCGAGCGCGCGTACCGCAAGGCGCGGCAGGGCGTGGCGGTGGATCTGCCCGCGCGCGATGTACATATTCACGCGTGCAGCATCGAGTCGTACGCGTACCCGCACCTCACGGTCGACGTGCACTGCGGTTCCGGCACGTACATCCGCTCGCTCGCGCACGACTTGGGCCAGCTGCTCCACTGCGGCGGGTACCTCGCGGCGCTGCGGCGTACCGAAGTGGGGGAGTGGTCGGTGAAAGAGGCCGTGCAGCTCGAACACCTCAAGTGGACCGACGTGATGTCGCTCAAAGACGTTCTCACCTCGCTGCCGCGGCTGGCGCTGAACGACACGGAGTTCGACGCCGTCGCCCACGGGCGCATCATCGACCGCACGGTGAGCAAGGCCACCATCGGCTGGTACGCAGGGCTGCCCGTCGCCATTCTGGAACCGGTGGGTGAGGAGAGGGCGAAGGCGAGGAAGGTGCTGTGAGGTTCGCAGTGAGTAGTTTTTAGTGAGTAGTTTGTAGGGATATAGATGGTCGATGTCTGCAGAAGCATATGTCCGTGGGTGCGGCGACTATCGGTAAACTTCTCTTGAGTATGCCATTGATTGTTTGTTAGGCTGAGACGCCTCTTGGGTCAGCCAGCCTTCGCCCTCGGCGCTACGGCCGGCGAGTCCCTCTGTAATTATAATTTGCGTCGGTCTTTCGTTCATTCCTTCATGGGTCAGTAGCTCAGCGGTAGAGCAGTTGCCTCTTAAGCAATTGGCCGTGGGTTCAAATCCCACCTGACCCACCAACCTTCGCGCAGCGAAGGTTGCCCACCGTAGCTCTGCCCTCGTGCGAGCTATGATTCAACGTATCCGCTGCGCTTTGGTTGGCGGGCCGGCAGAGCGAAGGCGGGCTGGGGCGACTGATGTAACCGTCACCCCTTTAACAGTCCACTTCAGAAAATCACCCCTTCGCTTATGCGCGATGCATTTTTTATAGTGTTCTGCTGGATTTTTTTATTGGGACCTCCCAACCCCTCCCGCCGAAGTACCGCCAAGTGTATTGCAATAACCTGAGCCGCGATTTCAGGCTATCAAAAGAATTTCAACTCAAAAAAATCTTTCACCTATCTCCTCGGATTCCTTGGATTCCTCTCTGTCTCTCACTTCCCCTCCATCCCATGCCTTTGGATCGTCCTAAAGTCGTACGGCAACTTCAGCGTCTCGATGGCGCGTACCAAGGCGGCGAAGCACGACCAGGGGTTTTCTGCTTCGTAGAGGAACGCGTTGCCGCTCTCCTGTGCGGGGTCGTAGTTCTCGAGGGCGGAGTGGGGGAGTGCTACCGGCACGGCGCCCGCGGATAGGCAGGCTTTGAGCTCGGCATCGTTGCCGGTCTTGCTGAAGAAGAGTGACACGTCGGCGGCCTCGATCATCTTCTCGAACGATGCGCTGTCGTTCTGCACGATGCTGATGCGGTGCGACTGTTCCTTCGCCAGCTTCGTGAAGAACTCACCGTACTGCGCGCTGCCCTTCCCCAAGATGAGCAGCTCGATTTGCAGACTCAGCAGTCCCGGCAGCATCTCTGTGAGCACTTTGCCGCCCAGCGCGTCGGTCATTCCCGTCGGAATGCACACCATCGGGCGCTTGGGTTCCTTCGGCCAGCTCAGCGATGCCTGCGTCGCGGCTTTACTCTGGGCCTTCTGCTCCAGCAGTGCCTTGGCGTTGATCGGATTCATGTGGGTGTGTATGTCGAATTGACCTTTCATTATAGCAAAAAATGACTGATTTGAGGAGGGATGGCATATTGACTTATGCTAAATAATATAGGGTAGTGATTTTTGAGAAACTGCTGATTGGGGGTGAGGGACGGCGCCGAGCGACGGCGCTCCGGAAAAATACCCCGTCTGAACGACGCCCCCGC
>CAZWBO010000019.1:0-10748 GCA_964632375.1 uncultured Candidatus Peribacteria bacterium | reverse complement strand
AGCGCCGTCGCTCGGCGCGAATTCTTCCTCTGTACTATGACAAGATGTCCGAATCGCATTTCGTGCTTCGAATTTCTCCCCGAGGCTTGTTTCAACCTCTTCTCTAGCGCACCCTATGCACCATGCAGCACCTGGTTCTCATCGATGGACATCATCTTATGTACCGCGCGTACTTCGCCATACCGCGGGGGATGCAGACATCGAAAGGGGAGCAGTCGAATGCGGTATTTGGGGTGGCGTCGATGCTGCTGACGATCCTGAAAGCCGAGGAGCCCGATGCATTGCTGTTCGCGTTCGATGCCGGTGAGGAGACGTTCCGGCACCAGGAGAACGAGACATATAAAGATGGCCGAGCCGAAACGCCCGACGAGTTCTTCGTGCAGATCCCACGCATCATCCAATTGGTCGACGCGTTCCAGTTCGCGCACGTATCCGACAAGCAGTACGAAGCCGACGATTTCTTGGGCGCGTACGCGTGCCAGGCGGCGAAGCAGGGGACGCGGGTGACCGTCATCTCCGGCGACCGCGACCTGCTGCAGCTGGCGAGCGACAAGATCCGCATCGCCATCCCGCACAAGGCGTACCAGCAGGCCGAGTACCTGGGGCCGGCCGAGATCGAGGCGAAGTACGGTGTGCGGCCGGATCAAATAGCTTGTTATAAAGGACTGACGGGCGATGCGTCCGATAACCTGCCCGGCGTACTCGGCATCGGGCCGAAGACGGCCGCACATTTGCTCCAAAGCTACGGCACGCTCGAGGGCATCTACGATCATCTGGGCGACATCAAGGAATCCGTGCGCGCCAAGCTGACGCATGACCGCGATCAGGCGTTCTTCTGCAAGCGCATGGCCACGCTCGTCTGCGATCTCGCGTTGCCGGTGCCGTTCGAGGAGGCAGCACTCACGAATGTGCCCGTCGATGCCGTGCTGGAGCTCTTCCGCGAGTTGGAGTTCAGCATGCTCGGCCGTCGGCTCGAGTTGCTACGCACGTCGCCGTACGGCCTCGCGCACTTCCAACAGTCGGCGGAGATGGCGAAGAAGAAAGAGGCGGCGGAGAGTCAGTTGAGTCTGTTCTGAATGACTGGTTGCCAGCCTAGTTGTTAGTTTTTAGTTTCGAAACAAACAACTAACAACCAATAACTCACAACTTCTAAACACACTTCCCCATCATTTCCCCAACCTATCCACCACACCTTTCGCACTGACGACAAAAGGTGCACAAAATTTTCGTGGTGTTTTTGGGTGAACAAATTTTTTGAAGTGCTCCCGTGCGTAGCAGAAAAAGCTGAACATCTTCTGTGAACATCACTGCATAGGGTGTATACGAAACGTAGTCATGCCTCGCTTGCACCGCAGTTTCACGAACCATTAGACTAATTGAGATTTCACTTATTGTGATCTCTCCCGTCGTATCGCTCCCTCTCATCCCCCGATTCCTCCCAACCACATGCCAAAAGAACGAGTACTCGCCAGTCTCGATATCGGAAGCTCTAAAATTCGCACCGTCATCGCCGTCGCCGACGGCACCCAATCTCCCGAGCGGGTCCCCAGCGTCATCGGCGTGGGGCTCTCGCCGTCGCTCGGTATGCGCAAGGGGCACGTCATCGATGTCGAGGAACTCATCCATAACATCATCTCGTCGCTCGAAGATGCCGAGCGCATGGCCGGCGTGCCGGTGAACCATGTGTTCGTGGGCATGAGCGGCGCGCACATCGAGGCGTTCGACAGCCGCGGCGTCATCGCCATCTCGGGCGCCGAGATCGGCGTCGACGACATCGTTCGCGTGCTCGAGGCGGCGCAGGCCGTGAGCATCCCGCAGAACCGTCGCATCCTGCACATCGAGCCGAAGTCGTACGCGGTCGACGAGCAGCGCGGCATCAAGAACCCCATGGGCATGACGGGTATCCGCTTGGAAGTCGAAGCACACATCATCACCGGGCACATCCAGCACGTGAAGAACATCGAGAAGTGCATCGACCAGGCGGGCGTGGATATCGACGCCATCGTGCCGGCCACCATCGCCGCGGCCGAGGCGACGCTCACGAAGCGTCAGAAGGAGCTGGGCGTCATCGTCATCGATGTCGGGGCCGGCTGCACGAGCATGACGATCTTTGAAGAGGGGACGATTCTGCACTCCGTCTCCCTGCCCATCGCGGGCGAGAGCGTGACATCGGACATCGCCATCGGGCTGCGCACGTCCATCGACACAGCCGAGAAGATCAAGATCGAGCACGGATCGGTGCTCCCCACCGAGATCAATGAGCGCGAGATGATCGACCTGGCCTCGGTGAGCAAGGTGGACACGCAGACGGTGAGCCGCCGCTACATGGCCGAGATCATGCAGGCGCGCTACTACGAGATCTTCTCGCTGGTAAAGGCCGAGCTGCAACGGCTGGGCCGCAGCGGCATGCTGCCGGGGGGCGCGGTGCTCACGGGTGCGGCGGTGAAGGCGCCCGGCGTGCTGGATCTTGCGCGCGACGTGCTCGGGCTGCCGGTGCAGATGGGGTTCCCGGTCGAGGTTGGCGGCGTGATCGAGAAAGTCGACGACCCCGCCTACGCCACCGCTCTCGGCACGCTCGTGTGGGGCATGCGCGAAGACGACAACGCTGTGCGTGGCAGTTCCTTCCAAATGAAGCGTGCCGTGAAGCAGGTCGGCACGTGGATTAAAAGCTTGTTTCCATGATCTGCTCGATTTCCTCTTCCTCTGATTACACTCTCTTCCTCTCACTCCCATGTCAGACTCCTTTCGCTCTCTCTTCTCCGGTAAAGGTCCCGGCGCCGGCGGCATGAAACACGATGATTCCACGGGATCCGCGCGCGAGGTGCGGCCGGATGTCCTGCCCGGCGCGGTTATCCGCGTACTCGGGGCCGGCGGCGGCGGCGCGAACGCGCTGGCGCGGATGATCAACTCCAAGGTGCAGGGCGTGGAGTTCATCGCCGTCAACACCGACGTGCAGGCGCTCTACAACAATCCGGCAGCCAAGAAGATCACCATCGGGCGCGGCACCACGCGCGGGCTCGGGGCCGGCGCGAACCCGGAGATCGGCAAGCGCGCGGCCGAAGAGAGCCTGGAAGAGATCAAGACGGCGCTGGAGGGGACGGATCTGCTCTTCATTACCGTCGGGCTTGGAGGAGGGACGGGGACGGGCAGTGCGCCCATCATCGCCGAGGCGGCGCGCAGCATGGGCATTCTCACGGTGGCAGTGGTCACCAAGCCCTTCAGCTTCGAGGGCTTCAAGCGCAAGAAGCAGGCCGAGGAGGCGCTCGAGCTGCTTAAGGGCAAGGTCGACACGCTCATCACCATTCCGAACGACAAGATCCTGAGTCTCATCGATAAAACCACGCCGCTCACCGAGGCCTTCCAGGTGGTCGACGAAGTGCTCAAGCACGCCATCGAGGGCATCTCGACGCTCATCACCGTTCACGGGCTCGTGAACGTCGACTTCGCCGACGTGAAGGCCATCATGCAGGATGCAGGCACGGCGCTCATGGGCATCGGCTACGGTACGGGCGACAGCCGCGCCGCCGAGGCCGCACGCGCCGCCATCGACAGTCCGCTGCTCGAGACGAGCATCAATGGTGCGCAGGGTATTCTCTTCAACATCACCGGCGGCAACGATCTCTCGATGTACGAAGTCGACGAAGCCGCGCGCATCATCACCGAGGCATCGGCACCCGAGGCGAACATCATCTTCGGCGCCGTCATCGACGAAGCCTACACGGGCCAGGTGAAGGTGACGGTGGTGGCCACGGGGTTCGACGAATCCGACAAGCAGCTGCCGACCATGGCCACGCCCGCGCAGCGCATCTTACAAAATAACTTCTCGCGCCCCAGCGCGTCCGAGAAGATCGAATCGCCCCGCGCCCAGCGCCACGAGACCACCATCAAGTCGACGGCGTTGGATCTGGACGAACAGGAATTGGAGGTGCCGGCGTTCATGCGGAAGCCGATTTCCAAATAAGGCAGAAAAGCAGCAGGGGAAAAGGGCAGAAGGTACTCTGCCCTTTTTCTTATCACCTTCTGCCCTCCTGCTTTTCAATGCCCCGTCGATCCGAAGCCGCCCCGCGTTTCCGCCCCGTGCGAATCCACTTCCTGCCATTCGGCACGCTCGATTCTGACGAAAATGCCCTGCGCGATGCGCTCGCCGCGCTCGACGGTGACGGGCTGATCCGTAATGTTCTGCACCTGCACGAGCAGCTCATCCTTTTCGCCGTGGTAATCCTGATCGATGATGCCGATGGAATGCGGACAAATGAGTCCCTTCTTGCGCGGCAGCGACGAACGCGGCGCGATCATCAGCATGTATCCGCTCGGCACCTTCACAATCACATTGCTCGGTACGAGGCCGATCTTCCCCGGTTCAATCACCGTCGTTTCGCGCGTGACCAAGTCGAAACCCACCGCACCGTCGGTCTGGTAGGCGGGGAGGGGAAGCGTGGGGTCGACGCGCTGGATGGAGATGTGCATGCGGAGAGCATGCCGGTTCTTCCGTCGTTGATCAAACTTGCCCGAGCCCTCTCGTGAGCGTCAGGAACGATTGTTGGACGTTGTCGGTATTCATCTTGCTGTCGGCGCCCGCTTTGTCCAAACCTTCGGATTTGGTGTAGAGGAATCCGGCTCGTTGCTCGAAGTGTCGAAGGGTGTTTTTGAGTATCTGGCCGCGGTCGGCAAGGATTTTGCTCTTCAACTGCTTCACCAGGTCGTCGGTGGCTTCGAAGACGGCCAACTGGTATTTCGTATCCCCCGGCGGGAGAGTGCTGTCGCGGTTCGCACTCGCGATGAGATCATCGCGCGGAACGCGCTGCCCCTTCCCGGATGCCGATTCGATGCCGAGGTTCTGGGTGAGTTCATTGACGAAATCGCGCGTTCTGTTGCGGTATTCCCGTGTGACGAATTTGCCCGCCGGCGGCACTTCATTGTCGAGTTCGGCAGGCGACAAGTAGCCGCGGTTCTGTTCCGTTCCCCACTTCGTGATCATGTTGTCGAACTGAACGTACGTGGCGAGCGTGATGGCCATGTCCTCCGCATCTTGGTCGGTGAATCGTCCGATGCCACGATCCTCGAGCTCGACCAGCTTCGCGAGCACCTTGAATTTCTCGTTGAAGCCCACGTAGGCGTTCTGCATCGATTGTGGAGAAAGCTTCTGCTGTCCCGCGTTGATATTTCCCGTGATGTTCTTCAGGAACCCGTGGTCGATGTCCGTCAGGAGGTACGGCATGTCCTCGTGGTCGAAGCCTTCCCCGCGGCGGTTTCCTGCTTTCTTAATGCGGATGCGCGTGTTGGCATCTCGCAGGAGAACCATGCGTATGAAGAGGGTTGTCTTGAGTCCGGGTGTGAACAAATCACCTTCTTCATCCAGTGCTTGGCCCATCGCCCTCACTTCGGGCAGCGTGTTATTCTTCTGGTAGAAGAACTCGAGGAAGGGGAAGGCGGAGAGCAGGCCGAGCTTCTCGCCGCCCATCACCTGCAGGCGTTCGACGGGCAGCAGACCGTAGCGCACGCCTTGAATCAGGTAGAAGATTTTGTCTTCCATGCTCATCTTTCCCACGCGCATCGCGTAGTGGAGAATTTCTTCGAAGTGGTGCTCGTTGACGAATGGCGGCATCGAGTCGCCTTTCTTGGCCCCGTACGTGTACTCGTGGTAGGTCTCGAGCATGATCTTCAGCTTCGAGCCCATTGAGCCGGCATTGGCGTACGCATCGACCGTCGTATTGAACTCACTCTTCTTGGAGTTGATGGCGTTGTCGTTCTGGTTCTTCCAGGTCACGTACAGGTCTTTGTCGTTCCAGATGTCCGTGATGAGCTTCTGCAAGTACTCGTCACGCAGGTTCGTGTCTCGTCTGCACGGCTCGATGGGAATTCTGTACTTCGAGAACTGGCTCAACGAGTTCCAGAGGTTCTCGTCGCTCCAGTTGATGTGTCCCGATTGGGCCAGAAGATTCATGATCGCTTTGAGCTGGTCTTGGTTCGGGGTGTTTTTGAGGCCATCGCGCAACTGGTAGTAGTCCTTGTTCTGGAAGGCGTTCTGCCACTTCTGCACGTCGTCCAGTTCGGCCTGGTTCGCGCGGCGGTCGAAGTAATGCTTGAACATGCCGAGGTACGGCACGTTATCCGGAATCCACTGCGCGAGAGCATACTCCACGTCGCTGGTTTTGCGCTGCTGTGCGCGACGCCACATGTCCAAGTAATCCTCCTTCGTATCCTGTGCGATCTTGATGATATCCAGAACACTCAGCCACCGGATACTGTTCCAGAGCCCCTTGAACCCCATGGCTGTTTCGGGTGGTATATTTGTCAGATTCGCTTTCTCTTCATCAACACCCTTGGCGAGTTTATTGATCTCTTTTGCGAAAGCATGGACTTTCTTGACGGCCTCTTGGTAAGCGGGGTTGCTTTCCGGACGGGGATACAAGACTTTGCGACCGCTTTTCTCGTAGTAATGTCCCTTCCGGTAGATGTCGTCGATTTGCTGCGTTTTGAGTTTTAGATCATTCGGTTCGTACAAGTACGTGTTGAATTGGTCTGTGTATTCGGGATACGCCTGTAAAAATTTCTCGATGGCTTGGACGTTACGACGCGTCTCGTCGATCATCAATGTCGGATCAAAAATGTCGCTGCCGGTATCCTCGGTACTGGCGGATTGCTGGTCGATGACGGCGGGATCGCCGGAGGACTGCTCATCTTCTTCTCCAGTGCGTTCGTCGCGCCGGCGATTCACTTGGTCGGACACATCCCGCACGCCCGACGGCGCCGCATCGACCACTTGATTCTGGAAGCGCGGATCCCCGATGGCGGATGGGTCGTCGTCCGTATCGAACAGCTTCAGCGTCTCGTCATAGAGGATCGTCTTCTTCTCCTTCGGCGGCGTGCGCGCATCCAGTGCGCTGAAGAGTTCCCACGTTTCCTGGTTTACGCTCGGGCGGCCTTTGCTTTTCCACGAGATGTACTTATTGATGAGCTCGTCCAAGAACGGGCGGATGGCCGCCTTGCGCGCTATGTCTTCGTTCGGCGTCTCTTTTCGCGCATCCTGCAATAGACGGTCGTACGCTTCGCGGCCGATACCCCAGTTGTTGCGTGCGGCAATGTTCACGATTTCCTCGTCGGTAGGCGGGTGCGCACTGGCTGTCGATTCGCTAAGCGCAGCCCGCATGTCGAACAACAGTGTCGGACACACCGTCGTCTGCAAGATGTGCAAAATCGCGTGACCGCGTTCGTGCTCCAGTAGACGATCGCGCGCGTACGCACGCTCGGCGGGGTCCGGGTAGCGGTCGCGGAGTTTCGTGGCGTTGATGTAGTACGTGCGCTCGCTGGCGCGGTACACGCCGTTGGAATTCCCGCCGATGGGCTGGTACGCGTCATTCTCCGGCTCTTTGATACGGATGTTCTCCAGCTGCAGCGCGCAGGCCTCAAGGTCTTCCAATAATATTTCGGTATCGGCGCGAATTTCTTGTGCGGCCGGGCCGGTCATGCGGCCGGAACCGTCTTCGTGCCCCCGCAGCTGCCGTATGGCATTCTCGATGCGTTCGTAGTGTGAACGGAGAATCGTCTTCACATCGAGCTCGTCGGCGACCGGGTGCTGCAGTTGCGCCGAGAGTCTGGCCTCCACGCCGTGGCGGCGTTGCTCAAGATCCTCTGCTGCACGCAGCGTATCGATCGTTTCGTTCTCCAGTTCCGTCTTAGGCTCGAGCCGCTTGGTGCCTTCGAGCAAGAGATGCGGATCGCCGAACTGGAGGAATGCGACAATTTTGCGAATCCCTTCCTGCTGCCGTACCGACACCGGTACTGGCTCGACACAGCCGCGCGGTGCGCGGCGTCCGTCCGCCGTTTCGGCATCCTTCACCTCGTCGAATGCGAGGACGGATTCCAGCATTTCGAGGTAGCCTTGTTCACGCACGAACTCCTGCGCCTCCTGGGGCCACGTTGGCAGAGTTTCGAGGATCTCTCGTACCTGTGGCGCCATTTCGCGCACCCACTGGTCGAAGAATCTCTGGTCAGCTATTTCCTGCGCGAAGAGGATGTTCTTCTTCGCGTCCAGAGGGTCGGCGTGTTCATCGCTGTGATCCACCGCGTCTACCGTGTTGAGCAGCACTTGCTCTTTCTTCAGTTGTTCCAGCTCTTGCTCGCAAAACGATAGAACATTTTCGCTCTGCTTCAGGAATGCGGTGCTCTCGAGCGTCATTGCGCCTTTCATGCTGGGCATCGGGCGCGCGCGCGTTTCCTTGATGGTGTTGTAGAGTCGCTTCTTGCGGTCGGCGATTGCCGTATCGA
Organism: uncultured Candidatus Peribacteria bacterium; assembly: GCA_964632375.1. Taxonomy (GTDB): domain Bacteria; phylum Patescibacteriota; class Gracilibacteria; order Peribacterales; family Peribacteraceae; genus JAQBQQ01. Next base: position 2,480 of record CAZWBO010000019.1, on the reverse strand, counting down.
TCGCGAAAGATGAGATGTCGGTGAACCTGCGGGCATCCGGTGATAGTGGCTGCGCAGCATCTCCCGTGAATCCAAATTCAGTTTCGATATGCTGGAGGCGCTGCACATGTTCCGACGCCGTTGCCTTCACCTGCGCGTGCAGCAAATTTCCCACGAGTTCGATGCGCTTCTGCAGGCTCTGGACGTACTCACGACGGAGTGCCTCCGTATCGCCTTTGATCGCATCGCCGCCCGTTGACGTTTCAGCGGCTTTCACTTGCTCCTTCAGGGCGCCGTACGCGCCGCCGAACAGATGGAAGCGGCGTTCGAACTTCTGCAGATCTGCTTCCACGCGACGGAGTTGCGTCTGCTGATCATCGGTGGACGAATGGTCGCCCTCGCTGCTCCGAGCGCGCTCATCGAGCACAAGTTCCTCGGCGTTGGGAATGATGCGGACGACTTCGCAATACTCTGCCAGTTTCCGGTGCAGATCGCGCACAACGGAGGCTGTCACCTGCGGGTTCCCGACAAGTTCGCCGATAATTTCTTGGCGCTCCGTGGATGCATCATCCGCCATGAGCGCTCCTTGCAGTGCAAGCGTCTTCTCCAGCGGCGTTGCAGCAGGATTGATCGTCAGGTGCAGGCGGTCAATCAGCTCGTCGAGCTTTTCCTGCGTGAAAATAGACGCATCGCGCAGAACCTGTTCCACCGTTTCGACGGAATCCGAGAGCGTCTCACGCACTACCGTTTCAGCCGCTTCGCGGTCTTCTTGCGCCAGTACTTCCACTTCCGCGCTCATGAGGACGGAATCCTCAATGTCGCCAAAGATACTGCTGCCGGCAGTTGGCTTTTTGAAATGCTCCTGCAGTAGTTCCTGCTTTGCCCGTTCGGCCAGGGGAGGGTTCGTGCTGTCGTTTTGGTGCGGGTTGTAGTTGTGCGCAAAATAAGCCTCTCTCTGCTCCCGGAGGGGAGAGACGTTGGAGGCGAAGCGCGCAGCGGGTGAAGTCCGCAGCATCTACAGTTTAAGAAGGCGGATGAGCGTGTCAATGATTTTCTCCTTCTGATGCGAGCGTTCGGGAATGTAGGGCGTGAGGGCGTCGCGAATGGTTTGGGGGTCGAGAGCGCCCGTCTGGACGATCACCTCGCGGTCGAAACCGCTGGCGCGCATGATGTGCAGCTCGGTGTACTGCGGCGTGAGGATCAGCCAAAAATCCTTCGTATCGGCCCATTGGGTGAAGACATCGTTGAATGTGAAGCCGCGCTCCGCGATGCGAATGGTGCGCACGGGCGCCGGTGTGTTGCGTGTGAGGAAGTACACGCCGCCGAGCAGCAGCGTGACGAGCGTGAACGTCCAATTGCCGGTCACGATGCCGTACGCGGCGAAGGCGAGGACAGCCACGGAGCCGCCTAGGTACCAGCGGGGAGAGCGCTCGTGATGAGCCATGACGGCAGCGCTCCATTCGAGCAGCACGTTGTTGGTGGAGGTGTGTGTGTCCAAATCCCATAATTATAGCAAAGAATCGGTCTTTTAGCCACTTGTATGGGTCCTCGCTCGCTTCGTTCGGATTTCGGTCTCTCAGTGTTACAATTCACAGTCTGATCGGTCAATGAGCGAATTATAGACAAAATTATCTTCTATGGTTAAGATAATCAATATTCGTCGATATCTCTTTAGGCTTTCGATCGATGTCGCCACTCTTTTAGGAATTCAAAGATCGGCGGCAGTACCGAGAGGATGATGATGGCGAAGATGACGTACGTGAAGTTTTTCTCGACGGCAGGAATGTTTCCGAAGAAGTAGCCCATCCCGAGAAAGAGTCCCACCCACGCGATGCCGCCTACGATGTTGTACACCACGAAGGTCCCGTATTCCATGGCGCCGATGCCGGCGACGAAGGGGGCGAACGTGCGGATGATGGGCATGAACCGCGCGAGCACGATGGCTTTCTTCCCGTACTTCTCGTAGAACTTTTTCGTTTTCTGCAGGTAGTCGGCTCGCAGCCACTTTCGCTTCTCGGTAAACACGCGCGGCCCCACTGTGCGGCCGATGAAATAGTTCACCGTATCGCCCAGCACGGCGGCCGCGGCGAGGAGCACGAAGAGAACGGCGATATGCAGATCGCCCCGCGCGGCGAAGGCGCCGGCAGCGAAGAGCAGAGAATCGCCTGGCAGAAACGGCATGACGACCACGCCCGTCTCGACGAAGATGATCACAAACAGCAGTGCGTAGGTCAGCGTGCCGTACTGTGCGATGACGGCGGCAAGGTGCGTGTCGAGGTGCAGGAAGAGATCGATGATGGTGGCGAGCAAATCGATGGGGGAATGTGCCGCGAGATCATACCTAGCTATTGCGTGCGTGGGAATCTGATGCGGGACATTGCAGTATGATGAATGGCGTGAGGCTCGCAGCTCCACTCCGCTGGCCTGCCAACCGAAGCTCGGCCCCCGATCAAAGAAAAATAAGCGAAAAAATCCGGATCCATGCCAGTAACCTCCGCCGA
>CAZWBO010000018.1:0-25170 GCA_964632375.1 uncultured Candidatus Peribacteria bacterium | reverse complement strand
ATTCGCCGGTGGGTACGGCTGGGCGGCGTGGGTCCGGCTGGTGTGGAATAAACTCACGCGTATCGGATTGCGCGTTGTTCGTATTGTGCGCGCACGGCTCACCCACCGTTGGCGCGATTGTCTGCCGCTGTCGTACGAGTATTTGCATGTGTGGTATCCGTGGCGGATCGTGGTGGAGACGTGTCCGCTGGTGTACAGGGAGAGGAAGTAATTTCTCCCAACTATTCAAATGCCACCCATCTCAGAGAAGAGTGTTGGACACAGAAAGAATCCGAGGATTATTCCTAGGATTCCTCATCCTCTCATCCCCGCTCCCACATCGTTGCACACCTCACGGATCTGCCCTTCCGTCAGTTCCGCATACATCGGCAGCGACAGCATTTCTTTCGCTAGCTTTTCTGTGGATGGGAAGTCGCCTTCCTTATACCCCAAGTGTTGCAGGGGTTTCTGCAAGTGCAGCGGAATGGGGTAATGAATAGCGGTTGCGATGCCATGTTCAGTCAGATGCGCCTGTAAGGCATCGCGCTTGGCGGTGCGGATGACGAAGAGATGGTAGACGGCGGTGCGGTCGGGCTTCTCTGCGATGAAGCGGATGTCACCGATGCCCATTAGCTTTGTGCGATACGATGTAGCGTGTGTTCGGCGCGCCTCATTCCAACGGTCTAGGTACGGAAGTTTGACACCGAGTACGGCGCCCTGGATGCCGTCCATGCGCTCGTTGTAGCCCAGCAGTTCATGGTGGTAGCGCTTGGGCATGCCGTGCTCGCGGAGCATTTTGACGATCTTCATGATCTCTTCGTCGTCGGTGGTCACGCCGCCGGCGTCGCCGTAGGCGCCCAAGTTCTTGCCGGGGTAGAAGCTGAATGCGGCGCCCGCCGCGAGCGATCCGATCGGTTTTCCCTTGTACGTCGCGCCATGAGCTTGGCACGCGTCTTCGATGACCAAGATGTTTTTGGATTTCCCGAGCGCCAGGATCTCCTCCATGTCCGCCGGTTGCCCGAACAAATGCACCGGGATGATCGCCTTTGTCTTCGGTGTGATCGCGCGTTCGATCGCGCGTACGTCGATCAGCGCCGATTCCTCATCGCAATCGACCAAGACGGGCGTGGCGCCGAGGAGCAAGACCGCCTCGGCTGTGGCGAAGAACGTATTGGCGGGCAGAATGCACTCGTCGCCCGGGCCGATGCCATGCGCGCGCAGCAGCAGTTCGAGCGCGGCGGTGCCCGAATTCAGTCCCACGGAATATTTCGTGCCGCAGTACGCCGCGAAGTTCTTCTCGAACGCTTCGACGGCCGGGCCCAGGACGAACTGCGCGTTTGCGAGTACGTCGAGAATCGCCGGATCAACCTGCTGCTTGAGTGATTGATACTGCGCTTTGAGGTCGACGAAGGGGATCTGCATGTGAGGGAAGCGAGAGTGTGCTAAGGGCGTCTGATAGCCGTGTCGGTGCGGATCGATTGCATGGCAAGTTCCAGAATCTCCACGACATCCGCGCCCTGGCTACCAGGCGTGCGCGGCTGTATCCCGTTCCGCACGCAGTCGCGGAAGTGCGCGGCGAGCGTCGCCAATGGTTCGGCTGTCTGCAACTGCGGGATCAGCACATCGCCGCTGCGATACATCGGCAGGGCGAAGCTCTGCTGCTCCTTGCGCACCTGCACGCCCTTGTCGTACAGGCGCAGTTTATCGGATGGTTCATTGTCGTTGTAGACGATCATTTTCTCGGTGCCGCCGATGAGGGTCTGGCGAATTTTGACCGGCGAGAGCCAGCTCACATGGATGTGCGCCATGAACCCATCCGCGAAGGTGAGGTGCAAGTAGCCCATCTCCTCCTGATCGGTATGAAACTTGCGGCCGTAGGCGCGCACTTCGCGCACGTCCGAGAGCGGGCGCAGCGCGCCGAGAATCGATAAGTCATGGACGGCAAGATCCCAGAACACGTTGGTGTCGGATTGGATCAGCCCCAGATTGATGCGCGTGGAGTCGAAGTACAGCAGGCGGCCGAGTGCGCCGTCTTCGACATACTGTCGGATTTTCTCCACGGCCGGTTCGTACACGAAGGTGTGATCCACCATCAGGAGTTTTTTTTGCTGTGCGGCTAGCGCCACGAGCTCGATTGCCTCGGCGCGCGTGGTGGCCAGCGGCTTCTCTACCAGTACGTGCTTTCCCGCCATCAGCGCTTTCTTCGCCAGCGAAACATGCGTCGTGGCCGGCGTGGCGATGACGATTGCCTCCACGTCCGTATCCGCGAGCACGGCATCGAGATCCGGCGTGAATTGCACGGTGGGGTACGCGGGTACGAACTTCTGGCGCGCCGCCTCCGAGAGATCGCAGGCGTACTTCACTGCCATGCCCGGAGTCTTGGCGAAGTTCCGCAGCAGGTTGGGCCCCCAGTAGCCGAGGCCGACGATGCCGATACGGATCGGTTGATTCATTGGGGCGAGAATAGCAGAAAGAACGCGCGAAGCACGAAATCAGACATCCGACAGTCGAAACTTTCCTGTGCGTCGAATTTCACTCTTTTTGCCTTTCCCGCCTTCCTCCATACTGTCTCCATGCGCATCGCGTACTGCACCACCCTCCGGCTCCCCAGCGAGCGCGCCTACGGGCGCCAGGTGGCGGCAGTTTGCCAGGCGCTCGTCCGGCTCGGACACGCGGTGGAGATCGTGGGGCCGCAGCGGCAGAACGAGGTGGAAGACGATTTCTGGTCGTACTACGGAGTGGATCCATCGATTCGCCTGACACAGCTGCCCGCGTTCGACGGCATCGCCAGCCGGTGGACGCCGGGAGTGATCGGGCTGCATCTGCACACGCGAAGCTTCGGGCGGCAGTTGCGACCGTATCTTTCGCATGCCGATGTCGACCTGCTGTACTCGCGGAATCCGGTGCTATTGCCCTTGCTCGTCGGCAGTGGGAAACCGGTGATCATCGAGCTGCATACCTTGCCTCGCTTCGGCCGCCGCCGCTTCGTGCGACGGTGCAATCGATGTAGTCTCGTCGTGTGTCTCACGACGCCGATGAAGGAAGAACTGCACCGATGGGGCGTGCATCAGGACCGATTGATGGTGGCCGGCGATGCGGTTGATCTGGATGCATTCCATCAGTTACCCGATCGATTGGCCGCCCGTGCGTACTGGACTATCCCTACCGATGCATTTGTCGTCGGCTACGCCGGATCCATCCGGACCATGGGGCACGACAAAGGGGTGGATCAGCTTGTTTCCGCAACGGATCAACTGCGTCAGAATACACGTCTGCACCTGTTGATCGCCGGCGGGCCGCGGGCTGCCGCTGCGTCGTTACAAGAGCAGGCGGCGCGTGCGGGCCTTGGTGACCGTGTGCATATTTTGGGTCCTGTTACCCACAGAGATGTGTTGCAGCTGTATGCCGCCAGCGACTTGCTCGTGTACACGGCGCCCGCGAGCAATGCCGCGTACTTCCGCCGCGACACGTCTCCGCTCAAACTATTCGAGTACATGGCGGCCGGCGTGCCGATGATCGCCGCTGCGCTTCCGCCGCTGCGCGACGTGCTCGACGAATCGACGGCGTTGCTCTACGAGCCGGGCAACGCGAACCACCTGGCATCGCAAATCGCATACGCGATGGACCATGGCGAAGATATGCGTCGCATGGCCGAACGGTCGAAAGCGCGCGTGGCGGAGCATACGTGGACGAAGCGGATAGAGAGGATTTTGATGAGAAGCCAGAAACCAGAACTCGGAAGTCAGTACGTTTCTCCTTCTGCCCTCTAATTTCTGCCTTCTGTGTTCTCCTCTCCTTTCTCCATGCGCCTGTTCTCCCTGTGTTCCGCCCGGCCCAACTTTGTGAAGCTCGCCGCCGTCCACCACGCTCTTGTGGAAAGCGGGGCGAACATCGAGCATACGATCGTGCACACCGGGCAGCACCACGATCCGCTGTTCTCGGATATCTTCTTCCGCGAACTGCAGATTCCGCTGCCGCAGGTGAACTTGGGGATCCACGGCGGTACGAATGAAGAGCAGCAACGGCGCGTGGAAGATGCATGCGCAACGCTGTTTGCGAGCGAGAAACCGGACATGGTCCTCGTCTACGGCGATGTGAACGGGTCCGCCGCCGCCGCGCGTGCCGCGGCGCGAAGCGGCGTGCGCATCGCCCACGTGGAGGCGGGTCTGCGGTCGTTCGATGCATCGATGCCCGAGGAAGCGAACCGCATCGCCATCGATCGCGTGTCGGATCTCCTCTTCGCCACCGAGCAATCCGGCGTCGATCATTTGCGAGAAGAGGGTGTGAACGGCCATGTGCACCTGGTGGGCAATACGATGATCGACACGCTCATCCGCATGCTGCCGGCCATCGAGCGCGTCGCGCTGCCACCCGATCTGCCGGAGCGGTACGCGGTCGTCACGCTGCATCGTCCGGGCAATGTGGATCGGAAGGAAACATTGGCATCACTCGTCGATTTTCTCGTGGAGCTCAATGACTGTCTTCCCGTCGTCTTTCCGCTCCACCTGCGCACCAAGCAGCGACTGATGGAGTTTGATCTGTACGACCGGCTGGCCGAACAGGTACTGCTGCTCGCGCCGCTGCCGTACCTGCCGTTTCTGCGTCTCGTGATGGGATCGCACTTTGCGCTCACGGATTCCGGCGGCATCCAAGAAGAGACGACGTACCTGCGCAAGAAGTGCTTCACCGCGCGGCCGAATACGGAGCGCCCCGCGACCATCGAAGTCGGGTCGAATGAACTTGTCGACCTATCGCAGCAGGCTGACAGAGAACACATCCTCGCCTACGCACAGGAACCGACCCAGATGGTGGGGAAAATTCCGCCGCTGTGGGACGGCAAAGCGGGCGCGCGCATCGTGGAGATTCTCTCCGCCACAAATTCTTAAGCGCTGATTGCTGCCTGCTTGTTTTTCCTCAAGCTGTACGCGTGCCACGTGAGGCCGACGATGGAGGCGGAAGATGGTGTGTTCGGAGGGGCGATGCATGAGGAAACACTAGAGGGGAGAAAGAATGCAAGACTGCAAGACTGCAAGAATCCAAACAAATACAAAAGAGTTCTTCTCACTTGGGCTATCATGTCCTCATGAACGAACAAGCGACATTTGGTGCCGGCTGCTTCTGGGGTGTGGAGGAGACGTTTCGCCGCGTGCCCGGGGTGATCGATGCGGTGTCGGGTTACACGGGCGGCACGCTCACCAATCCGTCGTATGAAGACGTATGCACGGGGACGACGGGCCACGCAGAAACGGTGCAGGTGACGTACGATCCCGCGCAGGTGTCGTACGACGGTCTGTTGAAAGTATTTTGGGAGAACCACGACCCGACCACGAAGAACCGGCAGGGGCCGGACATCGGCACGCAGTACCGGTCGGTCATTTTCTACCACTCGCCAGAACAGAAGAAGAGTGCGGAGGAATCGAAAGTCGCACTGCAACAATCACCGCGGTTTGGCGGCAAGGAAATCGTCACCGAGATCAGTCCAGCGGAAACGTTCTACCCGGCAGAGGAATATCATCAGCAGTATTTGAGGAAGAGGGGGAGGGAAACCTGTGAGACGTAAGATTGCAAGATTGCAAGGCTGCAAGATTGCAATACGCCAAACCAAATTCTAAACGATATTATCGCGCGTCTTCTTTGCAGATTGCATTCTTGCATTCTTGCAGTCTTCCTAAAGAGGGAAGCATGCATCACTCCCCACCTGTGCAGCTTAAACAGGATCGACACCCTCACGACTCCCAGCCCGTACTTCACGCTGCGGCGGAAGTTGATGCTCGAGGCTTCCGGGAAGTACTTGGTGGGGCACGAGACTTCGCCGATCTGGAAGCCGGCCATCACGATCTGCGCGAGCATCTGGTTGTCGAAGACGAAGTCGTCGGAGTTGCGGTCGAGCGGAAGCGACGCCAGTACTTCGCGCGAGAATGCGCGGTAGCCGGTGTGGTACTCCGAGAGCTTCGCGCCGAGGAAGAGGTTCTCGAAGGCGGTGAGCAGGCGGTTGGCGACGTACTTCCACAGCGGCATGCCGCCCTTGAGCGCGTGGCCGCCGAGAATGCGCGAGGCGAGCACGGCGTCGTACGGGCCGTTCAAGATCATCGATGCCATGGGCAGCACGAGCCGCGGATCGTACTGGTAGTCCGGGTGCACCATGAGGACGACATCCGCGCCGTGCGCGAGAGCCGTGCGGTAGCAGGTCTTCTGATTCCCGCCGTAGCCCAGATTCCTCTCGTGCTCCACCACGGTGATGCCGAGACGCTTGGCGATGGCGACCGTGTCGTCTCTGCTGCAGTCGTCCACCAGAATCACTTCATCCACCACGTCGAGTGGCAGGTCCTTGTAGGTCAACTCCACCGTGGAAGCCGCGTTGTACGCGGGCATGACGACGATGATCTTCTTGCCGAGAAGCATGGTGTCAGTATGAAGGACGAAATTCGATCCATTCGGTTCCGCTCAGGGTCGCCAGCGCATTCTATATCGTAACGAAGACGGTGTCGTCCCGAAGTTCTGGAAGGACACAATTCGAATGTACTTCGGGGATGGAAGAAGACAGACGGAAGCGATAAGCTTGCCGCATTCTCCTCATGCCTGTTTTCTCTCTGGTCACGCAGCGATGGCGCAGCATTCCCGCGCCTGTGCGGATTCTGCTACTGTACGCGCTGCTGTTTCTGCCGCTCTACCTGCCGCTCTTCACTGGGCGGTGGATCTACGCGGCGGGCGACACGCTTGGGTTCAATTATCCGCCGCTGCGCGCGTTGCAGCCGTTCTCCATCACGTCGCTGCTGGCCGATCCGTACAGCGGGCGGGGATTCCCGTGGCTCGTCACGTACGGCACTCTCGATCCGGTGGCGCACGTGCTGCGGCTTTTCTGCAATGAATTCCAGACGCTCGCGTGGCTGTGCTATCTCTACATGGCGGCGGGGGCATGGCTGTTTGCGTTATTCCTGCGCCGCGGCCACTCCCCGGTTGCCGCGTTCGTGGGCGGGCTCGTGTACGCGTGCGCGTTCTTCTGGACGGGCGACGGCGACTACCCGCTCATGTCCTCCGTACCGATCCTCGCCGCCGTACTGCTTATCCTCTCGCAGGCGCAGAACTCTCCGTGGCGGTCGGGGGTGCTCCTCGTAGTTGCCATCGGGTACGGCTGGCTGGGTGGACACTTCAACTTCCTGCCGATCATCCTGGCCGGCGGCGGCGCGGTGAGTCTGTACGCCGCGTGGCAAGCCCCGCGAGCGGGGCGATTCCGCGTTCCTCTCGCGTTCACCGGAGGCGTAGTCGGCGGTACGGCCATCGGACTCGTCAAGCTGGTGCCCGCACTGGCGTACGTGCAACTATCCGAGCGGGCAGGCGGCCTCTCGGTGGCCGCCGCGAGCGCGAGCACGATCCAGCCATCTTTCCTCCTGACAGCGCTGTTTCCCTACCTCCGCCTGCCGCTCCTCCCGGGAGACACGGGGAGTCTCTTCTTCGGATCCCTCGGTATGGGGCTGCTCCTGGTCGGCGTGCTCGCCCCGCAGCGGTTCCGCGTCCCGCTGGCGGCCTTCGGGTGCATTGTCCTGATCGCACTGCCGCATTCTCCGTTGTACTGGCTGCTGCAACACCTGCCGCTCTTCTCCTTCCTGCGCACGCCCACGCGGTGGCTGCTCCTGGGCAACGCCGCCACCGCCACTGTCGTCGCCGGCGTCGTCGATGCGATGGACCACGGGGAGCTCACGCGCCAGCGGCGGATGGTTGGTTGCGCATTCCTATGGATCACGGCTGCGTTCTTCGCGCTCAGCCTCGCGGTCACGACCGTCGCCGCGCTGTGGTCGGCGCAGATCATCGGGGCGATGACGTGGTTCTTCGACAACTACCTCTTCAGCCGCACATCGGGGCTGCCGCTCGCGCACTACCACCGGTATCTCGCCCTCACGTGGGAGCAGGTGGCCGCAACCGTCTCGCTCCTCTCGCCGCGATTCGCCTTTCCCTTCCTGGGGCTGCTGGCGGCCGGACTGTGGCTGAGGGAACGGCCTTGGCCGGTACGGCGTCTACCATGGTCGCTGCCGATCCTCATCGTCCTCACGTCCCTTCCCCCGCTGTTTTTCTACCACCCGCGCGTGCCGGCCACCCTCGTCGAGCGCGGCCGCGCGACGATGCAGGAAGCACTCGTGGGAGATGCGTTCGTGATGCCCGTGATGCCGGCCTTCAGCGATTACCTTCTGCGCGCGACGCAGCCTGGCGACGACGACGCGCAGGAGCGGCTGTCGTACCAGTTCGCGCTCCTGGTGCCGAACATGCAGGCGCTCTTCGATGTTCGCAGTATCGATTTCTACCAGCCGATCCAGCCGCGGCGAATGGCGCGTTTGCTCGCGGCTCTCGGGAGCGACAGTGCGCCTGCGCCGACCGCGGAGCGCCTGGCAACGGCGCCGCTGCCCGTCGAGGAGAAGGTGCGGACGTTCGTCGCGCGCCAGCCGCTGCTCTCGCTGCTCGGCGTCACGCACGTCGTGAGTGCGTGGGAGCTCCCGCCTCCGTTCCGCCTCGTCGCCGACCTGCGCCCGGTCGATCACTTGCCGCCCGTGCACGTGTACGAGCACGAGGCGCGCCCGCTCGCATATAGCCCTGCACGCGTTGTGCAGTCGAGTGTGGACGAAGAGACGACGATCCGCCGCCTGCGCGACGCGGCACACTCCCGCGATTCCTTCCTGGAGTGTGGATCGTGCGCGGGCGAGAGCCGGCCACCGCACGTGGAAGTTGCCGTTCGGTCCGAGACGCCGACGGAACTGCAACTGACGGCGAAGGCGTCTGCGGACAGCTGGCTCATCGTTCATAAGCCGCGTCTGCCCGGCTGGCGCGTGACAATTGACGGAGAGGAGGTGAAGACGGCGTATGCGAACGCGCTCTTCTTCGGCTTTCCTGTGCAGACAGGGACGCACGAGATCACACTGAGGATCACCTACGGTACGCTGTGGGCAGACAGCTGGACGCTGTTGACAAGGGGGCACGATCCGTGGCTACTATAGCGAAAATCCAAGACTGCAAGGCCTCAAATTCCCATTGGCGTTAGCGACTCATTAAGGCGAGGTACGCGTCCACCTGCTTTTGCACCGTGAACTCGGCCGTGACGCGCGCGCGTCCGGCCGCTCCCATCCGCTCCGCTTTCGCGGCATCCGTCAGGAGTGCTGCCAGCCGCGCACCGAATGCAGCGGTATCGAACGGGTTGACGATGTAGCCCGTCTCGCCGTCGACCACGAGCTCTGAAGAGCCGCCAAACCACGTGGCGATCACGGGTTTGCCGAGCGCCATGGCCTCCAAGTTCACGGTGGGGAACGAATCGAAACAGGCCGAGGGCGTCGCGACAACCTGGCTGAGCGCCATTGCGGCGAGCAGTTCCCGGCGGTCGAGCCAGCCCGTGATCACAGCATCCGCCCGCAGCGATTCGTCTTGCTGCGCCAAGAGACGCGTGGCTTTCTCTTGGTCGCCCACGATCAAGATACGTACTTTGGGGATGCGGGGACGGACGGACTCAAGCGCATCGAACAGCTGCGTGATGCCTTTGTCGCCGCTCAGGCGGCCACCGAAGAAGACGACCGGCTCATCAGGACGGATGCTCCACCGCGCGCGGAGCGCGTCGGCGGCGGATGGATCGACCGCAGCTTCGTCCACACGTATGCCGTTGTGGATCACGTGGTTGACGGGGATGCCGTTTCGGGTCAACGCGTCCCGCAGTGCGCGGCTGACCGCGACGCGCGTGTCCGCGAAGCGGAGCGCCGCGCGGATGCGGCGGCCGCGAAGCGGGTTCCAGGTTCTTCCGGCTTGCCGGATCTGGTCAAGCAGCGTGAAGCGGTAATCGAGGTCGGGCGGGACGCTACGAAGGTAGCGGAGTGTTGCCAGCCGTCCGTACGCGATGCTCATCACGTCGTGGAAGGTGAGGAGGAGCGTGCGGCAGTGGCGCTTCGCATGCGCGAGCGCTCCGTACGTCAGGTACGTATGCACGTTGTGCGCGTGCGCGGCGTCGAAGGCACCCTGCTCACGAAAGAAGCGGTCGAGCGCGGCGTCTGCCTCCGCGTTGCGGAGGCTCCTGTACGGTCGCTGGCGCAGCGCATACGTCAGACCGAGCCGTGTCACGCGTACGCTGTCTATCGTGGCATCGTCGGTCGGTCTGCGGTGTGTGGTGAGCACGTGTACATCGTGGCCGGCATCGCGGTAGCCGCGCGCGAGCGCCGCGACCACCGAGGCGCCGCCGCCTCGTCCCTCGGGCGGAAAGTCATCGTTGAGCAGGAGGATTCTCATACGAGACGGCTGTTGGGAACGTGCTCCACATCGTCGAAGGCGGCGACGAACGACAGGAATTGCTCCAAATCCTCCCACTGCCGGTAGCGCTCGACTTCCCAGCTGTGGCCGAACAGGTGAAACCAGGGCTGGTGCGCCGCGCGCGCGCGGCGGAAGAGGGCCTGGGCGAAGGGCAGCCAGCCGCGGTAGTGGTGGAGGCCGATGCCCATGCCCCGCGTCGCGCGCCGCGCCGAACGGAGGGGATCGATGAAGCGGCGGTTCGCGATGGGCCGGAACGGGAACGGGTATACGTGCAGCGAGACCGGGAGCGTGAAGGGATCCTCCGACGCGAATCGGTAGACCTGTGTAGTGCGTGCCCCACGGAAGCCGGCGCGCTCCACTGCGCCGCGGACGGCGGGGGTCCACTTTCCCTTGGGATAGCAGAACATCGTACAGGGCCGGTCTGTCATTCCCTCAGTCCATCGCTTGGAGTCGATGATCTCCCGCTCCGCGTCCTCTGGGGACAGGGAGGGCAGCTCGCGGTGTGTCATGGTGTGTGCGCCGATTTCCATCGACTGGCCAAGGCGGAGAATGGCGGTGCGGTCGAGCGGCGTGGGAACGGCCGGGTGCGATGGGGTGATGTACAGCGTGCCGGTGGCGCCGTGGCGGGCGAGCATGGCGGCGAGCTTCTCGTCGAGCGGATGACCGTCGTCCCAGGAGGTGGTGAAGTACATATCAGCGTTTGCGTGCCACAACGAGCGACGCGGCGTAGAAGACGGAGGAGAAAGGAAGGTAGGGGTCCAAACCGTGGCATGCCGCCTGGACGATGCGCAGTGCATTGCGCCGGATGATGCCGGGATGCGGGTGCTTGTAGGGACTGCAGAGCGAAAATTTCCACGCTTCCGCAAGCACGCCCCCCAGCCCCCCATACGCACAGTTCTCGACGATGTCCATGCCCGGGAAGAGCGCGGCGAGGCCGGCGGGGGTGTAGCGGTAGTAATCGTACGGGTCGTCGTGCTGACCCAGGAGGAAGGGCGCCGTGACAATGGCGTGGCCGCCGGGGCGAAGCAGACGCTGCATCTCTGCAGCGGCAACCCAGGGCTCACGCACGTGCTCTAGTACCTGCGTGCAGACGACGGTGTCGAAGGAAGCGTCCTCGAAGGGAAGTTCGTGAATGTTTGCCACCACGTCGATGTGCGGGCCTGCCACCATGTCGGTCGCCACGTACGCGTCGGTCCGTTCACGGATGATGGGCGCATACTTGGCGTTCCCTGCGCCCACATCGAGCGCGCGGCCGAACATGTACGGCTGCATCTCACGCAGGATGTCGCGTGTGTAGGCGCCGCGCCGCGTGGAGAGAGTCATGGGGTGGGAGGGAGAAGATCGAAGTGGTCTATGGCTTGGGCGATGAGCTCGGCGGCGCGGCGATGCGTGGCCGCGTTGGGATGGTAATCCCACAGGAGCGTCTTGTATCCGTTGCCGAATACGCTGTAGAGATCCAGCACTGCGAATCTCTGCGCTTCCGCGATGCGCGTAATGACGGCGCGCGTCTCGAGGTGCAAAGCCTGCTCCGGCCAGATGACGAAGAGTTTTTTGCTCTGCGGCGAGGACTCGCTCAACACTGCCAGCCATTTCTCGTAGTACGCCCACTGCGCGGGCGTGAGGGGATCGTTGAAGATCTGCGGTGTCCGGCGGCGAAAGGGCAGCCACTTCGTGTGGCGCTCCACGAAACGGAAGATGGCGCTGTGCTCCTGCAGGAGCACTTTGCCTGGGAAGTTGAGGAGCCCCGGGCGCGTAATGGCCGCGCGGTTCTGCGATCGCTCCTCATCCGGCGTGAGCGGCCCCACGCGAATGAAGCCGTCGTCGTCGAAGTATCCCTTCGGATCCATGTCGTTGAACACGAACTGGACGATGACGAGCGCCGGCCGGAGAGGGGCGACGCGCTCGCGGAAGACGAGCGCCTCCTGCTCGATGTTGTAGCCGTTCACGGCGGTGTTCAGCACGCTGTAGGTGGGCAGGAGTCTGCCGAGGACGGCAGGGTTCGCCTCCTCTTCGCCCACCCCGTAGCCAAAGGCGAACGAGTCGCCCACCACGGCGATGAGCGGCTTGGCGGGGTCGGGCGGTGGACCGCGGAACCCCAGCGCGTTGATGGCGATGCGTTCGCGGCCGAACCCGCGCGTAGTCGTATCGGGGATGAACTCGTACACCACGCCGGAGATGGCGCTGGGCCGGTGGAGGCGCACCTTCGGCTCGGCCATCGGCTGGATGTTCGCGACGCGGAGGAAGAGTTCGCCGAGCGCGATGAGGAGCAGGAGCGTGCCGCACAGCACGCCGAGGTTCACGAGGAGGGGGCGGAGGCGCGTGGTCATGCGGAGGGGAGGACGAGGCGGGCTGCGTGGATCTGCAGGAGCGAGCCGATCGGCGTGCCGATGCAGGCGTCAACGCGGTCATCGTACCATCCGCCGAGGCGGGCACGCAGCGTCCGCGCGTTAGCGTTCACGCCCAAGCCGTAGGTGTAGAACGGCTGCTTGACTCCGGCCACATGCTGCGTCTGCCGCACGGTGCGCTCGCGGAGCGTCATCAGCCGCTGGAGGATGGGGTGCGTGAGGAGCGGCATCTGCTCCAAGTCCGTCACCAGGCACCGGCGGTAGCGGTCGCAGACGAGCCCCTCCCCGAACAGGTGCATGTTCTGCACGGCGCAGAGCGAGAGGGGCAGGAGGAACACCGTCTTTTCGTATCGCGTGCGGCTGAGCGGCGAGCGGTAGAGCCGGGCATCGATCTCCACCGCCGTGCGGCCCGTCTGGTACACGAAGACGTGCGTGCCGGTGTCGAGGATCACCGATCCGGGATACGCGCGCAGGAGCCGGCGGTGGAGCGGGTGCCGGGGAGGGTGCCGGCCCGGCAGTGGCATCGTCGTCATCGACGCATCGAAGAACGCGCGCGCGATGCCGAGCAGCTCGCTCACCGACGTCTGGAACGCGGCGTACGCTTCGGCGATGCCCCGTTCCCGCGCCGCGTCATCGAGCGAGAACCACGATTCCCGCAGGCGCTGGAACACGGGGAGCCGGGGGTCGGACGCCGTGGGCGTGAGACCGGCGCGGTGGTACTCCCGGTACTGGTAGGTGGTTCCCTTGATCATCTCCAGAAATTCACGCACCGATACCGCATCCGCCGCCGCGATCTCGCCGATCGACATGAGGAACGGCAGCAGCCAGTGCACCAGGACGTAGTGGTGCGAGAGCAGGACATGCTCTTCTTCGCTGATCGCACGCGTATCGGGAACGAGAGGGTGATCCGGGTGCAAGAGCGGCGTGGCTTGGATCAACCATGGATCGATGAGATGGAGTGATCGGTAGGCCTCTTCCGTCAGCACGAACTGCTTGTGGAGCATGGCGTACCGCTCATCCTCTGCAAAATCCTTCATGCTCGGCGCGGCGCTGCGGCATTCTGGCTCCACCACCACGAACAAATCCATATCCGAGATGCCCGGAATCGGGATAGTGCCGAACTCCACTAGCTCCCGCACGCCGGGCATGCGTCCGTACGCCCGCTTGAGCGCGTCGCGCGCGCGGTCGTACACGCCGGAATCGAGCGGCCGGGGAAGGCTGTGTAGGCGCACCGGGGGAGTATCGTCGATGGAGGAAGTTTGCGCAATCGCCGCCGTTTTCCGGTCATTGTGCTTCTATTTACTATATTGTATAATGCTATATATGAACTTTCCGCGTCACGAAGTACTCAGTCTGATGGAGGGCGAAGCCGGATACTGCGGCGCAACGGATCAGGAGCGGTGGAAAGGAATCGTCAATCATATTCTAAAGGACTACGCGCTGAGCCTGACCATCGCCGACCGGCTCAAGGGTGCCGTGGGGCATGAGACGACGCGGCAGCGGCTGCATGCGAGCGGCCAAGGGTGTCTTCTGGGCGAGATCGACGCGCTGCGTCTGGAAGATGTTGCGGACGCATCATTCATGCACGATGCCGGCAAGGCGGTCGACGAGAAGAGGCGGATCGCTCAGGGGGGTCGCGATCGCCACCACCTGGAGGGTTGGCGCATGGCGCGGGGAGCAGGATTGCCGGATGCCATCAGCAACGTCGCGCTTACGCACTATTTTCCTTCTTCCGGAAGAAAGCTGGCTCTCCTGGATAAGATCATCCTCCTCTCGGACGGCATGGTGTCGCAGGAGTACATGCTCCCCACCGAGCGTATCGAAGATATTCGTCGCCGGTGGATCACGCAGCGCATGGAGGCCGGCGATGCGCCGCTCATCGATCCTGTCCGCTTCGAGAAGTACGCGGACGTATTGCGTGGCGTCGCGCAGGAGCTCTTCGGCGTCATGGGAATCGATGGGCGGGATCCTGAGTCAGTACAGGCATTTCTGGCTTCGGTGCCGCGGCGCCTCGCCGAAGAGCAGTATCTGCGGCGTGCGTACGAGCGGGGCGGCTGGCAGGACGCGGTGGCGACGGTACAGCGGGTACGCAGGCGGATCGGTGACGATTTGCGCGCATCTCTGGAGGCCCGGAACGGCCCGGAAAGCGACGGTTTCAATTGAGAACCGCCCCATGCCGCAGTACGATGCCCACATCCCTACCAAGGCCGCCCTCTTCCGGCAGAAATTCCTACAGGCGTCGTCTCCCCTTCGCATCGTGGGCGCACACGACGGTCTGGGCGCGCAGCTCATCGAGCGGCACGGATTCGACGGCGTGTGGGCGAGCGGGCTCGAGATCTCGGCCAGCCACGGCGTGCCGGACGCGAATATCCTCACCATGACGCAGTACCTGGAGCGCGCGCAGGAGATGCACACCGCCAGCGGCCTGCCGGTGCTGTGCGACGTCGACACGGGCTACGGCAATTCGAGTAACGTACACTACCTGGTCAAACAGTACGAGGCGTCCGGCATCGCCGGCATCGTGATGGAAGACAAGCTCTTCCCCAAAGTGAACAGCTTCGTGCCCGGTCGGCAGGAATTGGCATCGGTGCCGGAGTTCTGCGGCAAACTGGCCGCCGCGCGCGACGCGCGCAAGACGGAGGATTTCCTCGTGATCGCGCGGGTGGAGGCGCTCATTGCCGGTTGGGGCATGGAGGAGGCGCTGCGGCGCGCCGAGGCGTACGTGCAGGCGGGGGCCGACGGCATCCTCATCCACTCCAAAGCGAAGACCGGCGACGAGATCCGTGCGTTTCTGACGGCGTGGGGCAAGCGGGCGCCCATCGTACTCGTGCCCACCACGTACCCGGACCTCACGTACGACGAGATGGGAACGCTGGGGGTGAACCTCATCATCTACGCCAACCAGTGCCTCCGCGCGTCCATTAGCGCCATGCACCGGGTGCTCGAGACGATTCAGCGCGAGAGATCCACCGTGGCCATCGAGGGCGAGATCGCGACGGTCAAGGAGATCTTCGAGCTGCAGGGCATGATGGCCATGAAAGAACATGAGAAGAAGTACCTACGGACATCCAAGACCGTACATGCCATCATCCCGGCGGCCGGCGTGCCACGGCATGAGGGAAAGATGGCAGAGATACTGCGCGAGCGGCCCGTGGCCATGCTCGATCTGGGCGGCAAGCCGCTCATCGACCGCGTTGTCGAGAGCCTCAATCTGGCAGGCGTGCAGGACGTGACGGTCCTTGCCGGCTACAAGGGCGATATGGTGCAGCTGGCATCGGGCGAGAAGCGTACGGTTGCGGACTACGACAGGGGCGGCATCCTCCACTCCATCGCCGTCGCCGCAGACAAGTTCGCCGACAACGTGCTTATCCAGTACGGTGACGTATTGGTCTCGCACGAGAACCTGCGATCGTTCGTGGAATGTGAGGAGCCGATTGTCATCATGACGAGCCCTCTGCTGCGCGGAGGGCGTTACGAGTACAAAGTATTCGAGACGGTCGCACTGGCCCGGCCGAGCGCATCGCTCCGCACGCTGGAGCGGCACCCGCGCAACACAGCCGTGTCGGTCGGAACGGATTTGCCATCCGCGGCGGCGCAGGCGGAGTTCGTGGGGCTGGTGCTCCTGAACCCGCAGGGGGTGCGCCAGTGGCGTGAAGCGCTGGAGGCACTGGGCGCGGAGGAACGGCAGACGCTCTCGCTGGTGGCGTTCCTCCAGAGACTGATCGACCGCGGCGCCGAGATCACCACGTTCGAGGCGCGCACCGGTTGGTCCGAAATCCACTCCATCGATGACTATGAGCAGGTGCAGAGCCTCCTCCAGTCCGCATGATCGAGCCGCGCGATTTCTTCTCGGCCGCCCGCGCGGAGGGGATCGCCCCCTTCGTCGGCGTCCCGTGCTCGCTCATCAGCTCGCTCATCGCGTACGCGGTCGAACACCCAAACGAGGTGGAGTACGTCAACCCTCCACATGAGTCGCACGCCATGGCCTACGCTGCCGGGGCGTACATGGCAACGGGCGCGCTACCGCTCGTCTTCCTCCAGAACTCCGGTTTCGGCAACATCGTCAATCCCCTCACATCTTTGCACCAGATCTACGACATTCCCGCGTTGCTTCTCGTGACGTGGCGGGCAGAAGACGGCTACGGTACCGATGCGCCGGAGCACTGGATCATGGGGCGCGACATGGAGGAGTACTTCCGTGCATTCCATCTTCCGTACCGCATTTTGGGCGCCGACGCGTGGCGCGAGGATCTGGCGGCAATGGCCGCGCAGGCGCGGGCGATGCGCCAACCGACGGTGCTGTGCGTCAAGAAGGGAATGTTCACGCCGTACGCCATGCGCGAGCATCCGGGTGCGGGGTACGAGATGTCGAGCATGGACGCCGTGCGGCTCATCAAGGAGGCACTGCCCGAAGCGGCGTTCCTCTCGACCACCGGCATGCTGAGTCGCGAGTCGTTCACGGTGCGCGATACGCCGGATTTCTACATGATGGGATCGATGGGGCTGATCGCGGGCATCGCCGCAGGATGCGCGGCGCACACGGACAAGACGCTTGTCGCGCTCGACGGCGACGGCGCCCTCCTCATGCACCTAGGGCTCCTGTCCTTCATCGGGAACCGCGGGTACCGATCCCTCCTGCACGTCGTGATCGACAACGAGGCGTACTCCTCTACACAGGGACAGCCGACCGTGTCCACCACCACGGATTTCGCGGGCGTGGCGCGTGCATGTGGCTACCGCGAGGCGGTGACGGTACGAACCGCCGCGGATCTCACCGCCGCATTGGGCACGCTGCGAGGCCGCGACGGCCCCATCCTCCTGCATGTGAAGGTGCGCAGCGGCAACGATCACCACATCGGCCGCGTATCGGATGCATACACGTGCCCGCAGGTGGCAGAGAACTTCAGTCATTTTCTCCGATCCTGATATGCACCGTGCGTACGTTATGCCGACGGCTATCAGCTTCGGAGAAGGCACCGTGGAGAGCCTGACTGCATCGCCTATGGTGCGCGCATCTGCGCGCATCTGCATGATCACGGCTGGGCACGTGGAGCGTTCGGGTTTGCTCCAACGGCTGGACGTGATGTTGTCGCCGCGCCGGGTTACGCACATCGGGAACGTACCGGCGCAGCCGAGCTTGGGAGATCTGGAAGCGGCGGTCGCCGTGCTGCGGGACGCGCAGTGCGATTGCGTGGTGGCGGTGGGCGGCGGGAGCGTGCTGGATCTGGGCAAAGCGGCCGCGCTCTGCGTCCGCCAGCCCGCATCTGTGGCTGACATCTTCGCCGCGCAGCCGGCGGAGATGGAGGCTTCCCTGCCCGTCGTGGCCATCCCGACAACGGCCGGCACGGGTTCCGAGGTGACGCCCTTCGTGGTGTTCTGGGACACGCAGGCCAAGAAGAAGTACTCACTGGGCCACTCCGCACTCTTCCCGCGCGAGGCGCTGCTCGATCCCGCACTCACTTCTTCCCTGCCGTCGGCCATCACTGCTGCCACGGGGATGGACGCATTCACGCAGGCGTGCGAGGCCTACTGGAACCGGCACTGCAACCCGGTATCGGACGATTACGCGCTCATGGCCGTCGCACGGATCGCAAACGCGCTGCCGGTCGCCGTGCGGGGCGGCACGGATGCCGAGGCGCGCCGCAGCATGCTGCAGGGAAGCCTCTGGGCGGGCCTCGCCTTCAGCAATACGCGCACCGCCGCCTGCCACAGCATCTCGTATCCGCTCACGCTGCACTTCGGCGTGGTGCACGGCCAGGCGGTGGGCATCACCCTGCCAGAGGTGCTCCTGCTGAACGCGACCGTGGAGCCTGCGCGCGCCGCGGCGTTCTGCAGCGCGCTTGGCGTGGGCTCCATAGAAGAGGCGGCGGAACACATCCGCCGGCTGATGCATGCGAGCGGTCTCGCCACACGTCTGTCGTCGCTCGGCATCGGCGAGGGCGACGTGGAGGTGATCGTGCGCGAGGGGTTTACGGCAGGGCGGATGATGAACAATCCGTACACTTTCGACGAGGCATCGCTGCGCGCGCTGCTCCTGCGCATTCTATGAAGGCTGTTATCCTCGCATCGGGCACGGGCTCGCGGCTACAGGCCGTGGCGGCCGGTCTGCCGAAGGCGCTGGTGCCCGTAGGGGGGGTGCCGTTGCTTGAACGCGCGCTCCGTGCGCTGGCGGATCTCGCCGTAGGACAGATCGTCATCACTACCGGCTACCGGCGCGACAAGGTTGAGGCCTTCCTGCGGGGACGCCCGGGCATCACTTGCGTGCACAATCCCCGCTTCGCCGAGACGAACTACCTATACTCGCTCTGGCTCTGCCGCGACGCGCTGCAGGGCGACGACCTCCTGCTGCTGCACAGCGATCTACTGTTCGATCCAGTGCTCCTCCGCAGAATGGCGGTGTGGCCGGGGAGCGCCGTCCTGGTGCGTGAGGGCGGGGAGCTGCCCCCCAAGGATTTCAAGGCGCGCATAGCGGACGTGCGCGTTCGCGAGATCGGCGTGCACGTGGGCGGCGAGGGCGCTGCGGCTTGCATGCCGCTGTACAAACTGGCGGCTGGCGACTGGTCAGCGTGGATGGCGAGAATGGACGCGTTCGTCGCAGCGGGCCGGACAACGGAGTACGCGGAGGAGGCCCTGAACGATGTCCTCGCGCAGATCACGCTCTCTCCTGCGTTCTATAGCGATGAGCAGTGTATGGAGATCGATACCCCCGAAGACTTCGCCCTCGCCTGCGCCCTCGTGGCTAAGCCGTGATGCGCCACGCAGGTGTTTCTGTATGATACTGGTCCCATGCCGGATTCTCACATTCATCTCCTGTCAGTCGCTCGCGTCGTTCGCGCCGCCGACGTGCATCGCGTGCCCAAAGAGTGGGGCGAGGAGCAGTGGATCGTGAACCGCGACTACTGCGGAAAAAAACTGATACTGCGCAAGAATCGGCGCTGCAGTCTGCATTCGCATAAAGAGAAAGACGAGGTTTTCTACATCGGCAGCGGCAAAGTGCTGATGGAAGTAGCGGGCGAGGAGTACACGCTGAAGCCGGGCGATTTCATTCATATCCGCCCCGGCGACGATCACCGGTTCACCGGGCTGGAGGACAGCGAGATCATCGAGTTCTCGACACATCACCGCGAAGACGACAGTTATCGCCGCGAATTCTCCGGCCATGCCGATCCCGAACGCTATGCGCGTCAGAAGGCACTGCTGGATCGGTTCAGTGATCTCTCCATTCTGGTCATCGGCGATGCGATGCTCGACCGCTACGTGCAGGGCAGCATCGACCGCATCTCGCCGGAGGCGCCCGTGCCGGTGGTGCGCATGCAGAAGGAGTGGGAAGTGCTCGGCGGTGCCGGCAACAGTGCGGCGAATCTGGCGGCACTAGGTGCAGCCGTGCATCTCTTCAGCGTGACGGGGAAAGACGATGCGGCCAAACGCGTGGCTCGCTTGCTCAAGCAGCGGAAGATCACTGCCCTGTTGTTGGCGGATCCGCAGCGTCCCACCATCGTCAAAGAGCGCATCATCAGCCGCGACGGTCAGCAGATCGTGCGCGTCGATCGAGAAGATGCGACACCAGTGGCATCGGCACTGGAGCGCGAACTCCTGGCATCAATGGAAGCGGCGGCGCATGAGACGGATGCCATTCTCGTCTCGGATTACGCGAAGGGTGTCGTATCAGCCCCGATGATGCGAAAGATTATCGCCATTGCGCGGAAGAAGAAGGTTCCGGTCATCATCGATCCGAAGCCGCATGCCGCGCTTGAGCCGAGCGATCTGTCGGGGGCGTCGCTCATCACGCCGAATGTCGAAGAGGCGAAGAAGCTGCTGCGCGATCCGTCTCTGGCTCCCGATGCCGCGGGCGCGATGCTCAGCCGCACGCTGGGTACGGTGCTGCTCACGCGGGGTGGGGAGGGGATGGACGTGTACAAGGCCGGTGCGCTGGAAGCGCATTTCGATT
This sequence comes from uncultured Candidatus Peribacteria bacterium, assembly GCA_964632375.1. GTDB lineage: Bacteria > Patescibacteriota > Gracilibacteria > Peribacterales > Peribacteraceae > JAQBQQ01. The sequence goes on along the minus strand of CAZWBO010000018.1, from coordinate 4,623 downwards.
CCCTTGCGCCCGACGTGGTGGATGTATCCGGCGCCGGCGATACGGTGGCGGCAGTAGCGGTATTGGTACTCGCTGCGGGCGGATCGGTGTCGGATGCGGCCGATATGGGGAATCGCGCGGCCAGCGTCGCGGTAGGCAAGCACGGCACGGCGACGGTGAGCCAGGAAGAACTGGAGCGCGCTCTCTGAGGAAGATCGTTGTGGTCCGGCAGAATCTACCATCGCTATTCCTGCTACAGTCTGTTCATGTCCACTCTGCTCCTCGACCGCGACGGCACGATCAACCGCGATACGGGAGCCGTGCCGTGCCCGGCGGATATCGAGCTGCTGCCCGGCGTCGTGCAGGGGCTGATCCGTTTCCGCGATGCCGGGTGGCGGTTTTTCATCCTCACGAACCAAGGCGCGATCGACGAAGGGCGGAATACGCCGGAGAATTATGAAGCGTGCGCCTCACGCGTGCTCGCGCTGCTGGCCGCGCACGGCATCGTCATCCAGGCCACGCGCCTGTGCCCGCATAGGCGCGACGCGGCATGCGCGTGCCGCAAGCCGGCGACGGGAATGTGGGAGTCGCTGCGTGCGGAATTCCCGGATCTCGCTGCGACGGCGTGCGTGATGGCGGGCGACAAAGATGCCGACGTGCTGCTGGGCAAGGCCATCGGCGCGCGCACTGCCAGAATCCTCTCGGGGCAGTATCCCTGCACCGTCGATGCGGATTACACTGTCGCTACATTGGATTCCCTCGCCGATCTCCTATTATGACCACTGCCGATAGAATCATCGATGTCCCGCGAGCCGTGCAGCTGGCCGCCGACGCCGTGCGCGACGGCAAGCGCGTGGTCACGGCTAACGGCGTGTTCGACTTGTTCTCGGTGCCGCACCTCCTATTGCTGGAGCATGCGCGCGCGCAGGGCGATCTGCTTATGGTCGGCGTGAACAGCGACGCATCGGTGCGGGCGCTGAAGGGCGAGCGGCGGCCCATCGTGCCGGAGGCGGAGCGCGCACGGATCGTCGCCGGGCTGCGGTGCGTGGAGTACGTATTCGTATTTGACGATGCGGATCCCCGTGCGTGGCTGCGACAAATACGTCCGGCGGTGCACGTGAATTCGGCCGAGTACGGAGAGGAATGCGTGGAGGCCAAGACGCTGCGCGAGATCGGCGCCGCACTCGTGCTCAAGCCGCGCGATACTGCCGCACGCTCCACTAGCGACATCATCGAGCTGATCCGTTCCCGTTTCTCTCAATCATGATCAGAGCGTTTCTCATCGAAGTCCTGACACTGTTGGCGCTGCCGTTCCTCACTACTGCCGCTTGGGTGCGGAAGCTGCGCCACCGGGGGCAGAACCGCATTCTGGTGATCCAGTTGGGAAAGATCGGCGACATGGTCTGCACCACGCCGCTCCTTCGTGCGTTGAGCACGCACGATCCGCGTGCGTCCATCACGGTGCTCTGCCTGGAACGAACCGCGGAGGTGCTCAAAGGGAATCTCTGCATCGACCACACCGTCGCCGTCGACGCGCCGGAGTACCGCGGGCTGTTCGGGCGGTTGCGGCTATTGTGGGCGGTACGGTTCGGCGGGTACACCGTCAGCGTGGCCGTGCTGCCGGGGACATTCAATGCGGTGCTGGGCCTTTGGTCGTGCGCGCCGGTCCGCTTGCATACCCGCGGCGGCCGCATGGGCGTGCTGGGTTTGTTTTTCCACTTCCTCCACACCCATCCCATCGCCTACAAGCGCCACACGCGCACGTACGTCCACTACATGCGCATTGCCGAATTGCTCGGTGCGCAGCCGGCGCAGTACCGGCACGAGATGTACCTCTCCAGCGCAGAGCGGCACGCAGCCGATATTTGGTTGCGCCAGCGGGGAATCGGACGCGACACGCCGTTTGCTATTCTCTCGCTCTCGGCGGGGAACACGCTGAAGGAATGGCCGCTCGAACGCTTCGTGTCGGTGGCATCGTACTTGCTGGATGAGCGCAAGATGCACGTGGTGTTCTCGTCGGCTGATTCAAGTATCACAAAGCGCGCGACTATGATGATTCCCTCCATCCGCAGCTTGGATGCCGGCGGTTTGCCGCTGCGCGCCCTCGCGGCGCTCATCGAGCGCGCGACGGTGTTCGTGTCGGTCGACACGGGGCCGCTGTACATCGCGCATGCGCTGGGTGTGCCGGTGGTGGACATTGTGGGCCCGGTGGATCCGGAGGAACAACCGCCGCCGCCGGGGCCGCGCGTGGCGCTCGTGCTGCCGCAGCGTGTACGGCCGTCATCGTTCGTGGCGGAAACGCTGCGTGCCTCCACGGCCGAACAGAAGCGCGCCATCGAGGAGACGACCGTTGACCAGGTGATCCGCGCCGTTCATCAACTTCTACGTTGAAGTGAAAGACCGCGGTCCGTATTCTGCTTCGTATGTCATCTTCTGCTCTACGCCGTCACTGTCTGTTCTGTGGATCGGAAGGCACCCCGCATTCGGTGCGTCAGATGCCATTGCGCCAGTGTGCACAATGCGGATTCCTCTGGACCGAGAAAGCAATCCTGCCCGATACCTACTACGACAGTGAGTGGGATGCGCATGTCGATGCGCACAAGCTGGAGAGCAGACGCCGTAACGGCCGGGATCGGTTGCGTTTCGTGGAAAGATTCGTGCCGAAAAATAGGACCATCTGCGATTTGGGCACAGGCGAAGGGCTGATGGTGGAGGTGTTGTCCGAAGCAGGATACGACGCCATGGGTATCGAACCGAGCGAACGAGGAGTCGCCTACGCGCAGGAACATGGCCTGCACGTCGTACGGGGGACGGCGGAAACCTTGCGCGTGGTCACGCACGATCGACGCGTTGGGGCCGTCAGCATGTTTCATGTCATCGAGCACTTGCTCGATCCTCTGCACGCTGTGTCACTGATTTTCGACGCGCTTGAGCCCGGTGGCATTCTCATCATTGAGACACCGAATGTACGTGGCTACTCGGCGCGTATGCTCGGCGACGAATGGTCGCTGATCTATCCCGAACACCTCTTCTACTTCGATGATTGTACCCTCCTGAGCTTGGTGCAGCAGGCAGGATTTTCGGTATTGGCGCAGGGCAGGCGCAATTTTGATCCATCACACCTTTCGGTAGGGGAGGCGCTCTTTCGTCTGGGTTTCCGAAAGCCGCGGCAAAAGCGCGTTTCCGATCCCTTGCGCCCATCATCCGCTAAGGCGGTCGCACGGCCGGTTCGGCCCGCAGCACTGTATGCACGAATTGCGGCGCGTATCTTGAGCGGGCTCGTACAGATGCTCGGGCGCACCGACTACATATGGATTGTCGCACGAAAGCCATAAATCCCAGATTTCGACTGTGACGCATAATGCGTTTCCCGCTATTCTCTGTGCCGATGATCCTCTACCGAAGTTCTTCCGCCATTTCCCCGTTCCCGTTCAGTCGGTGTTCATGCCGCTCTACACGGCGTGGATAACGTTCGCAGACGCGGTCGGCTGGGTCAACGGCCGTCACCGTTCGTGGCGAAAACACTGAATACGTCCGCAGCCGAGCCGAAACGAGCCGTCGACGACTGTCGACCAGATGATCCGTGCCCTCGAGCAGAAGCTGCGGTAATCCGGCACGTTCTGTATTGCACGAGCCGCGAGCTACGCTTGCCAGACGCTATTCATCGCATGCGCCTTTGTATGCACGCTTGCCTCAACATGCTACGTCTTCCGGTGCTCATCGCCTTGGCAATCGCGGCCGGGAAGATAGGACTGGATTGGTCGATCCGTCTCTCCGTCGAGATGCAGGCGACAATGTACGGCGATTCGTACGCCTATTTCGCCATGGGTCGAGCGCTCCTCAACGGCCTGACCCCGTACAAGGATCTCCTAGAGATCAAGCCGCCCGGTATCTTCTTTATCACGGCTTTCTCGTACGTGCTGACAGGGGACGAGATGGCGGCTGTGACATTCCAGTGGTTCGCACTGTTCTGCCTCCCGTTTCTCCTTTCCGTGGCTGTCGCGTTCCTGCTGCGTGGCGAACAGCCCTACTGGCGCGTCGTACTCAGCTTGCAGGCGTTCATCGTCGGTGGATTGATGACCCTGATGATGGTGGAGAAGGCGGGGGGCGTGCAGGTTGAGCCGTTTGGCGTCTTCTTCGGATTCCTGTTCGTCGTGACGTACGTTTGGGCGGAGGGAGCCTACGGATTTCGCGTTTTAGCACCAGGGCTCATGCTACTCTGTGCCGTAGCACTGAAGGAACCTTTCGTTCTGACACTCGCTGGTTCCGCTTTGCTGCTCTCCCGTTCCTTCCGCACCTTCTTCCGTACATTCGGGTTGTCGCTGGCATTCGCGGCAGCGGCCGGATCGCTCATTATGCTTGTGTTGGGGTATCTGGGACCGTATCTCTCGGTGTACCTTCCGGCCGTCCTGGAGGATCGCATCCAGCAAGGGGCGTCTCTGTGGTCGCGCTCTCTGGTGACCGAGTACCTGTTCCTCAATATCTACACGTACAGCTCTCTCCCGCTCTTGGGTCTCGCCCTGCTCACGTTATGGATGGCATATCCACTGTACGGGCGGATCCGTTTCACGGGGAATGACGCGCTGTTGACGGCCGGTACCGCTGCGGCCGGCACTTTTTTCCTCTACCGCCTCTCGCGCATCA
>CAZWBO010000017.1:0-25266 GCA_964632375.1 uncultured Candidatus Peribacteria bacterium | reverse complement strand
AATTCTTCATTCCTCATCCCCATTCCCCTGCCCTACACTCACCCTATGATACCGCCAGCGTACAATCAGCCTCTCCATCATCTCGTCACTGCCTTCCTGGTGGAGAACGAGAAACTGAACCTCTCGGCGCTGCGCACGGAGGAGCAGTGCTGGACGGGAAACATTGTCGATTCGTTGGCAATTCTTGATATTCTCCCTTCGCTCACAAAGGAGCGAACTGTGCGCATAGTGGATATTGGAACGGGTGGTGGGTTCCCGCTGCTACCATTGGCTATCTGCATGCCTGGAGCACGGCTCACGGGGCTCGACAGCACGCAGAAGAAAATCGACGCGGTGCGGCGTCTGGCGGATCAGTTATCGCTTGGCAATGTGGAACTGATAGCGGGGCGTGCCGAGGAGCTCGGCCATCATCCCAAGTACCGCGAACGCTTCGACATCGTTCTCTCGCGCGCCGTGGCGCAGACGAACACGCTGCTGGAGTACTGCAGCACGTTCGTCCGGTCCGGCGGCCATGTGATCCTGTGGAAGAGTATGGCTGCCGATGCGGAGATCGAAGCATCGAAGCGTGCGCAGGTGGAGCTCTTCGTGCCGCTCGCGTCCCAACATGCCTACACATTGCCCGACGGGCGAGCGCATCAGCTGTTGATCTTCCGCAAAGCGCAGTCGCCGCTGCCGAAGAAATACCCGCGCGGCGTGGGCGTGCCCAAGAAAGACCCCATCCATTGAATTGATAATTGACGATTAACGATTGATAATGACGTGTCTGCACTATGAGCGCTGCTTCCATCATTCTCAATTTTCCATTCTCAATTCTCAATTCCCATGACCAAGCCGTACATTCCCAACGACAAGTGGAGCCAGAAGGCCGCCGCCGAAGGCTTCCGCGCGCGGTCGGTGTACAAGCTGCAGGAACTGGATACGAAGTTCCGCCTGCTGCGGCCGGGCATGACGGTGCTGGACTGCGGTGCGGCGCCGGGCAGTTGGTTGCAGTACGTGTCACAGAAGATAGGACCGCAGGGGAAAGCCATCGGCATCGACCTCGCGCCCATCGAGCCCATCGCCGACAATGTGCGCCTGTACCAGGCAGACATGCTGGAGACAGAGACCATCGAACGTATTCTGCAGGACGAGAACATTGTGAAAGTCGACCTTGTCCTCTCGGACATCGCACCGTCCACCACCGGCGTGAAGGACGTGGACCAGTGGCGGTCGATCGAGCTGAGCCAGGCGGTGCTGGCAGTGGCCGAGACGTTTCTGAAACCGCGCGGCCGCTGCGTGATGAAAGTCTTCCGCGGCGCGGATTTCGACGAATTCCTCGGCGATGTGAAACGCCACTGGAAACACGTGAAAGTCGCGACGGCGAAGGCGAGTAGGGATCGGAGCCGGGAGGTGTATGTGGTGTGCGAAAAAACGTGACCTGAGAAAGTGTTCAATTGCTATATTGTAAAAATTGTTCGCAAGCGATGCCTGAGAGCCATACTAGCAATTGAACAATTTAACAATTTAGCAATTCACTCGTCCGCCTCCGCATCGCATCCCTCCTTCGCGATTGCTATACTCCACCCCATGCTCGAGGTGAAGAACGTGACGAAATCGTACGAGAAGACGCGCGTGCTGCGCGATGTCTCGTTCGCCGTGAATCCGGCGGAGTTCGTGTGCCTCACGGGACCGAGCGGCGCGGGCAAATCGACGATCATCAGTTTGATCATCGGCGCGGAGGACGTGACGAGCGGGAGCATCGAAGTCGACGGCATGGACTTGCGGAAAGTTCCGCGCAGGGCGCTGCAGCTCTTCCGACGGCGCGTGGGCGTGGTGTTTCAGGATGTCAAACTTTTGCAGAACCGCACCGTCGCCGAGAATATCGCTTTCCCGTTGGAGGCGTGCGGCGCGACCGATAGCGTCATCCGCAAGCGCGTGAATGAGTTGCTCGAAATGGTGGGGCTGACGAAGAAGGCCGATGCCTTGCCCGCCGCGCTCTCGGGCGGCGAGAAGACGCGCGTAGCGATCGCGCGGTCCATCGTGCACAAGCCCATCATCCTCCTGGCCGACGAACCCACCGGTAACATCGATCCGGAGCAGGCGCTCAAGATCATGAAGCTCTTCAAAGACATCCACGCCGAGAAGACCACCATCATCCTCGCCACGCACGACAGCAACTTGGTCGACTCGCTGCACACGCGCGTCATCCGCTTGGAGGACGGCGCCGTCGTCCGCGACAGCGTGGGCGGCTACTTCGACGGAAAGCCAACGCACGCAAGCCACAACGATACGAAGGCGGCGGGGGCGAAGGTGAAGATTACGTCGATCGGTAGTCTGTAGTCGGTAGTCTGTAGCGACACACGGTTCCACTGGTCCTTTACCATACGTACTACCGACTAAAAGGTTCCCCCTACAAACCCCCCGGCCACTGCGCTACGCTACCCACATGACTCAGAAGTTCACCTACGCCCAAGCCGGAGTCGACATTGCGCATGCGGATCAGACGAAAGAAGGATTCGCCAAGATACTGGAAACGAATGACGCGCGCGTGCTCAATGCCGTCGGCGCGTTCGCCTCGCTGTTCGATGCGCGGTTTCCCGGCTTCGAGCACCCGCTTCTCGTGCTCAAGACCGAGGAGCCCGGCACCAAGCAGATGCTCGCGTTCCGCCACGGCCGCGTGCAGTCGATCTGCGAAGACACCATCAATCACCTCATCAACGACATCGCCGTGATGGGCGCCACTCCCCTCTCGGTACAGAACGCGATCATCTGCGGGAAGATCGAGAAAAGCGTCGTGCAGACGATCGTCGCGTCGTTCGCCGCGGCGTGCAAAGCGCAAGGGTGCGTGCTCACCGGCGGCGAAACATCGGAGCAACCCGGCATGATCGAGCCGGGGCTCTACGTGCTCACGGCCAGCGTGGTGGGCATCGTCGATAAACCAAAAATTATCGACGGCTCGGCCATTCGCGAGAACGACACGGTCCTCGCGCTCGCGAGCAGCGGCCTGCACACCAACGGCTACACGCTCGTGCGCGCGCTCATGCAGGCAGATCCCACGCTGGAGAAAAAAGACGTGAACGGCCAGACCTTCCTCGATGCCATCCTCACGCCGCACCGCTGCTACTTCGCCGACATCAAGGATCTCTTCGGCAATCCGCACCTGCACGGCATGGCGCACATCACCGGCGGCGGCATCGAAGGCAACCTCAATCGCGTGCTGCCCGCCGATCTCGATGCGGAAATCGACGCGTCGGGCCTTCGCATCCTGCCGATCTTCAACGTCATCCGCGACGCCGGCAACGTGGAGGATGCCGAGATGCTGAAGACCTACAACATGGGCGTCGGCCTCACGATGGTCGTGCATCCCGATGGAGTCGATGCGGTGCGAACGCACCTCGCCGCGCGCGGCGTCGACTGCTACCCCATCGGCACGATCGTGAAGGGCAAGAAGAAAGTGCAGTACGCGGGTGCGCTGAATTGGGCTCGATGATGCAGGAATTCGATCCTGGGGAGGACTCTAATTTGTGGGATCATCAACTCGTGTCTAGATTGTGCGACATGCGCACGCCTCAATCGCCGACACAGGCAGATCATCGTCTCTCTCCGCGCAGGAGCTTCATTCGCAGCCGACCGCTCATGCTGCTGACGCTCCTCAGCGCCATGACACATACGGCTATCGAGGAACTTCTGCCGCGACACAACAAAAAGATCCCCGAGGCGTCGGCCATCGATTCGCCATTCGGCATTCCTTCTCTCGAGAGCTTGCAGGAAGGCAACAGCCTGTTCGAAAAAGAACTTTGCATCACGCAGGAGCGGAAAGATACCGAGCATCCGGCCACGCGCACGATTCGCTTCTTCCTGACACGCGACGAAACACTCAAGCGCATTCTGCTCCAGCTCCGTACCGATGACCGCACGGAGCGAACGTATGAATTCGCCGACGTACCGTTCCTGGGGGTTAAGCGTAATCCACACGATTTCATCGCGGACATTCGCATCGGGAAGGCGGCCGCGGATCCGCGCTCCACCGAGGTTATTCTCCCGGTGAAACCATCCCCGCTGCCGCGTGCGGCTCAGATCTACCTGAAGGTGCATCAATCCCCTGTATTCTCAACCACGTCCGCCGGAGATATCCAAACGCTCATCGAGCGGTTGGCCGACGCCAAAAACGAAGAACCACGACTATCCATTCCCGGCAAAACGCACGGCCTCCCGCCCACAATCCAGCGATTCCTCGACGCACTGCCCATGGACCACAACAGAGTCACGCTCTCGTTCAGGGAGATCACGGCAAACCACCCACAACATGCAAAGATTTGGGAGACAATTTCTCGGCACAGAGAAGCGGAAATGCAACGATTTATGACCGTTCTGTTGCCAAGGCCTCTTCCATCCAGATAATGACTGCGTTCATGCGCATGCGCACTCTCCTCCTCGGGCTCATTCTCCTCCTTCCCACGGAAGGGAGGTTTGCCTGAGAACGGAAGAATATTTTCTCAGCACCTCCTACAGGGAGGGAATTTTTCATCTTCCTCACACTTTTATGTCCAGTCTATCCGCAAATACCTCTCGTACCGATGAAGCTACCGAACGGGAAATGATTGTCGAAGTTCGGGAAGCTGCCGAAGATGCAGCCCAAGGAATCATTCGCACGAGCGCATCTCTTCGAGCCGCAATGCACTACCTATTGCATGATGCGACGCCAGGAACGTGGGCTGATATCGCTAACAAAGCGCAACTTTTCGCGAAAGTGGATTATTTCCGTGCGTTTATGCATGCAAATGTCTGGGGCACGGAAGAACACGCAGCCTGCTGAAATAGTCCCGCTACTTTTCAGATGCATGGCCCCATGTTTGCAGCATATGTAAGCCAAAATTTACATATCCCACCATTTCGCGGTCTTTCCACTCGCTTTTTCCGATTTCTCGACTAATCTTCTCCAGCATTTTTTCCTCTCCCCCATCAGGAAATGCAGCCAGCAATCCAGGTAAATGTTGCCATGCCGAACGTGCCGAGTTCTTTGGCGAAAGTGTGCGACAAGCTCCGTTCGTCGGATGTGAACATTACGGCCATCACGTGCACGGAGGGGAAGGAGCGCACGGTCATTCACTTGATCGTGAACGATCCGGAGACGGCGAAGATCGTGCTGAAGGATCTGGGTGAAGTGTCGACGACGTTCGTTCTGGGGTTCCAGATGAAGAACAAGCCCGGCGCCATCGCCACGCTCGGCCGCGCCTGCGCGGTGGCCGGTGTGAACATCCATAATATTTACGCAACCACCTGCGGCAAGGAGGCATTGGTGTACGTGTCGGTCGACGACGTGGAGCAGGCGGCGACGTCGTTGAAGAAGTGGGAAGAGGCGCAGGGGAAAGTCGCGTAATGTGAGGATTGAGTTTTGAAGCTTGAGTCTTGAGTCTTGAATTTCCTGTTTGCTAATCAGGAAAAAGAGACGTCCATCGAATGCGCGCTGAGCTATAGACTCAGGAGCTGATTCGGCTCGTCAACAATGGTTTGCGGTCTTTTCTTCTCCAACAAAGGACGTGTGTTCAGCCCCCACGTGACGCCGACGGCCCGCACGCCTGCGCGCTTTGCCGCTGCCATGTCGCGCAGCTCGTCGCCCACGTACCACGTACATGACCGGTCGAGCGCGTGATCGCGCAGCATCTGCCGCAGTGCGCGATGCTTCGTGAAGAGCCCGTGCACCGACCGCACGTCGGCGAACATGTCCATACCGTGCCGAGCGAGGAACGACTGCACGTTCTCCACCGTGTTCGATGTGAGGATCATCAGCGCGTCGCCGCGATGGTGCAGCGCATGCAGCGCCTCGTGCATCCCCGGAATCACCGCGAGTTGATCGATGCGCGTCTGCAAAAGCCCTCTGCCCTTCACGAGTAAATAAGGCAGTCGCCGGAATGGGATCCCCAGTTCCCGCATGATGCCGCGCGCGGTCTTGCCCCGCAGTCGCTCACGATCCTCCGGCTCGATGCGCTTACCGCCCAGTTGCGGCGCGAAGCGGTTATACAGTTCGATGATCTCCGGCAGGCTGTCGGCGATGGTGCCGTCGAAATCAAAGATGAAGGTGGCGGGGGACATGGGAGAAGGGTACTTGGAGGCGGTGACGAGTGCGAGAACTGGAGATGGAATGAGGAATCAAGAATTAGGAATTAGGATACATTTCATTCTTCATTCCTAATTCTTAATTCCTGATTCTTGATTCTCAATGCCCATGCCCATGCCCTACCACCGGCTTCGCCCGAGGATCCACCTTCAGCAGCGTCGCCGCGAGCCATGTCGCGATGGGCACGCCGAGGAGCAGCGTCGCGCTGCCCACGAGCGTGCGGACAAGCTCCTCGACGATGGCTTCGCTGTTGAGGATCACCCAGAGCGGCGAATCGGTATCGGTGCTGAAGAGCAGGAGCAGCGGCAACGAGGCGCCGACGTACGCGAGAGCGAGCGTGTTGATGAGGGAGGCGATGTGCTCGCGGCCAACCGACATGCCGGATCGAAGCAACTGCCGCGAGTTGAGTGACGGATTCGCCTTGCTGATTTCTTCCACCACCGCCGTCTGCGCCGTGGTGATGTCGTCGAGCACGCCGAGCGATCCGATGATGATGCCGCCGAGCAGGAGACCGCGGAAACTGAGGTTCTGGAACTGGCCGAGCTGCAGGAAGAGCGTCTCCTCGCTGCCCATGCCGAACAGCCGCGCGAGGCGCACGAAGAGCAGCGCGACGAAAATGGAGAGGACGAGCGTAATGAGCGTGCTCGCGAGCGCGACCGACGTGCGCTTATTGAACCCATGCGCCAGGTAGAGCGACGTCGTCGCGATGAGGAACGATCCGACGATGCTCACGAGCAGCGGGTTCCCGCCGGCGATGATCCACGGAATGATGATCTTGGCCAAGAGCAGCACGCTCACGACAAGGCCCATGAACGACGATATGCCGCGTATCCCTCCCAGCGCGATGGCGAGCCCGAGAAACAGCGCGAATGCCCACGCCAGACCCGGCAACCTGTACCGCTCGCGCGCGAGGTACTCCACGCTGCCGTCGGTGCGCGTGAATTTGCTCACGACCACCTCCTCGCCCTTCTTGAACGCGAGTTCGTCCCGATTGGTGAGGATGCCGTTGCGCACATCGATCAACGAGCCCTTCTGCGGCCCGCTCATAAGACGGATGGTGAGCAGTTGCGTGGCGCTCGACTCGCCTTCCGCCTGCTCCGCCTGCTGCGCCACGGATACGATTTGCCCGGTGTAGAATTCCTCCTTCGCATCATCGCTCGTATCAGCCTGCGCGTATGCGATGATCGGTGACGCAACACACACCATCAGCACGCACAGAGAATGACGGAGAGAGAATGATCGCATGCGCGTATCATAGTGCGTGCGCTCCCGCTGTCGAGACGTCGTAGTCTCCGTACTCCGCCGTCTTCCCTGCCAGCGCCGGGATGATCCGCTCCACCGCATCGATGTAGCACGATGCATCCGGAAGAATTCTTGTGAAGATTCACTGGTTTGTCTAGGCGTTCCATGGGCAAGTGGAACGTCAGATTGACCATCTGCATGGCAAAAGATCGACGTGCCATCCATAAAGTTTTCAACCCGCTCGACAAATGCGGCCCGATGCCGCTCAATAGGCCCATGCCCGCACAGACGTACGACCGCGCAACGCTCACGTCGCTCCTCGAGACCCACTTTGGGTACCGGGAGTTTCGGCCGCTGCAGGAGGAGATCATCGAGCATGTACTCGATGGACGCGACGCGCTCGTGCTGATGCCGACCGGCGGCGGCAAATCGCTGTGCTACCAGCTCCCCGCTCTCTGCTTCGACGGCATCACGCTCGTGGTGTCGCCGCTCATCTCTTTGATGAAGGACCAAGTGGACAGCCTGCGCGAGAACGGGATCCCGTCGGCATTCCTCAACAGCTCCCTCACGCCCATCGAACAAGACCAGGTGATGCAGGAGACGAGGAACGGTTTCACCAAGATCCTGTACGTGGCACCGGAACGATTGTCCGTTCCGGCATTCCAGCAGTTCCTGCGCTCAATTCCTCTCGGCCTCATCGCCATCGACGAGGCGCACTGCATCTCGCAGTGGGGGCACGATTTCCGGCCCGACTACCGCCAACTCTCTGCGCTGCGCGATCAATTCCCGCACGTTCCCCTGGTCGCACTCACGGCGACCGCCACCGACCGCGTACGCGCGGACATCATCACGCAGCTGCAACTGCGCGACCCGCGCACGTTCCTCTCGAGCTTCAACCGACCGAATCTGTCGTACCACGTGCTGCCGAAGCGCGATTCGTTCGAGACGCTGGTGTCTCTACTGAAGAAACAGGAAACGCCGTCGGCCATCGTGTACTGCTTCTCGCGCCGCGACACCGAGGCTCTCGCGGCGGATTTGACGGCGGAGGGCCTGCGCGCGCTCCCCTACCATGCCGGGCTCGACCCGACCGTACGCCGCAAGACGCAGGAGAAGTTCATCCGCGACGAGGTGCCCATTGTCGCCGCCACCATCGCGTTCGGCATGGGCATCGACAAACCCGACGTGCGGCTGGTGGTGCACATGGATCTTCCCTCCAGCGTGGAAGGCTACTACCAGGAGACAGGCCGCGCGGGGCGCGACGGCCTGCCGAGCGAGTGCGTCCTCTTCTACTCGGCCGGCGACCGCCGCAAGCATGAGTTCTTCATCCGCCAGATGGCGGATCCCAAAGAGCAGCACAACGCGGAACACAAGCTGCAGCAGGTGGTCGACTACTGCGAACGGTTCGACTGCCGCCGCACGTACCTGCTGCGGTACTTCGGCGAGGATCTCGACGGCGTCTGCAATGGCTGCGACCGCTGCCTGGACACGCGCGAGGAAATCGACGCGACCGAGATCGCGCAGAAGATCCTCTCGGCCGTCATCAAGACGGGCTCGGCCTTCGGCGCGCAGTATGTGACGACGGTGCTCCTCGGCCGTAACGAGAAACTGGTGCGCCAGCGCGGTCATCAGAGCCTCTCGGTGTTCGGCATCGTGCGCAACTACACCGAAGGACAGGTGAAATCGTTCATCGATTCACTCGTGATGCGCAGCTTCTTATTGCGCACCACCGGACAGTACCCGACGCTGCAGGTGACCGATGCGGGAAAACAGTGGCTACTCGGCGGCGGCGCCATCACCCTGCCGAAGCCAATCGACCCGACGGTGTCGCGCACGGAGGAAGTGCCGACGGCGTATGACCAAGGGCTCTTCGGCGAGCTGCGCGCGCTGCGCAAACGCCTGGCCGATGAGCGCGGCGTGCCGCCATTCGTCATCTTCGGCGACCGCGCGCTGCAGGAGATGGCGACATACGCGCCGCAATCGACGGAGAATTTCGCGAAGATCAACGGCGTGGGCCAGCGAAAACTGGAGGAATTCGGCCCGCACTTTCTCCCCGTCATCCGCGCGTACGCGCAGGAGCACGGGCTGGCCGAACAGCCGATGACCGAACGAACGATGCGCGGCGAGCGCCGTCGCACCCGGCAGACCGCGCGCGCCGGCTCGACGTACGACGAGACGAAGAAGTTGATCGAGCAGAAACTGCCGCTCGCGCAAATCGCGGCGACGCGCGAGCTTACCGAGGGGACGATCGTGCAGCACATCGAACGGCTGCTGCAAGCGGGCGAACCGCTCGACATCGCGTACCTTAAGCCGGCGACCGAAGATTTCACCGCCATCTGCGACGCGTTCCGCCAGTGCGGCACGGCGATGCTCGGCCCCGTATTCGGACGGCTCGGCGAGAAGTACCCCTACGACACGCTCCGCCTCGTCCGCGCGATCCTCTCGACGGAATCCGCTTGATCAGCGCGACGATAGTTCACTCGTCGCGGATGCGGAAGATCCGCCGAACGGCGTGTTATCGCACTGATCGTTCTCGGCCGAGCAGCCCGTCTGCAACCATTCGTAGAACGCGCGCGTGTCGCCATTGATGGCGAGGATGACGCGCGACACGCCGGGCGCCTGCCCCAGCGTGCGGTTGATCTGCGCCAGGAACGCCGCGCTGCCGCAGCTCGAACTTGCGTTCGGGATGATCGAGCGAAGATCGGAGAGATTCACGTACGCCGTCCCGTTTCGGATGACGACGCTCTGCAGTGCCGCCGACGTCGCCGGCGAGAAGAACGACCGATACCCCGCGTCGATCTCCGACTGTGTCGGCCCCGCCAGCAACTGCTGCATCAGCTCCGTCGCCGTATCGCCCGTCGGTGGCACTGTGCGTGCAACTGGATACACGGCGTTGCAATCTTGGGCCGGATCGACATTGGCTTTGCTGAAAAACACCGACATGCCGTTCGCGTCGGTGGGAACGGATGCTTCCGTCGACGACGCAGATGTTGTCGCATCCGTATCACCGGAAGGAGACGCAGGCGAACATCCCGCCAGGAAGAAGAACATCATCGCGATGGCGACGAAGATCCCGAACGGAGCGCGCGAGAATGTGCGGTGGCGGTAGACGTACATGGGATAGTTGGGAGAAGCACTTTCTACAACGTGGAATCATTCCGATGGTTACAGATCCACGATGCAACGCGCGGAAAAAGTTGTGTGCTCATTCCTCGCGCTCGTCTCGCCAGATCACCACGAAGTGACTCGTCGTCGACGTGATGGATGGATCGCCCAACAATTCCGCCGAATTCGTGTGCATCAGTTCCTCCGGCTGCGCGAAGCTCCGCTTCTCGGCCAGAGCCGTGAGCATCCACAGACAATTGGGGCAATCGCTCTGCTGCGGGTTCCGCAAGTTCTTGATGCCATCCGTATTGTTCAGCGTGAGTGCCGCAATCGTGCGGTCGTCCATCTCGTTCGCCTGCGCGAGCGGCAGGTAGTGCGAGAAGTCGCTGCTCACGACGATGGCCGTCCGATCGTCGACTGCGCGATCGATGGCGCCGAGCAGTTCTTCACGCACATCTTTCCAGGGAATTTTCTGCGACAGCACGATCGGCGTCACCGGCACGGACGGAAGATACTGCGCGATGAACGGCACCACCGCGTGCACGCCGTGCTCCGCGGCGAAGAGCGTCGGCGCGTCGGCGATGAGAGATGACTGCTCGAGTGTACTTACCGCCGCATCGTTGGCACGCACGTCGCCGAACGCGGTGTGGTACAGCGTGCGCGCAGTGCACGCGACAACGGGGCAGCGGTGGAAGTGATCCGGCGAGATGAGCAGGATGCGATCGATGCGCTGATTCTGGAGCAAGCGGATGCCGAGCGCCGTCGACTCGGCCGCCACCAAATGATGCGGCACGATGACGCCACGGACGATGGAACCCGTCTGCACCGCGCGCCGGTCGGCGCGGTAGATGCCGCGGTAGAACTCGTACGACGACGGGTATGGGTTTGGAATCACGATCTGCGCACGCATGCACCCACTCGCCGCCACCGCGAGTGCGGCGGCGGCGAGCGTACGTGAGCGAATGGGAATCAGCCGAATCACCGGAGCTCCAGGATCGGCGCGTACCAGGCGTTGGGCACAGGCCATGTCTTGGCGTCGGTGTGCTGGTACGCGTTGTAATCGTCGTCGCCGACGTAGAAATTATTCTGCCACTCTTCGTCGGTGAGACGCTGGCCGCCGTACGGCTTGCGGAACTCGTAGTGCGCGTACGTGAACCCGACGGTGAGGCGCGGGCCATTGGCGTCCTTCACGGCCGTGAAGATGACGTACGGCACGCCGGTGCCTTCGTAGAGGATCTCCGGCGGATGCAATGAATCGCCGCCGGTGTGCACGTCGGCCACCAGCGCGGCGCGGCGGTCTTTCGCGGGGAGGACATCCCCTTCCAACGGCTGCGGCAGCGACATCGCGAGCCCGTCGACGATCTTCAGGCGCAGTACCTCCCAGTCGCTGCCATCCTGCACGAGGTGCTGCGTGCACGGCTTGCCCTCCACATTCGGATCCGGCCCCGTCTCGTCTTTCACCGTCTCGGCCAACGTCGCGTTCTGCAGCTCCTTCTCGACGTACGACTGCACGGTCTGCATCAAGTCGATGAAGTTATGCAGCGGCACCATGTTCTGCAGATCGAACTGCTGATCCTTCATTCCCTTCTCCGTTCGCTGCGCGAGGAAGAGCAGCTTCTGGTACGCCTCGAGCTGCGGCTCGACGTAGCCCTTGGCCGGCGGCGGCACCTGCCGCGTGTCGCACACGCCGCCCCCGCCCCCCAGCTCCGCGAACGACTGCTTGGCGTAGAGGAGCGTGGCGTGGCGCAGTTCCGTCCAGAACGCCGACGCCGTCTGCAGCGTCTTGATCTCCCACGGCGCAGACTGCATGAACTGCGGCAGCTCCGCGCGGTGCTCCTTCTGCCAACCGAACAGGCTCCGGATAGTCCACAGCCAACTCGTGTACAAATTTTGTGTCCAGTCTTGATCCGTCAGGCTAGCCGTTTCTTTGGTGAGCTGATCCATCATCTGCGCGACGGCGGGGTTGAAGAATTCGAGCGTGGGAATCTTCGTTCGCGCGTAGTCGGATCCGAGCAATGCCATCACTTCCAGCGACGACGCCATGGGCGGCAGCTTCTGCGCGTAGCCCGGCAGCGGTGCCTCGTCGCCCTGCGTCAGCTGGTCGGTCCAGTAGGAATCGACGATGAACTTGCCGCTGAAGAACCGCATACCCTTGGTGGCATCGAGCACCTGCGCGCTCGTCGTGCCGCCCACGGTCTCGTACCGGGCGGGGATGCTCTTGATCTTCGGGTTCCGCGCCTTCGCCAGGTAATCCATCACCACTGCTTCTTGATCGGGCTTGCCCTTGGCGTTCTGCAGCGCCTGCAGGTAATCGGCCGGCATGAGATCGTCGCTCGTGCCGACGAGGAAATTGATGGCCGACTCGAGCGTGTTGTACGCCTGCAGCTGCTGGGGGTTCTCGGCCATCAACTGCGTGATGCCAAAGGCGTACTGCGTGAGCGCCGGGCTGCCGAGGAAGAACGGCAGCTGGATGTACCAGTTCATGGCGCGGAAGTACTGGCGCCGCAGCGAGCTCGACGTGTAGTGGCTGCGCGGGGTGAACTGCGTCCAGTCGGTCTCGAAACTGATGTGTGTCTTCTGCGTGTATTCCTGGTACTCCGTCTCGAAGAGTGCGGGCACGCCGCGCTGCTCGGCCGCGTACACCTGGTGCACGTCGGCCAACACCGCCTCCTCGCTCGCGCCGAGCTTGAGCGTCTTCAAAAACGCCGCCACGTTCGCCTCGGTGTCGATGGTCTTGTCGCTCTCGGCATGCTGCGCGCGCAGTGCTTCGGGATCCTGCCCCTGCGCGGCCTGCAGCTGTTCGTCGGTGAGCGGCGACTCCGCCGTAGAGAGGATGGCGTACGGCACGGCGAAGTAGTCGCGCACTTTCGTCCACTTCGCTTTCTCGTCGCCGGACGCGGCGGAAGCCTTTGCGGCGGCCTGTGTGTAGAACGTCTTGCTCACGTCCTTCATGGATGCGTAGAAATACTTGTTCTCCATCTCGCGCATCAGTTCCGTATAGAGATTGTTGTAGGTGTGGAAGAACACGTCGGCGCTGAAGAAGAGCGCGTTCTGCGGACCGCGGTCGCGCGCGTCATCGCTGCCGCGGATGGCGTTGTAGAGACTGGGAAACTCACGTGAATTGTTGGGATTGCCCTGCTTGGGAACGATGCTCGTATCGGTCAGCTTCTTGAGCACGAATTTATTCTGAGCGAGAAACGCGCGTTCGGCCGGCGTGAAGGCGAAGCCGTACGCCTTCTCGATGGCGGCGACATCCTTCACTTCGTCGACCGAGAACGGCGCCGCGATGGCTGGGTTGATCTTCGTGGTGTTGGGCTGATACTTCACCGTGTCGCCGAAGGCAGCGGGCTCGGCAGCGGTGACGGTCGGGACGACCGCGGACTGATCGGGAGGGGTAGCAGCAGGCGGCGCGCCGGCCGTGCAACCGGCGAGGAACCCCGTGAGGGAGAAGAGGGCAACGAAGCGTTTCATGGGGGAAGGGGGAATGTGCGCATTCTAGTACGGACGACCCCGCTGCACAGTAACATCACTCGACAGTATGTGCGGATGTTCCGGTATTTCCGTCGGGCCGCACTCGGCGTATAGTGGGGCCACTATGTTCGTGGATCACCTCCTCCACCCGTCGCGCCTGCACTCCATTGGCCTGCTGGCGATGGGCATCGTCCTCGCGGCATGGGGGCTTCTCCTCACGCTCAGTTCACTCTCGTTGCAGGGAAATCTGATACGTCCCATCGGCACGCCGTACGCCACGGTGCAAGCACCTCGACCGATCGTGCCCGCGCCCGGCGAGCAGCTCACCGCTCAGCCCATCTACGCACAACAGTAACGATGCCTGGGAGGATGATGCTTTTTTGTCGTGTATAAGCCATGATATGAGTATTTGACATATTTAAATATATATTTTATTATAAATAAACATGGAAACCGTCCAGTTCCTCCTCAGCGTCGGCTCGGTGTTCGTGGCGTTCTGGGTCTTCTTCGGATCGCTCGGCGCGGAAACATCCGGCGACAAGGATGCGCCATCGGGCTCAGGCTTCGAATCCGTCGCCTACTTGCTACTGATCCCCTTCTTCGCGCTCGCCGCGCTCGGCGTTGCGTGCTGGAAGATTTTTGAGTGGTTGCGCGACGGTACGGAGGCGCTGTGGGAATCGACAGAGGAGCAGCGGGAACGCATGACCCACACCGTTCGCGAAAGACTGGCTCGCACCGATGGACCGGCGATGCGGCGGCAGCCGACACGAACGCACCGCATGTTCTTGCGACAACGGCAGAAGCAAACAAGCGACGAGGAAGAGCAGCAGGAAGAAGCCGGCTTTTCGGACGAAGAGGAAGAGCTGCTTGCGGTACAGCGCATGCGGAGAGTGCTCGCAGCGGTAGGGCAATCGACGCGTCGGATGCAGACACGTATCAGAAGCAACTGGCATCATCGAAGAGAGCGCATGCGCCGGTGGTTCGAGCGGCGCATGGAACAGGATCAAGACGGCGACGCACGCACGGCACATTCAAACGCGCGTACGCATGATCGTGCGGATCTTCCCCCACCGATGCCGAAACGCGTACGTCTGTCGCGACGCATGCGCCTGCACCATGATGCGGATGACAGCGAAGAGAGCCTCACCGTGCTGCGTCCCATCGGCTGGCATACCCGCCGCCGCCTGCGGCATGTCGCCTAGAGAAGATATTCGTCGTACGACGCGAGGGGGCCCGGCTCGAGTTCGATACCGACGGCGTCAGGCGTGCCTTTCCGGCGCGACTTGGTATGATGGTGCCTATGCCGCTGTCCCCCAAGTACTACAAGGAACTCTGCGCACTGCTGGCGTCCGTCGATTCGCCGAAGGAGGCCGATCTGCTGCTGCAGGATCTGTTCACGCCGCAGGAGATCGATTCGCTGGCGGAGCGGTGGCAGCTGGTGCAGGCGCTGGCCAAAGGCACCCCCCAGCGCGATATCGCCGACCAGCTCGACGTGAGCATCAGCAAGATCACGCGCGGCTCGCGCGTGCTGCAGTACGGGAAGGGCGGGCTGGAACACTTCTTGAAGAAGATGGGCAAGCGGGTGAGGAGCGCGTGATGCTCAGCGCATCCAGCTGTACCGCGTCGGCGCATTCAGCAGATCGCCGTACGCCGACACGAGATCGCTGCGCCGTTCGTGGTGATACTTCTGCCGGCGGCCGCGTTCCGGCGAAGGGTCGCCTGTCTGACGCATGTACGCGTCGGCTGCGTCGCCATGTGCGGCGACGACGCCGTGCACGTTGAGATAGCCCGGGCCGTAGTCGCGCAGGATTTCCTCCCCCACCTCACACGTATCCTCACTCTCCTTCACCCCCTTCTGTGCAGCGTTCGTATCGAAGACGATGCTGTTGAGCAAGTTTCCCGTAATAATCTGCTCCAACTGGCGCTGTGACATGCGACGGTACAGGCCGAGCAACGCAGCGGCATCCGGGTGCAGGCGATCTTGGCTCTTCTTCTGCTCATGTGTCTGAAAGAATTCTGGTTTTCCCATCTCGGTCATTTCCACCACGTCCGGGAAATTCAGGAGCATGACGTACATGTGGTGCAGCGATTCCACGCCCGCGACGGGCATGTCGTGCGCGCCGGCGACGTGCAGCGCGATGTGCGAGGTAAGATCGCAGTCGAGCGGCCAGTCCTTATGACGTTCCTTTTCGAGGATACCCTCGTGGTACGTCGAGCGCTGGTCGTAGAAGTAGCCTTGCGCCAGTATGTGCTCGGCGATGAGCAGCATGTACTTCTTCATGAGTTCGCGGCTCGTCGACGCAATGCGCAGCGACTCATCCGGCGACTCCGCAGCCGGGACGATACGCACCACCTCCGCATGCAGCTTCTCTTTCACCGACGCCGCGATGGCATCGGCTATCTGCACGGCCTCGTGCGCCCGGGTGTGGGTTGGGAACAGCCGCTCCTCCATCTGTGTCATCACAACGAGCGGCGAGATGTCGTACGGATACTCGTCTGCGCGCTTGGCGAACATGGTATCGGACAGAGTCGGTAACGGCGGCGGGTGCGCCTCCCCGGAGAGAATCGAGCGCGGGATGAGAGCGGCGGCCATCGCGCCCAATGCCGTTCGGCGTGTGATGCACGAGGAACCTTGATTTCGGCCGATGTCATTCCGCATGCATCCAGTGTGATTCGTTTCAAGTGCACGGCAAATTTTTCTCGCGTGCCCAGGCGATGAAGGCTTTATACACAAAAAAATCTCACGATGATGCACTCTCCCGCACGAGCCCTCTTCCACTCAGTTCTCGTTCGATCTCTCTGAGCTCTCCTTGTGAACCTCCCGCCAACATCCCCACTATGTGCGTTCCATTCTGCTGCTCGCTCGCGGTGAGAATGCTGAATCGCTCATCTTGCAGCGGATGCTGCAGGAGCCCCAACGTCTCGTCTACATTCTTCTCCCGCATGATCAGCTCCATCGAGAGTTCGGCGACGGTTTTCCCGGTCTGCCGAAAATGCGCCAGCTGGAAATACAACGGCGTGCTGCCGGTAAAGCGCATGTTCCCGTCGATCACATACCTGTCGCCCGCGGCATCCTCCAGCACGTCGAAGCTGACGAATCCGAAGTAACCGATGCCGCTCAGATACTCCGCCGCTTTCTCCATAATCGCGCGGAAACTTTCCAGCAGCGGCTGATCCACCTGCATCACGCTCCCCAAATAATTTCCCTCTTCCGTCTTCTGTTCGGAGTACCCGATCATATCGAGCGTGCCGTCGCGGTGGAGGAACGCCTGCACACCGTAGTTCATCACGTGGTCGATCTTCTCCTCCGCCAGGAGTGCGGTGACCTCACCGCGGCAGAATCTGATCTGCTCCCTCACTCTTTCGATATCGTCTGGACCTTTGATCTCGGCGTTTCCTTCGCCCGATTGCCCATGTGGCGTTTTCAAATAAAATTCTTCCCCGAGCATGCTCCGCAGTTTCCGTAAGTCGAGATCCTGCGGACAGACAATTTTGTACCTCGGCACATCAATCCCCATCTCGTGCAGCGTCAATTTACTGAGTGCTTGATGGTGCGCCTCCGGCGGGATCGCATGCTTCTCGAGTGCGCGGTACGGGAACGGCACGACCACTTTCTCAATATAGGGATTCGCATTCAGCTCTTCGCAGAAATGATCCGGCGACACTTGCAGAATATTACCGGCCACTTGGTCGTACCGCCAAGAGAAGTACTCCATGAGCGACCGCGGCGGCCGCATGGTAGTGACGTACGTCGCCTCTTTGCCGACTACCGGGAGGAACCGGCCACCCTCGATGGCCCACAACTTCTGCGGATTAGACGCGGAGAATCCGCCACGGTCCTGGATGGGGTAGGTATCGAGATTCGAATCCGTCTCACCCTCCGATGTCGGGTACCGCGAGAGGATCGCAGCATGCCTCACATCGATATCCTGCGAAAAGGCGCCAGCGAGGGAGGAATATTCAGGCATGCAGCTAAAGGGCTGACCCTACAGGGTCGACGATTGACGCGCAATTTGATTGCGCATACGCCCAGAGGCTTTCCTGCAAGGTTTCTGAAAATCACGCTTGGCAGCCCCGGAAGTCTAGGCCATAATTCGGTGCCCTTTCAGCGGAAATGGTCGTATTGGGGAGTGGCCTCACCTTCGCCTGCAAGCTCCGGCGGGAGCGTAACGGAAAGAAGGAGTACGTCAGATCTCATTCACGTTGGGGAGTAGCCCCACCTTCGCTCTGTGGAGCTATGGCGGGCAAGAGCCTGTCGGAAGTAGAAGAAGTATTTGCATCACGGTCACATTGGGGAGTAGCCCCACCTTCGCCTGCGGGCTCCGGCGGGCGGGAGCGTGACGGACAGAAAGGAGCAATGATATTTTGGTCACGTTGGGGAGTAGCCAAGTGGTAAGGCACCTGCCTCTGGAGCAGGCATTCGGGGGTTCGAATCCCTCCTCCCCAGCCAACACGTGCACCCGACCGTCTTGGCTTCAGGATGCTAAAAACTCGGTACGTCTAGGAGCCATTTCGTTGAGGTTTCCCAGTGCCTATTCTCTAGTACAAGGCAGCGTCTTTCCATGAAATGGATCATTTGTCACAGAATTTCTACATACCCTTCTGTTCCATGTAAACGAATGCGTTGCCCGTCTTGTATCAGTTTGGTCGCATTTTCTACTCCGACCACTGCAGGTAATCCATAATCGCGCGCGATGACTGCTCCATGGGTCATCAGCCCGCCGACTTCGGTGACGAGGCCTTTAATGGAGACGAAGAGCGGGGTCCAACTGGGGTCGGTAAAAGGAGTAACTAAGATGTCGCTCTTTTCCAGATTTGCATCTTCCATGCGGAAAATAACGCGTGCGCGTCCTTCTACCATTCCGGATGACACAGGGAGACCGACAAGAGCATTGGCGGGAATATTCTCGCGCTTATATTTCCCTGCAATGATTTCTCCATCGGAAGTCATCACGCGGGGTGGGATGAGTTTTTCGAAGAATGTGAAGTCCTCTTTTCGCTTATGGATGATTTCTTGATCCACTGTTTTCGTGCGTATGACATCCCGCAGTTCCTGGATAGTGAGGTAGTAGATATCTTCTTTGTCGTGAATGACGTTAGCTTCTACAAGCTTCTCCGCTTCTTTGAGTAACGCCTGCTTGTACACGAAGAAGCAGCTGACAATTGCATATTTTGGATATTCACGATATCCGGCCAAATTCCGGACCAGGTCGATCATGCGCTTTGTTTCTTGTGCCTTTTCCTCACCGTCGGACAGCTGCTTCAATTTTCCGACTAATTCCTGCTCTTTCTTCACTGCCTGTTGCCGCCCCTGCTCAAACTTCCGCTTCCTCTCACCCGACTCAAAGTTTTTGACGTTACTGAGAATCAGCGGAACGAGCGTGGCTGGTTTTTCGCTCCAACGGGTTTTGGTGATATCAATCTCCCCAGTACAACGCATACCGTATTTGTGCAGAAAATCACTCAGAGCGTCGCGGACCTGTGTTCCTCCATCAAAGGTCGTGAGTGCATCTAAAAAGTTGTCGTCGTTCACATGCTCCAGATATGCGATGATTGCCGGGTACGGACGAATGACATCTGCAATGTCGAGAAGCGCGAGGCCCATTTCCGATGTGACATTGTGCGTGACGGATTGAGACAGTGTGTCTGCCGGATTTTTTTCATCCAACCACTCGTTCATCTTTTCATTGATCCACGATGCGGCATTCATTCCAGTCATGATCACCCCAAAACTTTTCGGATCGGAAATAAACTGCTGTAGCTTTTGGATATCTTCCAGGATGAATTCCACGACATCCGATCCTGCTTTTGCTTGAATGGTTTTCTTGAACTCGCCTATCGCTGTCTGACTACGCTGTATCAACTCATCCACAATCATCGGATCATAATCTTTCAGTGTCTGAAAATCCGGAGGAGGCGGCCCTTTTACCCTTGCTGTCGCGCTCTCTTCGGCTTGATCCTGCCCATGTCCTCTCTCTACCAAAGTCACAAATATGTCTTTCATCAGCGGATCGGATTTGCCGAGGACATTGATGAGGATGTTTCTTCCTGCGGGGGACGCCAGTTGTTCTGCTATGTCCACAAATAGTCGTCCTCCCGCTGTGTGCATAGGTCGGGCAGCGAGTAACTGCCACATAGAGAGTCCGAGCGGCTTCATCGCATCCGTCATCATTTGTTGATGACCGACTGAGACATACACGTGATTCTTTTGATCGTTCGTTTCCGGAATGGGGAAGAGTGTTGTGATGGGGCGGCTTTGAACAATGAAGAACGCGCCATCAGCCAGACACCATTCGATATCCTGCGGACGGCCAAACTGTGCTTCGATGGTTCTGCCGATTGTCTCCAGTTCCTGAATCTGCGCGTCCGTGAGTGTCTGTGCATTCTGCTGATCGGCCGCTATCGCTTCTTCTTTCGTTCCTCCTTCTTTCCGTGCATTGATTGCCAATTTCTTCGTTGAGATTTTCTTCTCGATTATTTTGCCGCTTTCCACTTTGTAGTTATCAGCATTTACCAAGCCGGACACCAGTGCCTCGCCCAGTCCGAAGCTGGCATCGATCGACACGATCTTCCTGTTGCCTGTAATTGGATCCGCAGTAAACAGAATTCCCGCAGCTTGCGGCACAATCATCTTCTGAATGACAACAGCAAGATAAATTTTCCGATGATCGATTCGATTCTGCATCCGATAGATCACCGCGCGGTCCGTAAAGAGCGACGCCCAGCACTTGCTGATGTGTGTGAGAATAGCCTCCCTGCCGATGATATTCAGATACGTATCCTGCTGTCCCGCGAACGATGCCATTTCCAAATCTTCTGCCGTGGCACTGGAACGCACTGCATAGGCATTTGTATCTCCCAGTGCCGAAAGATGATGAGCAATTGCTCCATCAATTTCCTTTCCGATAGGCGCCCCTTTGATGACGCCTCGAATCTTTTTACTGATTTCACGGATTCTTTTTGTATCCTCTATTTTTAAGAGAGATAGTTGCTCCAGAAGAGCAGGCAATTCTGATATTTGTCCGATTACATGTTTATATGCGTCGGTTGTGACGCAGAATCCGTCCGGCACGTTTATTCCATCTATTCTGGAAATTTCCCCCAGGTTGGCACCCTTGCCCCCAACCATCATAAGCATTGTTTCATCGATTTCCTGAAAATCAAGCACAGAGGAATGAATAGGTGACTGCGACATGGAGGTTATAGGAGGTTGCTTTGGCATTTCGATATTATACTCATAGTGATTTTTCTTTCCTAGAGTAAAAATATATTGTGGTCAGAGAAAAATAAAACTCGGGGCTACAATTTTCTATTAGGGGTTAGTGGTAAGGTAATCGCCCAAGCAACATTGTGCGAGAGAGGATTTTGAATTAAGGATACATTTCATATCATGTAGCCAACTCCACTTTCTTGGCTTCATAGAGATAAACGTCAAAGATTAAAGGCTACAATTCATGATCGGTGGCAATATCGTCGCCCCAGCCAACACGTGCACGCGACCGTGCTGCCTATGCACTACAAATTCTTGAACATAGCGAGGTTCGAATCCCTTTTGGGTCGGGTGGCAATCTCCAGTGCCCTTTGTGATATAATGGCGGCATGGCAGACGATAAGAAAAACATCGGCAAGCCGGATCGCAACCTGATTAGCTTCAAAGAAAAATATGAAGTTAACTATGCGGTGAATCAGCTCCAGAAACAGATTCCTGACACGACGAAGCAGGAGGCAAAGGACGCGCTCTTTAAAGCAGCGAAACAGATCAGCCCGAGCGAAGGAAGGGAGAAGATCATGAGGGCTGCTCGAAAAGACCTTCGCAGCTAAGACTTTTCAAATGGACACAGCACTTTGCTCTTTTTGAGAGTCCAGGAATTTTTGCCATTGCGCTCATGATGTATATAGATGTATAAGGTTGTACATGGTTGATGATGCATTTATCCAAAGCAGCCCCGATAGGTCTCCTGATCCTGATTATCTCTCAATTCAAGAAGCCGCTGACTATCTTGGCGTTTCTGCTCAAACTCTTCGTAGGTGGGATCTCGCAGAGAAACTGTCTCCGATAAGACATCCCGTAAGTGGATACCGCTTCTACAGGCGAACAGATCTTGAGCCTTATCGCTTGGAATACAGACGAGGAGAAGCACGAACCGATGACATGGGTGAGATTTTCCAGATCCCCGTAAACATCGATGCAAATGATCGACTGCGTGAGCCTCAAAAAGAGGCGCATCGCGCGGTCCGTGATCATTTCGCCACAAAGAGCGATCCTGTAATGCTCCAAATTCCTGTCGGTTGCGGCAAGACCGGAGTCATTTCAATTCTGCCCTTTGGAGTTTCAAAGGGAAGAGTACTCGTGATCACGCCCAATCTTACTATTCGCAAGGGAGTCGCCGAGGCGCTAGATACCGCCAGCCCAAAGTGTTTCTGGCTCCGCACACGAGTGTTGAGCACTATCGAGCGGGGCCCGTTCTGTGCTGTTCTCGATGGTGCCAATGCGAACTTGCACGACTGCAATGAAAGCCATTTTGTTGTGACCAATATCCAGCAACTCGCCAGCTCCGCCGATCGTTGGCTGCCGCAATTTCCTCAAAATTTCTTCGACATGATCCTCGTTGATGAAGGACATCACAATGCAGCCATTAGCTGGAGGAAGGTGTTTGAGCGGTTCCCGAACGCAAAGGTAGTCAGCCTTACGGCCACCCCTTTCCGCAGTGACAGACAGGATCTAGAAGGAGAAATCATTTACCGTTACCCCTTCGCTAAGGCAATGATCAAGGGGTACATCAAGCAAATTCATTCAGTGAACGTTGCGCCGGCTGATATCTACTTCACCTACCGAGGTGACAGTCGCCATCACACATTGGCTGAAGTTATGAATCTTCGTGAAGAGCAATGGTTTCGTCGCGGAGTCGCATTGGCCCCCGAATGTAATCGTCACATTGTAGAAGCAAGCATTCAGCATTGTCTCGCACTCCGGGCTAAGAGCGGGACACATCATCAAATCATCGCCGTTGCGTGTTCCGTTGATCATGCCAGGCAAGTTCGAGCGCTGTACGAAGAACGGAATTGGAAAGCACGTGAAATCCATAGTGAGATGGATGAGGAAGAGCAGGACGCAGTGATTGATGACTTGAAGAAGGGCAGGATCGACTGCGTGGTTCAAGTCCAGATGCTAGGTGAAGGATTTGATCACCCTCTCCTCAGTGTCGCGGCGATATTCCGTCCATTCCGTAGTCTTTCACCCTATATTCAGTTCGTAGGAAGAATCATGCGCGTTATCCAAGAAAACGACCCCGGTCACGTCGATAACCAGGGATACATCGTTTCTCACGTCGGGCTGAACAATGATGAGCATTGGGATGATTTCCGAGAATTGGATCTAGCTGATCAAAAGATATTCCGAGAATGGCTCAACGCCCAACCGCCAGCTGTATCCGAAGGTGATGGTGACGGAGAAGGCCGCCCACGGCGATTCGATCTGGGAATGCAAGTTGATAACGAGATAGTCAGTCATTTCATCGGAGCCTCATTTCTCAACCCAGAAGACGAGCGCGTATTGAAGGAAATCCTGAGCAGAGAGATTGTTGCTGGCGTGAAGGTTGGTGATCTGATGACTCAAGATGCCCTGCAAGAGAAGTTGAGGGAAATACAGGAAAATCTTGAACAAGAACCAACGAAGATTCCGGTTAGTCCTCAACGTAGGCGACAGGCTGCAAGGAAGAGGTTATCGGAACGCAGCAATTCCGTCGTTAACCGTATTATCGCGGATTTGGGTTTTAAGCAGGGTGGGTGGGAAGTCGGCAAGGCAGTAACCTCGGTCGGGGCGCAGGACAATCGCGCGGCGGTAACAGAATTGCTCAACAGGGCAATCAACAAGTCTGTCGGCATTGCCTCGAAGCAGAGGAAGGACATGAGCGCGGATCAAGCAGAAAATGCCCTTGAGAATCTGGACAACGTCGGTGATCAGGTTCGTGATGAAATCCGTAGTCATTTACCATAAATACCATGGCACCATTTCGCGACATCCTCAGGCATATCGCAATTGAGACCGCTGAAAAGAAGCGAAAATGCCACCATAAACGCTCACACTCAATTTCTAAGGGGCAATGCTGCCTTGCTGTTTTTGAGGGTCCCAGACGATCACGAAAAAATTATTGCGTCCCGTGCGCTAAAGAGATTCTTCAACTAGCGGAGGCTAAGTTCGTTGAAATTAATAAAAATCTCTTTGCCCCAGCCTCCAATGCACCCACAGAATAAATGCCAGTCCAAATCTTAACATTCGCTGAAGCGATGTCGGCATCGAAACAAGTCCCACCTGAAGAGTGTGCCAATAAACGTAGATTGCTTATCGGCAACGGGCATAGTATTGGATGTCTAGACTCCTTTAGATACAGCGCCCTTTATCAGAAAATTACTGATTCTGGCCTTCCTGCACATATTCAAGACGTTTTTTCTCATTTTGGAGAATCTAACTTTGAAGCAGTTTTGCGCGCCTTGGATGACGGGGCGTGGATGGCAACTCACTATGGAATGATAAACACCGACACTTCGAGGAATATGCTGAACGATTATAGTCTTGTAAAAAATTATTTGGCAGATGCGATCAGTTCCGTTCATCCAATAAATGCCTCTCGAATTCCAGGAAGGAAGTATGAGGCATCACATAGCTTCTTTTCCCATTTTGATGATATCTATTCATTAAATTACGACCTGCTCGCATATTGGACAGTTCTCAGCAAAGATCCTCATAAATTCTGCGACGGGTTTTTTCGCGATGAAGATACGCCACTTGATTGTTGTGAATACATGCCAGAAAAAACCCGTGGAAAACCTCGTATTTATTGGTTGCATGGAGCTCTACACCTTTATACAGACGGTGGATCAGTGCGAAAACGAGTGTGGGAAGGAACCGGCATCAATTTGATTGATCAGATCAGAGAAGCTCTAAACAGGAAAGAATACCCATTGTTTGTAGCCGAAGGAGATTCTCTCTCAAAGTTAAAGAAAATTGAGGCGAGCAGTTACCTTTTTGATTGCCTTGATAAATTCTCGCGCATTCAAGGTCAGTTATTCATCTACGGTCATTCGCTTCCGGCACAGGATCAGCATATTTTAGACATGATCGCAAAAAATATTGAACTCAGGCATCTCTGGATTAGTCTTCACGGTGCAGCTGAAACACCCAGTAATCAGAACATCATTCTTGCCGCAGAAAAAATAGCGCGACATCGTCAATCTCACATAGGAACCCAGCCCATGACAGGCACTCGTGGTGGGATTAACATCCATTATTTCGATAGTGACTCAGCCTCGGTAGGGGGCGACACACCCGCAATTTAATCGCAGCAGATACTGAG
>CAZWBO010000016.1:0-26689 GCA_964632375.1 uncultured Candidatus Peribacteria bacterium | reverse complement strand
GCCATGCCGGTCTCGACCGGCAGATGCGAGAGTAATCTCGCAAAGGCGTCCAAACCGCCCGCCGAGGCGCCGATGCCGACGACGGGGAAATGGCGGGCAACAGCACTCGACGGAGACCGACCGCGCGCGCGATGTTTTTGTCCGCTCTCGCCGCGTGCGAACGGTTGTACTCGGCACTGCCGGGAGGTGATCCGATCGTCTCTTCTTTTCGGCCTGCACTTGCCGCTGCGCGACGCTCACAGAATGCCCGGTCTTCGAGTGCCGCTGTGGTATGTGTGTTGTGCGCTTCATAGAATCTTTTACACTACTCTGCAATTCCCGCCATAGCCACAAGGAATCGTGGAAAAGCAATCGCGGAATTGGCTGCGAAAGGCCAACAGACGAACCGTACGAACGGTATGGACGCAAGGACGAGTAGCAACGTTCACCCCGCTCGGACGTCACCACTGGCGGTTGCACCCTCCTTTTCTTTCCTCTCGACTCCCCGTCGCTCCGCTTGGAGCATCCAGAAGCGGAGTACCTGAGGACGTGATCGAGAAGCATCCGTCTATTTCTTTCCTCCTTTCCGTATGACACAGCCACACGATGAGCAGAAGACTCCCGGTCCGATGGCGACCGACAAGACCGCTGCACCGGAGTCCAAGGACGCTCCAATGGACAATAAGACCATGGAAACACCGAAGAAGTGAGGTCACCCGAATACTCTGCCGCTCGCGTAGGGCGGCAGAGGGGACCGGGTAGTGGGCTCCTGTCTTTGCATCCGATGTCTTGGTTCTCGTTTTGCTTCGCCGCAGGATGCAAGACTGACTCACCAACATCCGCCACTTCTCATTACACGGAATAATCCTTTCTGGAAGCTGCTGCGCGCCCGGGAACTGACGAACGTATCACTGCACCATACGCCGATCGCGGTCTCTCTTCGCATGTCCCGAAACATCTCAAGTAGACATTCATCTTGACCTATACCTGGGGTATGGGTACCATCGCGCTGTCTCTTCCTCAACTCCATGACCGAACAGAAGCAAAAATCTCTTATAGCAGCCAAGAAGGCGACCAGTCTCCTCCAGAAAATCCAGTCGATGATCGAAGACGATGCGTACTGCATCGACATCATGCAGCAGAATTTGGCCGTCATCGGACTGCTGAAATCCGCCCATCAGTCGCTGATGGAAGGACACCTGGCGAGCTGCGTACAGACGGCGCTCGACACGGGCAGCCACGCCAAAAAGCAGAAGATGATCAACGAGATCCTCACCGTCTCGCGTCTCGCGAACAAGTAACCCTCTCTCCCATGCTGCAGAAATCGACGATTCCCATCCGCAAGATGCACTGTCGATCGTGCGAGCTGCTCGTGGAGCAGGCGCTGCGCGATGTGCCGGGCATCGAGAAAGTCCGCGCCAGCGCCACCAAACACGAGGCGACTATCTACAGCCATGGCGCGCCGGATGCGGACCGCATCCGCGTCGCGATCGAGAGCGTTGGGTACGAAGTGGGGCAAGAGGAACGCCGCAGATGGATCACACGCGACACCAACGAGTATGCCTATTTGGCGCTCGCCGCGCTCTTCGCCTTCGGGCTGTACGTCGTGGCCAGTCGCACGGGACTCCTGAGCCTCTCGACGACAACGATCGAGACGACGGGCTTCGCTGCAGCATTTGCCGTTGGCCTCACGGCCGGCCTCTCCACTTGCATGGCGCTCGTTGGCGGGCTCATTCTCGGCATCGCCGTGCGCCATGCCGCACGGCATCCGGAAGCCACTCTCCTGCAGAAGTTCCGTCCGCATCTCTTCTTCAACCTCGGACGCATCGGCGGGTTCTTTTTCCTCGGCGGGTTACTTGGCGCCGCTGGCGGCTTCCTCATGTTCGGCAGCATCGCGCTGGGCGTCATCACCATGATCGTCGCATTGGTGATGCTCCTGATGGGGCTGCAATTAACGGGCATCTTTCCCGCGCTCGACGCGTTCAAGGTCGCGCTGCCGAGCGGCATCGCACGGGCACTCGGCATGAGCGATCGGCATGAGAGGGAATACAGCCACCGCGGCGCGCTCGTCAGTGGCATGCTCACGTTCTTCCTCCCGTGCGGCTTCACGCAGATGATGCAGGTGAGCGCCATCGCGTCGGGCTCGTTCCCGCACGGCGCGCTGCTGATGTCGGCGTTCGCAGTGGGCACCGCGCCCGGCCTGCTCGGCATCGGGGGCCTCACGGCGGCAGTGCGCGGGCA
The DNA here is from genome assembly GCA_964632375.1 of uncultured Candidatus Peribacteria bacterium. Taxonomy (GTDB): domain Bacteria; phylum Patescibacteriota; class Gracilibacteria; order Peribacterales; family Peribacteraceae; genus JAQBQQ01. The sequence goes on along the minus strand of CAZWBO010000016.1, from coordinate 24,469 downwards.
GTCGTCGCGGCTCTTCTTCAAGACCGCCGGCGTGCTGGTGCTCGCCTTCGCTGTGTTCAACTTCGGCAACGGATACCGGCTAACCGGGCTCGCGTCGCCCTTCGGCACGCCGGCACCCATGGCGAACGGGCTGCAGAATGTGGAGCTGCGCGACGGCGTGCAGGTGGCCGCGATGACACAAACGGCGAGCGGTTACGCGCCGGATACCTTCACCGTCTACCGCGGCGTGCCGGTGCGGTGGCAGATCGACGCCACGAACGTGAACTCCTGTTCCGGCGGCATCAGCGTGCCCTCGCTCTCCATCATGAAGTACCTGAAGCCGGGCGCGAACGTCATCGAGTTCACGCCCGAGCGGACGGGCACCATTCGCTTCACCTGCACCATGGGCATGTTCCCCGGCACTTTCACCGTCATCGATCCCCCTTCCCCATCCGCATCATGAGCACCGCGAAGACGTCGCTCCACATCACCGGCATGCACTGTGCCTCGTGCGCCAACTTGGTCGAGCGCGAGCTCAAGAAAATTCCCGGCGTGCAGCGTGCGACGGTGAACTTCGCAGCCGCCAAGGCGACCATCGGGTTCGACGATGCGAAGGCCCTACCGTCCGCATTCATTAAGGCAGTGCAGAATGCCGGCTACACGGCTATGGAAGCCGATGGTCACGACCACGCGCACATGCACCACTCGGAAGAGGCGGGGTACTACAAACTGCTCTTCCTCGTCGGCTTGGCACTGAGCCTGCCGATGGTGTACTTCATGCTGCTCGATTTCTTCTTCTGGTTGCCCGGCACGGCGACGCTGCCTCCGTATGCAGGCTTGATCTCGCTGATACTCGCTACCCCCGTGCAATTCATCGTCGGACGCGGTTTCTACCGCGGCGCGTGGTCGGCGCTGCGCATGCGAACCTTCAATATGGACAGCCTCATCGCCATCGGCACCAGTGTCGCGTACGGCTACAGCCTGGTGAACTTCGCGCGCTTCGCCCTGCTCAACGGCACGGTCTTTGGCATCGGCGCCGAGAAGATTCCGGATCTGTACTTCGAGACATCCGCGCTGCTCATCACGTTCGTGCTGCTGGGCAAATGGCTCGAGGCGAAGGCAACCGGCCGCACGTCGTCGGCCATTCAGAAGCTGATGAAGCTGCAAGCCAAGACTGCCCGTGTCATCCGCGACGGCAAAACCGAAGACATCCCGATCGAACAGGTGCGCGTGGGCGATATCATTCTGGTTCGCCCCGGCGAGAAAGTGCCCGTCGACGGCACCGTCACGAAGGGCCACACATCGGTGGACGAGTCGATGATCAGCGGCGAGAGCATTCCGGTGGAAAAAAACACGGGCGACCGCGTGATCGGCGCCACGCTCAACGGTAACGGCAGCATGGAGTTCACGGCCGAGAAAGTGGGGAACGACACGATGCTCGCGCAGATCATCCGTTTGGTGGAAGAAGCGCAGGGATCCAAAGCGCCCATCCAACGTTTCGCCGACCGCGTGTCGGCATGGTTCGTACCGGCGGTGCTCCTCGCGGCCGTCTTTACGTTCGTGCTGTGGTTCTTCGTGTTCGATGCCGGGCTCACGTTCTCGCTGCTCACCTTCACGGCCGTGGTGGTTATCGCCTGTCCGTGCGCGCTGGGGCTCGCCACCCCCACTGCCATCATGGTGGGAACGAGCAAGGGCGCGGAGCGCGGCATCCTCATCAAAGGCGGCGAGCCGCTCGAAATGGCCAGCCGCATCCGCACCATCGTGTTCGATAAGACCGGTACGCTGACGCACGGCAAGCCGGTGGTGACGGATGTTATCGCGCTGCAAGGATCGGACGATGACGTGTTGTCGACCGCCGCAAGCGTGGAGCGGCAATCGGAACATCCATTGGCGGATGCCATCGCGAAGAGCGCGGAAGAGAAGCAACTGACATTGCACGAGGTGACCGCGTTCCACGCGATGCCGGGCCGCGGCATCACCGGAACGATCGGCACGAAGACCGTGGCCATCGGCAATCGTAAACTCGCAGAGGAAAGGAAGGCGACAAATATCGAGAGCATCGATGCGCGCCTGAGTTCGCTGGAAGGCGACGGCAAGACCGTAATGATCGTGATGGAAGATACGACCGTCATCGGCCTCATCGCCGTGGCGGACACCGTGAAGGAGAGTGCGAAAGAAGCGGTGGACCGCCTGAAGCGTATGGGCATCGGCGTGGCGATGATCACCGGCGACAACGCCCGCACGGCGGAAGCGATCGGCAGGCACGTCGGCATCGACCGCGTGCTCGCGGAAGTTTTGCCAGGCGACAAAGCGGCGGCCGTGAAGCAGCTGCAGACAGAAGGTATGCGCGTGGCGATGGTGGGCGACGGCATCAACGACGCGCCGGCGCTCGCGCAGGCAGATCTCGGCATCGCGATGGGATCCGGCACCGACATCGCACTGGAGGCAGGCGGTATTGTCCTGGTGCGCAACGACGTGCGCGACGTAGTGGTGTCACTCGAACTCGCGCGCGAGACGATGGCGAAGATCCGTCAGAACCTCTTCTTCGCGCTCTTCTACAACGTGCTCGGCATTCCCATCGCGGCGCGCCTGCTGTACGGCGCATTCGGCCTCTTCCTCAGCCCCGAACTGGCAGGCCTCGCCATGGCGCTCAGCTCGTTCTCGGTGGTCACAAACTCGTTGTTGATCCGCGGCTTCCGTCCGCACCGCCGCAACATCGTCTCGTGGATGGCACCCGTACTGATGGTGATTGCGTTCACCGCCATCTTCGTCGAGTTCGCGCGCTTCTCGTCGACGGTGATGGCCTCGAGTGCGGCGTGGAGTGCGCCGGCAGAGACGCAGCGACAAGTAGCCGCGTATGTCGCCGCGGGACGATCGAAAGTCAACGTTGCGACAGGCAGCCCGAAGATCTTCTTCGCGCCTGTGGACGGCACCGTCCCCTACGCCGCTGCGGAGGGCGGCATCACGCTCGCAACCGACACGATGGTGATCGGCCAAGCGGAAGCTCGCATGATGCGCCGCGAAAAGTTGATCGACGGACCCGGAGACACGCTCGCGGATTTCTTCGGCATCCCAGCCATGCGCATCGGCGGCATCCTCGCGCCCACGCAGACCATTGTCGACAACCTGCACATCGTAGGCCGTGCGACGTTCGACCGCATGCAGGGCATCGCCGACCTCCAGATCGTCGACGACCTCGGCACGCCCAAGCTCTTCTACGTCGTGACGAACGACGAGAGCATCCCCGACCGTCTGCGCCGCTTCCTCTCGGCCGCCGATCTGCAACCGGCTGCCGATGGCACCCAACCGATCGCAGTGGGCGCGGCCGAGGCACGAATGATGCAGAAGCGGAAACTGATCGACGGCGAGGGCAGCCGCGTCGACGGCTTCTTCGGCAACAAAGTCGTGATCGTGAAGATCCTGCCCACGACGAACACGGTGCTGGATTCGATGCACTTTGTACCGGCCGACATGCGAATTGAAAAACCGCTGTGAGGGAGAACTTACAGGGTTGAACCTATGCTCCGACTTGCTGCGCATCGGGGATTTCAGCCTCTTGGCGCACTCTCATGGTTCCTCCATGGAACTCCAGCAACTGAACCGCATCGTCTCGCACCATAACGCAGGTCGGGTGGTCGTACGTCATGAAACTTCCCGCATTCACCACAACGACGCCATCAATGATGCGCATGAGCGGCCGGTGCGTGTGCCCGAGAATACTCACGCTGGCGCCTGTAGCCTTCGCGAGATCGTATCCGCTTTGGACCGTGTAGTCGTCTAAGTCAGCCGATACCTCTTCCTGCGTCGGCATGCACTCGGGAGCCGCTTGAAACAGTTTCCACAACCACGTTGCCGTGCGCACCTTCGCTGCGTCCAACGCATCGATGATCTCTGCGGCATTGGTGACGCCGATGGCATCGAGTTTGTGCTCAAACCACATCGCCCAGCCATACAAGAGCTGCAACGACTCCAGCTCGCGCTTGAGTTCCTCGTCACTATCGAACTGGCCATGGTGGCCATCCTGCTCAACGGCTTTGATCACATGCTTCGCGCGTCGCGTACCGAATGCGTGTCCGTGCGTCGCCACCGCTTTCCCCTTCACCAGAACGAGTCCCGCTCGCCGTATGTCGCCCATGACATCGTCACGTCCGTAATGCTTCCCATCATGATTTCCATAGAGCATCGACGGCATCCCGTGCATCCAATTCTGCAATCGTTTCCGCAGCCATTTCCACTCGGCAACGACTGCATCGTCTTCCGGGCGCTCGTCGAACATGTCGCCCAGCAAATGCAATTCGCATCCCTTCCTGTCGCCGTACTCCAACATGGCATCGATTGCCTGATAGCGACGCGCGCCGTACTTCTTGGGCTTCCGCGCAGCATGCCAGTCTCCCATGAGCAGAAGCGGCGGGGACTCGGCATGTCTCATCCGGAGAAAGGATACGTCAGCTCGCGCCTCTGCCGCAATCGACGAAGGAGGGCTGGCAATTTCCCTCCCTCCGTCTTAGAATGAGCCACCTTCATCCCATGCGCCTGCGCACTGTCCTCATCGGCATCACGATCATCCTCGCCGGCTGCACGCAGCCAGCCAACACGCCGCGTGCGGATGGGACGCTCTCTGTCACCGCGAGCTTCTACCCGCTCGCGTACTTCGCGCAGCGCATCGGCGGCGACTACGTGACCGTGACGCAGATCACGCCCGGCGGTGTGGAGCCGCACGACTACGAGCCGACACCGGCGGATGTGTCGCGCATGCTGAAGTCGTCGCTGCTCATCGTGAACGGCGACGGTATCGACCGTTGGGCCGACAAGCTCGCGCCCGATCTGCGGCAGATGGGCACGACGATCCTTCGCTTGAGTGATCGTCTGACACTGGACGGCGCGCCGCTCGCGCAATCGCACGATCCGCATACATGGCTCGATCCGCTCCTGGCGGCACAGGAAGCGGAACTGATCCGCGACGCGCTTATGTCGCAAGACCCGTCGCACAAGGCGACGTACGAGCTGAACGCCGACGCACTGCTGAATGAATTGCACGCGCTCGACCGCGCCTACGGCGAGCAGCTGGCGCAGTGCGACGTGCGCACCATCATCACCGCGCACGATGCGTTCCACTACCTCGCCAAGCGGTACAATTTTCAGACAAAATCCATCGCCGGCCTTTCGCCGGACGCCGAGCCTTCGCCCCGCACGATGGCCGACATTGCGACATTCGCAAAACAGCACGGTATCACGTACGTCTTCGTGGAGACACTCGCGAACCCGAAGCTCTCGCAGACCATCGCGAGCGAGGTGGGCGCGCAGACGCTTGTATTGAATCCCATTGAGGGATTGACGGACGCAGAACGACAAGCGGCAGCTACCTACGTGTCGGTGATGCGCGAGAACTTAGCGAACTTGAGGAAGGCGATGCGTTGTATGTAAAAACCAAGACGCCAAGGCACCAATTCCCAAGTTAAGTTGATGTTTGAAATTTGTTTGGAAGTTGGAGTCTTGGGGCCTTGGGATTTACCCACGAAGCAATGTAGTTCCCATCAAGCAAAACGGAATAGTCAGCGTCACCCCCACTGTCCCAATCCCCAGCGCCCAGTACGCGGCGCGCTTCACGTCTTCCTTCGAGAACCCCGTCGTCATCCAGTGGCAGAGCAGGAACACGCCCACGAAGAAGATGATCGAGAAGAGGACGTGCACATGGAAGAGATACAGGTGTACCGTCGTCGTGGCATCCAGCAGAAGATTCATGTGTCACAAGACGTGCGGCATGGAAGATACTTGCACAATCGATTGTCATGAATGCAATTCCCCTTCGTCTGCTATGAACATGTACGACCACACCACTCTTCAGACCGGCCGCGCCTTTGCTTTGATCGCGCTGCTGAGCGTGTTCGTGCTCATCGGCTGCAATCGAGAAGCACCTGCGTCGACATCCACACCAAACAAATCAGCAAGCTCACCATCTATCGACGCACTCACTTCGTCCTCGGTGAACAGTGCGAGTCTCACTGGCACGATACTGGCGCCGAGCACGCTCCCCGCAGGAACCTTCGACGCCGCGACGGGATCCGGCACGGTCTACGTGCGCGGGTACAGCGAGATCATTCCGGTGGAAGAACCGTTCTGCGCAAAAGACTGCAAGCGCTACCGCTACGTCACATTCCGGCTGGTGGAAGAACCGTCGGTGGCGCTGCGCACATTCATGAGCGACAACGAAGGCAATGCGTACCTGAGCAAGAACGCCCTCGGCATCGGCTGCGTGGAGGGGGATCACATCGTGTACGAGAACGATTCTGATACTGTTGGCCGCAAGCAGTACGCCCTCGCACCCGAAGTCGCGCAGCTGCTTTTAAAAACCGATGCATCCACGCCCATCGTCTTGCAACTGACGAAATATTCTCTCATGGGCGGCAGCGGAGCAGACGCCTGCTACTCGCACTTCGCCGATATCATTCCCATCGCCATGTAAAAACGCCGCCCTGTGATGGCGGCGTAGCGGTATCGACGGCCCGGCGATCATGCAATCTCCCCGAGCGACACGCCCACATTCCGCGAAGCCGCATCACCGCTTCTTCGACGCCTTCTTCCCGCGTGCCGCGCGCAGCGTGCGGGCCGCCTTCTTCTTCTCGAAGTAGTGCAGCGGGTTCATGCTGTCGGTCGCCAGCGTGCGGGCCGCTTCGTGCACTTCATCTTGCGAGACATTGTGCTCTTCCATAAAGAGGAGGGGAAAGAAATACATCTTCTCAGACGCCATCTGTGCGCATCGATTACGCACGAGCCTTGAAATCCCCGGAAACTGTGTCTTTCGATATGTATCAGTTACTGTTACATTTATGACATGCTGAGAGTATCCGATGCCCTGCAGGAAATCGTCGAAGGCGAACCGCTGCTGCAGTTCGGTCTGCAGCACGGGCTGCTCAACCTCTCGCAAGTGGCCGCGTACATTCGTCCGCACATCGAAGTACGCACCAAAAAGCCGCTGACACAGAGCGCCATCGTGATGAGCCTGTCGCGGCTGCAGCGGGAGATCCGCAAGCGCACGCCCGCGCGCCAGTCGTACTACATCGACCAGCTGACGATCCAGACGCACCTCTGCACCTACACCTTCGCGAAGCAGAAGGACGTGCACCGCGGCGCGCAGAAACTCTACGAGCGCGTGCGGAAACGGAACGGGTACATGACGCTCTCCGAAGGCACGGCCGAAATTACCATCATCGTCGACCGCACGTTTCAAACCGATATCGCATCGCTGATCTCCGCGACACCGACATACCGGCACGACACCATCGCGAGCGTCGGCATCCAGTTCGACGAACTCTTCACGCGCGAGGTGCCGGGCTTCCTCTACATCATCCTCCAACAACTGATGCTCCAGGGCATCAACTTGATCGAGTTGTCTTCAACGTTCACGGGATTGAATCTCTATCTGGATGAGAAAGATACGAAGCTGGCGTTCGAGACGTTGTATGCGCTGTTTAAAAGGACACCATCCCTGGCCTGAACCCCATCCCCGGCCCTTCCCCCGTCTCCTCCCTTCGTATCATTGAACTATTGAACGAGTCTTCTTTTGAAAGAACACCGGAGACCTACCGGGGAAGGGAGCCGTTAAAAGTACTTCGTAGTTGTTTCCTTCCCCGTGCTGGTCTCTGAGTTTGTGGAACAGAGCAGTCGTTCAACTGCTCGATAATCAATATGGCAGGGCGGGGGAAGGTGCCCCGCGGAGCCCGCAGGCGGAGTGGGGCGGATGGGGCCCTCATTTCGCCACGAACGCCGTCGCGCCCAACCATGCCAGATCGAACACCGCTTTCATGGTGCGAGCAAAAGTAGGACTTTCGACGATCAACCCGAGCAGTTCATCCGCGTTCAGCGACACGATGCCGACTGAATGGTTGAAGATGAGCACTTCGTTCTCGAATAAAAATTGATCGCGGTTCACCAATAAAATCTCGATCAAGTTGGGATCGTAGGATTTTGGCAGAAACGGATCGAGCACGTGGACGCTCTCGACCGTGGTGGGCGAGAGGTAGCGCGTCTTGATCTTCTTATTCAATTTCGTGTGCGTGTACTCCTCGAAGAATTTCGGGAAGAACTCCGTGACGTTTCTCAAGTTCGTGTAGCCGAGGATCTCGCCGCGCGCCTGCAGCGATTCACTGAAGACTCTCTCCACGCCGTCGCGTCCTTCGTAAAAACGTATCTTGGGTTTGAAGGCGACGGCGCTCACCAGCGAGCGCAGCTCGGGCAGTAACCCCTTCACCACGGTCATCTGCTCCTCCACCAACTTCTGCAACTGTTCCGGCGGCTCCGGCGCGAAGTACTTCACGCCGTTCTTGTTGTACTGGCTCAGCAATTTTTTCCTCAGTAAATTTTCCAGCGTGTGATAGCAGCTCACGCGGTGCACGCCGGCCTTCTTGGCGATGACGGACGCCGGCCCGCCGTTCACTTCCAGACACGCGATGTACACCTTCGCTTCCTCTTGCGTGAGGCCGATCTTGAGGAGTTCGGAAAGCATGGATGCGATAGAAAAATATCTGATTTCTGACTTCTCTCACCTGACTTCCACATCATCCTACCACTGTTGTAGAAGTTTTTCTACAGAATATGAATGTGGAATCATGGCTTACATAAAGCCAAATCGCTGAAAACCTTCACTGCATGTTGGACGAGTTTGACTATACGTGGAACACTGCCAAGGCTGGGCCAGCAGTGTATGGTCAGTATTTTTGCAATGGAACGATCCTGTACACACTGCCGGCAGACGTTCGAGATCACCGAAGATGATCTCGCCTTCTTAGACACGCTCTCGCCCGTCTTCAATGGAGAGAAAGAAATTATTCCGCCGCCCCAACAGTGTCCCGACTGCCGGCTGCAGCGGCGGCTCTGCGAACGTAACACCCGCAATCTCTACTACCGCAAATGCGATCTGACCGGTAAGCAAATCATCTCGCAGTACAACACGGATCAGCCGTTCCCCGTCTATGGCATCGATGCCTGGGAGAGCGATGCGTGGGACGGACTCACGTACGGCAGGGACTTCGATTTCTCGCGGCCGTTCTTCGATCAATTCCATTCACTCCTTTCCGTCGTGCCGCATCTGGCGCTGTTCAACACGCCGGGTACGATGCAGAACAGCGATTACAATAATCAGACCGGGTACCTGAAGAACTGCTACCTGCTTTGCGAGAGCGATTACTGCGAGGATTGTTACTACAGCAATTTACTGAAGAATTGTCGCGATACGGTCGACTGTTCGGTGTGCTACGAGTGCGAGCGCTGCTATGAGTGCATCGACTGTATCGGTTGCCACAATCTCCTCTTCAGTAAGGATTGCCAGAACTGCGCCGATGGATACTTCCTGCAGAACTGTATCGGTTGCCGGGACTGCATCGGGTGTATCAACCAGCGGCAGAAGCAATACATGATCTTCAATGTTCAGTACTCCAAAGAAGAGTACGAAGCGAAGAAACACGACATGGAGCTTGTATCGCGGACGAGCACCAAACAATGGTACCAGGAAGCGCTCGACTTCTTCCTCACTCAACCCCACCGCGCATTGCACATCGAACGCAGCGAAGCATCGAGCGGCGACCGCATCAATCACTGCAAGAATGTTTTCCACTGCTTCGATGTGAAGGACGCGGAAGATTGCCGGCACTCCCAGCGGCTTTCTCTCGGCTGCAAGTCGTGCATGGATTACAACTCCTGGGGGCAGAATAGCCAGCTGGTGTACCAATCCGCCTCGTGCGGCGACCGGTCGTACGCGAGCATCTTCTGCTCCAGTTGCATCACCGTCGCGAACGCGGCGTACAGTTTCGAGTGCTTTCATTGCAGGAACATCTTCGGCTGCGTCGGGCTGAGACTGAAGGAATACTGCATTCTCAACAAGCAGTACACGAAGGAAGAGTATGAGGAACTCGTGCCGCGCATCATCGAGCAAATGAAACATGACAACGGCGGCCCCATGAACCACTCGCTGCGCTCGGGTTCATGGGGCGAGTACTTCCCGCAATCGCTCTGCACATTTGCGTACAACGAATCGTTCGCTCCCGACATCATGCCGCTTTCGAAGGAGGAAGCGCTGCGGCAGGGCTGGCGGTGGTACGAGCGCAAGGAATCGGACGGCCATTACATGGGTACGCCGATGGAGATTCCCGAGACGATCAGCGAGACGGGCGACGAGATCACGACGACGATTCTCCCGTGCGGCGTCACGGGAAAGCTCTACAAAATCACCCCGCAGGAACTGGCGTTCTACCGCTCGATGGATATCCCCGTCCCTGCCCTGTGTCCCGATGAGCGGCACCGCCGTCGCACGGCGCAGAGGAATCCTTACAAGCTCTGGCAGAGAAACTGCGCTAAGTGCCAGCAGGAAATTCAGACATCGTACGCGCCCGGTCGAGTGGAGTTTGTGTACTGCGATGCGTGTTACTTCACTTCCGTCTATTGATGCTTTCTACTTGATGCCCACCGCTTTCTTCACCTTGGGCAACTGCACGACTTCCACGTCATCCAAACGCTCATCGATGTTGCCTATCTGCACCAATGCAAGATCAACCTTCGCTTCCACGCGCACAAGCTTTGTTTCCAATCCATTGACCCTTGTTTCCAGTCTATCGACCTTTGTTTCCAATCTATCGACCTTTGTTTCCAATCTATCGACTTTCACGTCTACCCCGTCAACTCTCGCTGTGAGCCTTTGTTCCATTGCCTGCATGTGCTGCAAGATCGTCAGGAGCGTGATGTCATCGTTGTTTGCCATAGAGGAATCGGAATTTATACCCTTTGACTTCCTCAATCAATGAAAAATACCTGCCTTCACTGCCGGCGAACGTTCGAGATCACCGCCGATGATCTCGCCTTCTACGAGAAAATCTCACCGGACTATAACGGCAAGAAAGAACTGATCCCGCCGCCCACGCACTGCCCGGATTGCCGTCGGCAGCGGCGCCTGAGCTTCCGTAACGAGCGCACGCTCTACCACCGCAAGTGCGATTTGAGCGGCAAGCAGATCATCTCGAACTTCGCGCCGGATGCCCCGTTCCGCGTGTACGCGCACGAGGAGTGGTGGAGCGATAAGTGGGATGCACGTGAGTATGGACGCAACGTGGATTTCTCGCGGCCCTTCTTCGAACAGATCGTTGAACTCGAGCGTGATGTTCCGCATCTGGCACTGTCGGTGTGGAATTCCCAGAACAGCGACTACTGCAACTACGTGGGGAACGTGAAGGACAGCTATCTTATCTTCGGCTCGGTCTACAGCGAAGACTGCTACTACGGATCTCCGTACTATTCTAAGAACTGTGTCGATACGCTGCTGGTGCGCGAGTGCGAGCGTTGCTACGAATGCGTCGACTGCCGCAAGTTGTACGAATGCCTCTACTGCCGCGATTGCCACAGCTCCCGGAATCTCCTGCACTGCTTCGACTTGCAGGGCTGCCACGATTGCATCGGCTGTGCCGGATTGCGGAAGAAACAGTACTGCGTGGGAAACAGGCAGCTGACCAAAGAAGAGTTCCACGCATTCCGTGCGTCATTGGATCTGTTCGACCCGTCTGTGCACGACCGGCTGCGGAACGATCTGGCCGCACTGTCGCTCTCCATCCCGCACCGTTACATGCAGAGCAATCAAGTGGAACATGTGAGCGGTAACTACGTCTTCCAGTCGAAGAACGTGCCGGATTCGTACTATGCCGACCGCTGCGAGGACTGCCGCTACTGCGCGCAGGTAGTGGATTTGAAGGATTGCCACGACAATAACTACACCGAAGAGAACGAGCTCTGTTACGAGTACCTCGGCGCGTACCAAGTGAGTCGTGTGCTCTTCTCGCGCTTCTGCAACAAAGTATCGGAAAGCATGTATGCCAACAGCTGCTTCAATGCGCGCTGCCTCTTCGGTTGTAGCGGCATCCGCAGTACGGAGTACTGCATTCTGAACAAGCAGTACACGGCGGAGGAGTACGCATCGCTCTTACCGAAAATCGTCGAGCTGATGAAACAGCACGGCGAGTGGGGCGAGTTCTATCCGGTGAGGATTTCCCACTTCGGCTACAACGAGACTGTGGCACAGGAATACTTCCCTCTCCGGGAAAACGATGCGAAGAGTGCGGGATGGCAATGGCGGCCCGATGATCTCGGATCGGAAAAATACCTGGGACCGCCCGCCGCGATCCCGAGGCGCATCGAGGATGTAGGTGACGATATCTGCAAGCAGATTCTCCTGTGCGAGGCAACCGAACGGCCGTACAAAATTATTCCGCAGGAGCTCCAGTTCTACCGCGACATGCATCTGCCCGTTCCGCGCCTCTGCCCCGATGAACGGCACCGGCGGAGAATGCAGTTGCGTAACCCGCGCCATTTGTGGAAGCGGCCGTGCATGAAGTGCGGCACGGATATGGAGACGACGTACGCGCCGGAGCGTCCAGAGATCGTGTACTGCGAGGAGTGTTACCTCTCTTCCATCTACTGACCATGAACCGCACCTGCACCCGCTGCCGGCAATCCTTCGACATCACGCCGGATGATCTTGCGTTCTACGATGCGATCTCGCCGACGTTCGCGGGGAAGCGGTTCCAAGTGCCGCCGCCAAACTTGTGCCCCGACTGTCGGTTCCAATCGCGGCTGTCGATGCGCAACGACCGTCATTTGCACCACCGGAAATCGGACCTGAGCGGGCGGCAGATCATCTCCATCTACTCACCCGACAAACCGTACAAGGTATACGACCAGGACGAGTGGTGGAGCGATCGGTGGGATGCGACGGCCTACGGCCGCGACTTCGATTTCTCGCGCACGTTCACAGAACAGTTCCGCGAGCTCTCGGCGGAGGTGCCGCACAACGCGCTCTTCACCACCAACGCCGAGAACAGCACCTACACGAACCACACGCTGAACGTGAAGGACTGCTACCTGCTTTTCGGCGGCGGCAACGCCCAGGATTGCCTCTACGGCAAGTACATCGTCGACAGTCACGATGTCCTCGATTCGCTGTGCTTGTACTCCTGCGAATGGTGCTACGAGGGCATCGCCTCGCACGGCTGCTACGAGTGCGTGTACGTCTCCAACTCCCGCAACTGCAGCAACTGCGTGATGATCGACGACTGCGTCGGATGCAAAAATTGCCTGTGCTGCACGGGTTTGCAGCAGCGCGAGTACTGCATTTTGAACGAACAGCTCACGAAAGAAGAGTACGAGCGGCGGATGAACGAGATCCGGCCGCTCACAGCCGCGACGATCCAAACCCTGCGGGAACGACTCACTGAATTACAACGATCGCTGCCACGGCGCGAGAACATCGTGGGAAGCGAGAACTGCACCGGCGACGCCATCTTCCACAGCAAGAACTGCCACGGGTGCTTCGATGTCTCGGACTGCGAAGACAGCAAATACCTGGCGTACACGCCCAAGGGTATCCACAGCTACGACGCGACCTTCACCGCGCCGGACGGCGTGCAGTGGTGCTACAACGTCGGCTCCACCGTCGGCGCCACGAACTCGATGAGCACGTTCCTGTGCTGGTACGGCGACGCGCTCCTCTACTCGCGCGAGTGCCACGGCTGCAAGCACTGCTTCGGCTGCGTGGGGCTGAAGAACAAACGATACTGCATCTTCAACAAGGAATACGCGAAGGAGGATTATGAACACACCGTCGCACGGATCATCGATCACATGCAGCACACTGGCGAGTGGGGAGAGTATTTCGCGCCGTCACTCAGTCTGTTCGGCTACAACGAGACGAATGCGATGGAGCACTTTCCCCTCCAGAAAGAAGAAGCGATCGCGCGCGGCTGGCAGTGGTACGACGATCCGCAGCCGCAGCAGAGTTACTTGGGCCCCGCTTACGCTATTCCCGACACTATCGATCAAACCGATGAATCGATCTGCCAGACCATCCTCACCTGCGACGTGACGGGAAAATCGTACAAGATCATCCCGCAGGAGTTTCACTTCCTAAGAACAATGGGCCTGCCCATCCCCCGCCGCTGCCCGGACCAACGGCATTTGGATCGGCTGCAATTGAGGATGCCGCGGCAGGTGCGGGAGATCGAGCGGTGAATGCCCGGATGCTTTTCTTGCATTTTGCCAACTTTCCCTTTTAATATCCGCAACCCAGCGGACGCTGGGCTGCGCCGCAAGGCGCATCTTTGTCTCGCACCAAGGGAGAGTTTTCCATGAGTGAGTCGATTTCCCACGGATGGAACGGTTCTGGACTGCCGACGGACGTTCCTCAGGGCAACGGGACGTGGGCCGGCGTCAGCATCTCGGGCGCCGACCCGGGATACACCAACACCATCCGATACGGGCAACATGCCCGATGGGCAGAGCCCCGGCCTGTCCCCACCGTCGCGGAGTTGGCGGAGCTCCAGACCACCGCGGACGATGACTGACCTCGCATGATGCGGGACGAAGCGGGCGGCCTGGGATCCAGGCCGCCCATCGTTTTTTAGCTATAAGTCGATATAATTCCTCCTCTATGCAACGAACCTGCAGACAGTGTGCGACGACATTCGAGATCTCTGATGACGATGTGGCATTCCTCGCACACATCGCACCGACATTCGGCAGTGACCGCTTCCCCGTTCCACCGCCCACCCTCTGCCCTCGCTGTCGCGCGCAGCACCGCATGGGTTTTCGCAATGAGCGCCATCTTCATCGAAGAACATGCGATCTGTGTCTGACGCCGTTCCTCTCGATCTACCGACACGGCACACCGTTTCCCGTCTATTGCTACGACTGCTGGTGGAGCGATAGGTGGGATCCGCTCTCGTACGGAAGAGCGTACGATCTGTCGCATTCGTTCTTCGAACAATTTGAAGAACTCGCAAATGATGTGCCGCACCTCGGCATTGTGTATGCACACTGCGAGAACTGCGAGTACACGAACTATACGAACTATTCGAAAGACAGCTACCTGGTGTTCGGCTGCCACGCGGCGGAAGAATGCCTGTACGGCTGGCGTGTGCACTCGGGAAGGCAGTGCGTGGATTGCCTGCAGATTGATAAGAGCCAGATATGCTACGAATGCGTGGATTGCGACGGCTGCTACAATTTGCGGTTCTCTCAAGATTCCACCAACTGCAGCGACAGCTTCTTCCTCTACGACTGCAAGGGCTGCACGCACTGCATCGGCTGCGCGGGGTTGCGGAACCGGCAGTACTGCATCTGGAACAAGCAGCTGACGAAAGAGGAATTCGAGCGGCATGCCGCATCACTGGCGCTGCATATGCGAAGCGGTATTGAACACATGCGGGAAACATTCATCCAATTCCTCACAGCCCAGCCCCGCCGAGCCGCGCTTCACCTTCAGTGCGAACATGTAACGGGTGACTCTCTGATCCAGTGCAGGAACGTGCATCAGTCGTTTCATACCAAGAATGCAGAAGACTGCCGGTATTTGGAATCTTGCGAGGACATCAAGGATGCCAGAGACTGTGCATTCTCAGGCTGGCCGGGCGAGCTCTTCTACCAATGTCTCAGCGCCGGCGTGCACTGCCAACGACAGCTGTTCTGCGCCACATCGTGGTCGACGAGCAATGCTCTCTACTGCGACAGCTGCCACCATTCCAGCAACCTGCTCGGCTGCTTCGGCCTGCATGCGCAAAACCACCACTGCATCCTCAATAAACAGTATGAGCCGGCAGAATACGACCGTCTTGCTGCCCGCGTCGTAGAATCGATGATGGGCCGAGACGAATACGGTGAGTTCTTCCCGCCTGCGCTCTCACCCTTCCCCTACAACCACACCGTAGCAGCCGACTTTTTTCCGTTGGCTCGTGAAGCAGCGACAGCACAAGGCTGGCAGTGGTCCGAAGAAGATGATGAAACGCCGGCAACCTCTCGTACGATCAGCGGCGATGATCTCCCCGACACCATCGATGCCGTGACGGATGATGTGCTGCACTATGCCGTGATCTGCATTCATACAGGAAGATTGTTCCGTATCGTCAAACGTGAACTCGATTTCTACAGGATGATGCAGTTACCACTGCCGAAGCTGCACCCGGACGAACGGCATCGCCTGCGGTGGAACCAGCGCAACCCCAGTGAGCTACGGCAAAGTGTGTGCGGGGACTGCGGTAAGGAGATCCTGACAAGCTACCACCCTCAACGCAAGCTGAGGATTTTGTGCGATGACTGCTACAGGAAAGAAGTGTACTGATGCTTGCCTTCAAAGAAGAACATACACTACTGGCCATTTATGGATTTCTTCCCTCCCCCCGGACGGGACCACAGCCCCAAAGATCTGAGCGCAGATCTGCGGAGGCAATGCTGATGCTCCTGCGCGACTGGACTGGAACAGCCTCATCATGTCCCCACGGTCGAGGAGCTCGAAAGGCTCCAGGCCACCGCGGAAGATGACTAAGCCCTCGCGGGACGAAGCGGGCGGCCCGGGATCCCGGGCCGCCCATCGTTTTTTTTGGCTGAGAACCGCTATACTTCCCTTCTATGCAGCGAAAACTCCACCGCCTCCTGGCCTCCGCCGATCTCCGCGAGGAAGAAATAGCAGTGTACCTCGCACTACTGAAGCTGCGCCGTGCCAGCGCATCGGAACTCGCGGCTGCGCGCAAACTGAACCACATGACGACGTACCGTACGCTCAGCCGTCTGCAGGAGCGCGGACTTGTGAAAGCCGTTCCCCTCAATGCAAAGAAAAAGTTGTACGAGCCGCTGTCGCTCGCGTCGCTGGTGAAGGCGCTGGAGACGCAGGAGCGGAAGCTGCGCAAGCTGGAGCTTGCGCTGCGCGGGCTCGACCGCCTGCTGCCATTCATGGATATCGATGACACCAGCCACGAAGGCGATGAGCAGATTCTCGTGCGCGAAGGGCTGGATGCGTTCCGCGAAGAGTACTTGCGGATGCCACAGCTCTGCGAGGAGGAGTACTTGCACATTGGCTCCATGCACAACTACTGGAAGGCCGCTGGCATGACGTATGAGTGTGCAGAGGAGCGGAATTTCATTCATACGCGCCTCGCGCGAGGCATCGACTGCCGCATCCTTAACACGTGGTCGACGCAGGCCGAGGAGATCCGCCGGAACGATTCGCTCGAACATCGGCTCTCGAAGTTCAAAGACAACCTGCCAATCGTCGAGAATTACATGGGTATTACGGAAACACACGTCACCCAGTTCATCTGCGATCCGCAGAACCCTCGTGCCATCGTCATCCGTCACCCGGACCTTGTCCGCCTGCACCACGAGCACTTCGAGCAATTATGGAATGCCTCCCTGTGACATGCCCGTTGTCTCCTCCATCGCCTTCGTCAGTATCTTCCCATTTACACTCTACACTCGTCAGATACTCACATTTCACTGTGAAAATCGCACTCGATGGCTTTCTCTTCCTTGAGCGAAAAACAGAGCACCCGCCCCCGCGCATTGCGCAGAATTAGGGAACGGTAAGCACGGACATACAATACTGCCATGCACATCTGCGTACGCTGCCAATCTTCCTTCGATGTGACCGACGCCGACCGCGCGTTCCTCGCCAAGGTTTCACCCACTGTGAGAGGAAAACAATACGTACTACCCGAACCGACTCATTGCCCCCGCTGCCGCACACAGCGCCGACTGGCGTACCGCAATGAACGGAGCCTGCATCGGCGTACGTGCGCCATGACCGGCGAAAGCATCATTTCGATCTACGCACCCGAGTCGCCCTCTATCGTGTACTCACAGGATGCCTGGTGGAGCGATCGGTGGGACGCCGTGGAATATGGGCGCGACTTCGATTTCAATCGCCCGTTCTTCGATCAATTCCGCGAGCTGCAGTTGGCGGTGCCGCGCATTGCGCTCCACGCCGTACAAAATCAGAACGCCGAGTACGTGAACATGACCGCCTACAGCAAGGATTGCTACCTCCTCTTCGGCGCCGACTACTGCGAGAACTGCCACTACGGCAGGCAGGTGATCAAGTCTGAGAGTTGCCTCGACGGGCTCAACTGTTTGGAATCGCAGCACTGCTACGAGGTGACGGACGTGGAGAAAAGCTACGGCCTGTTCTTCTCCCAAAACTGCAGCAACTGCAGCGACTCGCTCTTCCTCTACGACTGTCGCGGCTGTCGCGACTGCCTGCTCTGCACCAACCTGCGCTCGAAACAGTATTGCGTGCTGAACCAGCAGTGCACGAAGGAGGAGTACGAGAAAAAGAAGGAAGAAATTCTCGCGGCCATCCGGCACGGGAAGCTCGCGGCGTTGCGATCGCAGTTCGCAGCAATGGTGGAGAAAGGAGTACACCGCTTCGCGGAGATAACGAACTGCGAGAATGTGACCGGCGATTACCTCGCCAACTCGCACAATCTGCACGAGTGCTACGAGCTCTCGTACGCCGACGATTGCTGCTACGTGGCGTCGGGTTTTCAACTCAAAGACATCGGCGACTACAACCACGCGACGGAGGCGGAGCTCGGTTACGAGTGCATGAGCGTGGGATTCAATTCGTACAATTGCTCGTTCAGCACGGGATCGTGGAGTTCCAAAAACTGCTCATACAACGACGTCGTGCACTCCTGCAGCGAATGCTTCGGCTGCATCGGGCTACGCAACAAGCAATACTGCATCCTCAACAAGCAGTATTTGAAGGAAGAGTACGAAAAATTCATGCCGAAGATTATCGAACACATGCAGAGGGCCGGAGAGTTCGGGGAGTTCTTCCCAATCAGCATGAGCCCGTTCGCCTACAACGAGACGATGGCGCAGGAGTACTTCCCTCTCACGCGCGAAGAGGCCATGGCGAGCAACTGGCAGTGGCGCGAGCAGCAGGATCCAGAACAGGCGGTGACGAAGATGGTGGATGGCGCACAACTGCCATCGGACATCACACAGGTGACAAATGATATCCTGCAGTGGGCGGTCCGCTGCGCGGCCACCGGCCGTCTCTTCCGCATCGTCAAGCCAGAGCTGGAATTCTACCGCCTGCACGGGCTGGCCGTGCCGCGCTTCCACCCGGATGAACGCCATCGGCAGCGTATGGTGACCAGGAACCCGCGACGACTGTGGGACAGTACCTGCAGCAAGTGCGGTAAACCGATCCGCACCAGCTACGATCCCCAGCGCAAGCTGCTGGCTCTGTGCGATGACTGCTACAGGAAAGAAGTGTACTGATGGCTGGATTCTCTGGATCTCAGCCCCCATACTTCCCGCATGGACAAGAAAGACTGTCTTCAGTGCGGGCTACCGTTTTCCATCACCCGGGAAGACAGAGCTCTGCTCGATCATCTGTCGCCGAAGGTGAACAATCAGGTGTTTCCGTTGCCTGATCCCACGCTGTGCCCCAACTGCCGCCAGCAGCGGCGCTCGGCGCACATCAATGAATTGAACTTGTACAAGCGCACCTGCGACTTCACCGGTAAGCCCGCCATTTCCGATCTCGCACCGGATAGCCCGTACAAAGTCTATAGCGTGGATGTCTGGAATGCGGATCAGTGGGATCCGCTGAGCTACGGGCGCGATGTGGATTTCTCGCGGCCGTTCTTCGAACAGCTCGATGCACTCTGGCGCGCGGTGCCGCTGCCGGCGGTGCTGCCCGTCGGGTACTTCGACGAGAACAGCGCGTACACGAACTACGCCGGCAAGAACAAGAACTGCTACCTCGTGTTCGACTCCGACGAGAACCGCGACTGCCGGTACTGCTACAGCCTCAACGGTTCGCGCGACTGCGCCGACTGCTTCCGCGTGCGCGGATCGGAGTTGTGCTACGAGTGCATCGACTCGTACGACTGCTACGGATCGAGCTGCCTGCAGGACTGTAGCAATTGCGCGAACTCGCTGTTCCTCAAAAACTGCATCGGCTGCCGCAACTGCCTCATGTGCAGCAATCTGCACAACAAGGAGTACCACGTGGAGAACAAGCCCGTGAGCAAAGAACAGTTCGAGCAGTACGTCGCATCGCTCCGTTCGCACAGTGCGTACGAAGCGGCCAAGGCGCGCTTCGCGGAGATCGCCGTGCAGTACCCGCAGCGCGCGCTGCACGGGCTGCGTAACGAGAACGTGTTCGGCGAGTACCTCACCGGTTGTAAAAATGCCTACGAGTGTTTCGACTGCGTGGACTTGTGGGATTGCCGGCACATCTACCGCTCCTTCATGCCGGTGCGCGATTCCATGGATTGCGAGGCGCCCGGCGACGGCGAGAAACTCTACGAGTGCAGCGTAGTCGGCTACGGCGCCAACACCGTGCACTTCTCGGCCAACTGCCTCGACCAAGTGTCGGATCTTCTCTACTGCAACTTCTGCTTCCATTCCAGTAACCTCTTCGGCTGTATGGGTTTGCGGCGCAAGCAGTACTGCATCCTCAATAGGCAGTACACGAAGGATGAGTACGAGACGCTCGTGCCGCGGATCATCGAACACATGCGACGCACCCCTTCGACAAGCTCAGGACAAGCTTGCGAGTGGGGCGAGTTTTTCCCCATCGGTATTTCACCGTTTCCCTACAACGATTCACTCGCGCAGAACTACTATCCGCTCACGCAAGAGCTTGCTCTCGCGCAGCGGTATCAGTGGCACGAGCACGATGCGAAGGAGTATCAGCCGCAGACAATCGCCGTTCCCGATGCGATCGACGATGTACCGGACGACATCGTGAACGATCTGCTCGCCTGCGAGGCATGCGGCAAGAACTACAAGATTATCAGCCAGGAGCTGGCGTTCTATCGGCAACGGCAACTCCCTATCCCCGCGCACTGTTTCGCATGCCGCCACGCTGCGCGCATGGCGAAGCGCAATCCGCGCAAGTTGTGGGAGAGGACGTGCGCGCAATGCGGGAACGCCATGCAAACGACCTATGCGCCGGAGAGAACGGAGAAGGTACTGTGCGAACAATGTTACCTTCAAACGGTCTGTTAGCTGATTCTGATGCCTTTTTCCGCGATAAATCGTTTCGGCCATAGCCTCCATCCCGTACAATAAACACGTCGTGCCTACCTATCTCAAAGACATCGGCCTCTCGTCCGATGCGTTCCGCGCACTGCTGTGATGAGCGCCTGCCACCAGTGTTCAGCGTCGTTTGAGATCACGAACGAAGACCTCGCATTCTACGACGCGGTCTCGCCGACGTTTGCCGGAAAGAAATACTCGATTCCCACGCCGTCGCACTGCCCCGAGTGCCGCATGCAGAGGCGCCTCGCGTGGCGTAACGAACGGACCCTATACAATCGTTCGTGCGATCTGTGCCATCGAAGCATCGTGTCGGTATATCCGACAGATACCGTCTTCCCCGTCTACTGCAACCGTTGCTGGTGGGGAGACGACTGGGACCCACTGTCATACGGCGTTGTCTTCGATCCGAGCCGATCGTTCCTCGATCAGTATCGAGCGCTGCACGATCGCGTTCCGAAGCTGAGCATCCAGAATGACGATGGCATCGGCAGCGAGAACTGCGCGTACTGCTACGACTTCGCGTTCGGGAAGAACTCCTACCGCTGCATCGGAGCCTGGTACAGCCACGATTCGTTCTACAATACGCAGAGCAGCTACGTGAAGTCCGTGATGGACAGCTACAACATCAATCTGCAATGCGAACTGTGCTACGAATGCACCGATTCGGTGCGGCTCTACCACTGCATGTTCCTGCAGAATGCCGAGAACTGCACCGACTGCACGTTCGGCTACGATCTCATTGGGTGCCGCGATTGCCTGTGCTGCGTCGGTCTGCGGCAGAAGCAGTACTACATCTTCAACGAGCCTCATACACGCGAAGAGTATGAGCGGAAACTCGCGCAGTTTCGGAGCGGTTCATGGCAAGCTCTCACGGCGCTTCACGCTCAGTTCACCGCGTGGCTCCACAAATTTCCGCGCAAGTACGCCAACCTCCACGCCTGCGAAGACTGCACCGGCGACCACCTCTTCCACTGCAAGAATCTGCAGTACAGCTTCAGTGTCTACAACGGAGAGCACAGCAAATTCATCGATCGCGCCGACTCGCCCAAACACTGCTACGATCTCGTGAACAGCGGCAATCCGCAGTGGTGCCTCGACTGCGTCACTCCCGACAATTCCTACCAGACGCTCTTCTCCGTCTGGTGCTGGAAAAGCCACAACATTCTGTACTCCGACAACTGCCACAACTCCGAGCACCTCCTCGGCTGCCTGTCGATGAAGCGCAGCACACACTGCATCCTGAACAAGCAATACGCAAAGGAAGAGTATGAGCAATTGGCCGGAGAGGTTGTCGAGAACCTGCGCGCGAGCGGGCACTGGGGGAATTTATTTCCCATCAGTCTCAGTCCGTTCGGCTACAACGAATCGGCGGCCATAGGCTACTTTCCGCTGACGAGAGAGGACGCGATTGCGCGGGAATTTCCATGGAAAGAGGATCTCCCCTACACATCGGGGAAAGAAACAGTGAAGCCTGCGTCGATTCCCGATGACATTCGGCATGTGCCTGATTCTTTCGCGCAGGAAATTCTCGCGTGCATCGGCTGCAGCAGGAACTACAAGATCATTCCGCAGGAACTCGCATTCTACCGGCAGATGGAAATGCCGATTCCCCGCAAATGCCCGGACTGCCGTCACATGGAGCGACGGAAGCGGCGCACGCCGGAACAACTGTGGAACCGAACGTGTGCGCACTGCGGCGCGGCGATTCAAACGGGTTACGCGCCCGATCGTCCCGAGATCGTGTACTGCGAGAAGTGCTACTTGGACACCGTTTACTAGGGCGAATCGACGGATTTCGACGGCGCGAATGCATGGTTTTCTGCGCAAATTCTGCTAGAATTCGCCTTACCCATGGCCTCTCTCGCCTACCTCCACATCGTCGTGCCCCAAGGCACCGAAGGCAGTAAGAAGCAGGAGTCCAAGTTTCAGGAGCTCCTCATCAACCTGCGCAACACCTTCACGGGGAAAATCGTGAGTTTGGAATTCTTCGGCTACGCGCAGTACACGTACTTCTTCATCGTGGTCGAGAAAGCGCTGTACGAAACGCTGGAAGGACTCGTGTACGCAACGTTCCCGGACGCCGAGATCAAGGAAGCGCAGGATTACACCGCCGCGTTCGACCCCAAGAAGCAAGCTCTCGCCGGTGCGGTGATGACACTGGCGCAGTCGGACGTGTACCCCATCGCGACGCACGATCTGTTTGAGGAAGACAGCCTCGCGCGCCTCTTCTCGGCGATCTCGAAGATCGGTTCCCAAGAACAAGTGTGGGTGCAGATTCTCGCCGAACCGAAGGACGATACGGGCGGCTTTCACCTGGCGCGCAAGTGGCGGCTGCGCCGGAGTTTAGCGAAGAGATTCTTCAGCGTGCGCGACCGCCTGCGCGAGGGCGGGCGCGGCTCCATCCAGAGCGTGCGAACGGAGAAAGCCAACCAGAAGGCGGGCATCAAACCCTTCCGCGTGAGCATCCGCGTGGCGTACATCGCGAAGGATCAGGCATTGGCCGAGGCGAAGCTGGCGGCGGTGACGAACAGTTTCTCGCAGTTCAACGACAAGGACATCAACGAGTTCCGCGCGAATGCCGCGGGTAACAGCGGACGATTCCTGGAGCAGTTCCGCAGCCGCACGCATGCGATGCCCTTCGTGCTGAGCGCGCGCGAGGTGGCCACGCTCTACCACTTCCCCAACGCCGACTACGTGCCGCACATCGTGCACGTGCTCGCGCGCAAGTCCGATCCGCCGCAGGACTTGCCGCGCATGGGCGAAAAAGACGTGAGCGCCTTCGGCATGACCAACTACCACAGCAGCTTCATCCCGTTCGGCATCCGCCGCGCCGACCGGCGGCGGCACCTGTACACGGTGGGAAAATCCGGCTCGGGGAAGAGCAAATTGCTGGAGCTGCTCATCAACGACGATATCAAGAACGGCGAGGGCATCGCGGTGCTCGATCCGCACGGCGACCTCATCGACGCCATCATGCGGTACATTCCGGAACATCGCATCAACGACGTGGTGCTGCTGGATCCGGGCGATCTGGATTTCCCCATTGCGTTCAACCCGCTCGAGCGGGTGGACGAGGCCTTCAAGATGCAGGTGACGATCGGCTTTCTGCAGATCTTCAAGAAACTCTTCGGCTCCAACTGGTCCGACCGGCTGGAGCACGTGCTGCGCTACACCACGCTCGCGCTGCTCGACAGCCCCAACACGACGGTGCTCTCCATCCTCAAGATGCTCACGGACAAGAACTATCGTCAGAAGATCGTGTCGCGTATTCAGGACTCGGTAGTGAAGAGCTTCTGGGTGAGCGAGTTCGCCGCGTGGAGCGAGAAGTTCGACGCCGACGCCATCACGCCGCTCTTGAACAAAGTGGGCCAGTTCGTGGCCACGAACATGATCCGCAACATGATCGGCCAACCGCAGACGAAATTCGACATCCGGCAGATCATGGATCAGAAGAAGATTCTGCTGATGAAAGTCTCGAAAGGACTGTTGGGGGAAGAGAACTCTTCGCTCATCGGATCGATGTTCATCACCAAGCTCTACCAAGCCGCCATGAGCCGCGCCGATACGCCCGAGGAGCAGCGGACGGATTTCTACCTGTACGTCGACGAGTTCCAGAACTTCGCCACCG
>CAZWBO010000015.1:0-28734 GCA_964632375.1 uncultured Candidatus Peribacteria bacterium | reverse complement strand
ATCCGGCGGGAGGAATTCCCGGTGGCATGCCCCCACTACCTGATGGACGCGTGTCGGCCCCGCTCACACCCGGGAGTGGAGGCAAGCCGCGAGAAGGTGCTGACGGAACCCATCAACCCGAGTTATGCACCGTCCGCTACGACTCCACGAAATCCAGAAGCTGCTTGCCTGCAACAGCCGCTGTCCCTAAATTCGCCAGTCCAAGTTCGGAGTGACGCATCGGTGGCGCCTTGGGGGTGTCGCGGTGTGCGTTGCGGAAGTGCTGTGACGTCAACCGCTGTGCGCCGGATCAGGGATTGCGCGTGGACCTTTGCTGGCCGCAGGCAAAGGGACCGAGCAACACCGAGAATTCCTCCGAACTGTTCGTCGGCCTCGGCGCCGGGTCGTGTCGAGGCGAAGACCGGTCATCAGGCAGAAGATCATGATCCGAATCGGGCAAATTCTTCCCTTTGGCGAGTCTCTGACAACTATTTCTAGTACCCGGCGAAGGAGAAACGCCAGAGCACTCCAAAGGAATCCCCTTACGCTTCCCACGCTGGATCGCATCTCCCTTCTGCATTTTTGGATACTTAATATGATCAACTTTATTCCCTAATGGATCTATTAAATACAATTCATCACCTGAATCATTTAAAGTGATGGAAAGATCCTTCGCTGTAATGATCCTTCGACCGTTCCCTGGAATTGTCCACGTAACGGGCAATGGCTTCGGCTTCTTCTTTCCTGTATCGGCAATAGACCATCCACCGAGGGTAACCGCGTGACCGGTGCGATTCTCAAGTTCCACCCATTCTTCATCCAAATGGCGGTAGTGACCATTTTTAAGCGGCGAGGGATATACTTCGCTGAAGGCGAGCATGGCTGCATAGCTTTTCCGCTGCTCTACAAATGCTCGTGTGACCGTGCTTGATCGAAAGACGACTTCGCCGGTACCGCTTTGCACCGTTGCAATTGCATACGCCTGAACCGATGTCGAACCATGGATAGCTAGCGCTCCACTATGCGCCAAATACTTACCCCCATTTACCGAAACGTACAATTGCGCGGGAACATTCGTCTTCAGACGTACCCCGCTCCCGCTCCGGACCACTGTGTCTTTTGGGGTAAGAGAAATATGCAAGCCCTCACTCTGTAAATCTGCTAACAATTTTTCATTCTTCCGGTGTGCGTCGATCAACCGTACTTGGTCATCACTCGCCCATAAACCGGCCTTCGTATCCCTAGCAAATGCCTCGAAAGGCTCAAATTGTGACGCAAATGCGCCGGGACAATCGGCAGACAGAATGCCGTAACCCGAACGCAGGAGCGAGGCGATCAAGGAATCGTTCTCCGGCGTCTGCAAATCCATCAGCTCCTTCCCCACTGATGTTGAATAGAATTGTAGATCAAACATTTTAGCTTTTAATAGGCTATATAGATAATCAATACTCACACGATTATATAGTTCGATACATGACAGCTTCCTGCGTTCAACTTCCCGTGAATCCACGAGGAGAGTCACTTCGAGTGCCGGATCGATGTTCATGACGACGACCGGCTTCGACTCCGTTGGCTTCCATTTATTCTCTGTCTCTGGTTGAGCTTTCTGCCAATGCAACGCGCTAACGATCCGCTGCTTGTCATCTTTCAGCTGAAGAGTGTCTGTCTTCTTCAAATCCAGATCTGTTTCCTCCCCCTTCAGAATGATTCGTTCGTTTGGAAGGATGAATCGGTAATCGAATACATAGGGCTTCTGCTTGCTTCGCGAGGATTGAATGGACCACCCCGAGAGGATGATTACTTGTTCGGCGCGGTTCGTGATGCCGATCCACTGGCTCGCCTGCTTTCCATTGGCGGGCTGTGGCAAGGCAGATAGCTCGAGTGTGTTACTCCCGTATGGGACATCGGTATCGACGAAGCGGTTCGGCTCGCCGGGAGTACGATACGGCGTCCACACAAACACGCCGTCTTGCCGCAGGGCAAACGACTTCCCCGGCGGCGCGTGATCGTACAGAACTTCCTGCACCACTCGCTTGTTGCGGGTATCGCCGGTGGAAGGAATCTCTGCGCCCGTGGCCGTCGCCAGCAACCGCACGCGGTCGTCGTCGTTGTCGAGAGTGATGCCCGACGTACGGCGTTGAATCAGCAGAGCGCCCTGTGCCTCGATCCGCTGGCCTGCCAACGCAAATGGCTTACTACCGCCTTCCTCGTCGTCCAACCACCAAGCGCACAGATCCATGTCGTTGCAGGTAGTGTTGGAAAGCTCGACCCATTCGCCCTGTCGCTCATCGCCGTCGGGATTCGGCAGAATCTCGCTGATGACAACACCTGAGTCGGACTTCGCCGTACAAGGCAACGCTGTTGATGCAGTTACTTTGCTAGTGCTTCCTTTTGGATCCACACGGACATTCAATGATTGTGACACTGTAGTACCACAGTAATTGACTGCTTGAATGGACACGGAATAAGTACCTTCCTGCTTAAATGCATGTGATGGCGGATTACAACTATCGGCCGTCGAACCATCGCCGAAATCAATATGGCAACTGCCGCCTGCGAGAGTCGCATTGCCGCCGGTGACGACCAGATTCACGCTCGTCTTCCCCGGGGCCTCCAGCTCGCCGCTCTGCACGACCACTTGCGGTGTCCAGGGAATGAGCGCATTCGGCGCGCTCGGTGTGGGTGCGCAAAAGGGCTGGACTAGGGGTTCGTCTGACAATCGCCCGAAGGAAACTCCTTCCGGCAATGCCGGGTAGGAAAGTTCGTCAATAGTCGCCGTTCCCTTGAGCAAGCGCACGGTATCGCCTGTATTCTTGAGCGTGAGCTTGGTCTGGCTATGCGGAAAGATACGTGCGGCACCGGGCAGCAGTGAACCCGTGAGGAGAGACGATGCTGATCCCACCGATAGCCGATACTCTCGGAGATCCGCAGGACGATCACCCGTATTCACTAGCTCAACCCACTCGTCCGCATCGGTTCCGATGGGATCCGGCAGCAATTCACTGATTGCAAGCCGGGCACTGCCAGTTCCAGTATCGATACCGATTGTCGGCTGAACTGTCAGCACAACTCCGGTCGAGGTATTCCCCAGATCGTCCCGTGACTGCAATCGCACGGAATAGGACGAGTGTGGCAGTGGATCAGTCCAGGCCCATGCTTTGGTGGCAGACGACAGAACCTGCAGTGCCCCTGTTCCATCCTCAGGCTGCACTGTGAGCAATTGCGATGCGAGATCGAGCGAGGCGCTCGGGGCCCAGGCAAGCTGCAGCGCCGTGCCGGTTGCAGTAATGGTGAGCTCTGCAGATACGTTCATTGCCTCGGTTGGCGGTTGCGTGTCAATCGCCGGCCCAGTTCCATTGGCATATCCCGGTGTCCCAAAGAGCCGCGCACCGTCATCGAAGCCGCGAAATGTTTTCGCCGTGCGCCAGTTCTCCTTCAAGGTTCCACTTAGCAGCGGATCAATCCGCTCCATGCTCGCCTTTCCCCATGGCACGGATATATTCGATCCTGCGAATGGTGCGCCCACGCCATCGTCGACCGTATCGATGATCGCGCCAGTGGAAGTTCGCAAGCGAAGAAAGAGCTTCGTATTCGGAAGAGACATACCTGTGGTAATTGCCTGCGGTTCCATTGACAGGCGCGATGCGGCTGCGCCGTAGTTGGCAATGAGAAACGTACTGCCCTGCGGCACGATCGTCCCTGAACCGAATCGCATCAGCACGGCCTCGTTGCCGGATCCATCGAGCGACGTGAGGGTCCACCCAGCGATATCCGTCGCATCCGTCGCCGTCGAGAGGAGCTCCACCCACTCGTCGGCCGTCGAGAGATCGGATCCCATCCACATCACCTCGCTCACCACCACCTGGCCACGACACAGAGGAATGAGCGCAACGATAAGCAGAGGCATCCCTAGAGCGAGAACCCTAGGAATGAGGCGCGGTCGACGTCGAGAAAAATACATGGCCCCAAAATGAAAGCATCGTCCATGCACTTTCGAGATGACAAATTTACTTGCCTCGACGATGTGGAAGCATTTTATGGCTCTGCTGCGAAGGAAAATGCGTTCTATCCGTGGGGAGAACGCCTAGAGCCATTTTAGGAACAAATTTATAATCAGCCCTAATGTAAGCCAATTATTTTTTTCTCTTCACGAACCCTCGCCAATGGGAAAAAGCGTGAGTATACTTGCGTCACATTTCTTGAATCCCCCTCCCTTTACGACTCCCACTTTCGCAACGATGCACCTCACGCAAGAATTCTCCGGCTCGTTTCCTGAATAGAGACTCGTAAGGAGAGGCAGCACTTTATCTTCTGCCCTTCTCCATCCATGAATCCGATCATCGATATACCCTTTCTCCTTGTAGGTCTTTTGGCCGGCCTCGGTGCCGGTTGGTACCTCTTCAGCAAGGGGAAGAAAATTTCCGCCACGCTCCAGAATCAGATCCTCGAGCAAGAGCGCGCGCTCGAACGACTGCAAGCCAAGATCGCTGAGGCGCAGAGTCAGATCAAAGCCGCCGAAGCCGAAGCCAAGACTACGGCCAGGGAGATTTTGACCGAGGCCAAGATCCAGGCCACCGAGATGGAAGTGAAGATCGAGAAAGAACAGGGCCGCCTGGAAGAGAAAGAGAAGAGCCTGGATGCCAAAGTGAAGGAAGTGGACCGGCAGCGCGAGAATCTTACGGCGCAGCAGAAGGAGATCGATACGCTGAAGCAGGAGCTCTCCACGGCCGGCCAGGAGCACCGCGAGGCGCTGCAAGCCGCATCGAAGCTGACCGAGGAAGAAGCGAAGAAGCAACTCTGGGAAGAAATGGAGAAGGAATTCGCGGGGCAGTTCGCCTCGCAGCTCAAGCTGAAGCGCGAGGAAATGGAGCAGGAAGTCGAAGAGAAAGCCAAGAACCTGATGGCCGAAGCGATGCAGCGCTATGCGGCAGAGGTGGCGAGTGAATCGACTGCGACCGTCGTGCAGCTGCCGAGTGACGACGTGAAGGGAAAGATCATCGGGAAAGAAGGCCGCAACATTATCGCCTTCGAGCAGGCGACGGGGGTCGACATCATCATCGACGACACGCCGGGAGCCATCATTATCTCTGGCTTCGATCTGGTGCGCCGGTACGTGGCCAAGCTGGCGATGGAGAAACTGATCCAAGATGGCCGCATCCAACCGGCCCGCATTGAAGAGATCGTGCAGAAAGTGAAGGAGCAGGTGAGCAAGATGATGCTCGAGTTCGGCAAGCGAGCCACCGAGGAGCTCGGCATCGCGGGCTACCCGGCCGACCTGCTCAAGATTATCGGCCGCCTGCGGTTCCGCACCAGCTACGGGCAGAACGTGCTGAAGCACTCGGTAGAGATGGCCCACGTGGGCCGCATGCTCGCCGAGGAGATCGGCGCCGATCCGCAGATCGTGGTAGAAGGCTGCCTACTGCACGACATCGGCAAAGCGCTGGACCACGAAGTAACGGGCACGCACGTCGAGATCGGCGTGGAAATCTGCAAGCGCTTCAAGGTACGCCCCGAGGTGATCCACTGCGTGGCTGCGCACCACGAAGACATCCCCATCGCGTCGCCCGAAGCGTTCGTGGTTGCGGCCGCCGACGCCATCTCTGGCGCACGGCCCGGAGCGCGCCGCGAATCTATCGAGGAATACTTCAAGCGCCTGCGTGCATTGGAGGATGTTGCCAAGACGTTCCCGGGCGTGCAGAAGGCCTTCGCCATCAGCGCCGGCCGCGAGATCCGCGTGTACGTCGACACGGGCAAGATCAACGATCTTGAGCAGGAACGGCTCGCCAAAGACATCGCCAAGAAGATCGAGGCGGAACTGACCTACCCGGGCATCATCAAGGTGAATGTGATCCGGGAACGGAGGATCGAGGAGACGGCAAAATGAGTCTTGAATTTTGAGTCTTGAGTCCTGAATGTTGCGGTCGCGCATCTTCGGGACTCAATTTCTGGTGGAAGGAATTATCGATCACGCTATTCCGATAATTTGTACTTCCTCTGTAGCTTCACGATGAACGATTCTTTGATGAGCTGATCGAGTAACGCCTGAAGCCATTCGCGGTGTTGAGAGGAATTCCAATCGATGCTGATGCGGCTGCCGATGCCCTCGAGTGTTAAGCCGCGATGTGCTTCTCTTAACGCATCTATAATGCGGCCGCGGAAGATGCGGTTGGGTACGAAGACGGAACCTACCAGGCGGCCGGGCTCTGATTTTTTCTTTCGTTCGTTCTTTCGAATGTTCACTTTGAAGGCCGACTTGCAGAGACCATCTTTCGCCATCGGGCAGAGAGTGCAGAGCGGGTTGGATTTCTTGCAAATGGCGGAGCCGAAATCCATCAGCGCCGCGTGCCAGCCGGCGCCCGTGTGCCGCGAGTCCGCTTCGAGCGCGATTCGCAACGTCTGCGTCGCAACGGGCAGCAATTCTTTATCCGATCGATCAAACGTGCCATCCGGCCGATCCGGACCCACGAAGACGCGGTGCACAATGCGCCGGATGTTCGTGTCGATGCAGGCGGTCGGCAGCAGGAATGCGAAGTTGCGGATGGCGGCCGCCGTGTACGGCCCGATCCCTTTGATCTTCAGCAGCTGATCCATCTCGCGCGGGAACACCGCCTCGTGCTCTTCCACGATAGTCCTCGCGGCATCACGCACACGGAGTGCGCGGGAGTTGTAGCCCATGCCCTTCCACGCGATGATCACCTCTTTATTACTCGCGGCCGCAAGATGTTGGATGGTGGGAAACTGCTCGATGAACCGCTTGAAGATGATTTCCACCCGCGGCACCTGCGTCTGCTGCAGCATTACTTCCGAGACGAGGATGCGATAGGCGCGCTGCGTGTCATCGACTATCCGCAGATCGCGCCACGGGAGCGTGCGCCTGTGCGCCTCGAACCAACGCCACATGCGTTCGCAGAAGGCGATGGTGCGCGCGGCGTGGTTCATGGATGCGATTGTAGCCGAGATAGCGAGCACTGAGAGAGCGGTCGGTGAACAGAGTTGCCCCAGGGGGGCGTCTTTACACGTGCGTGCCGATCAGGCATTGTTAGACACTCTAACTATTAATCATCTGAAGCTTCTCTTCCGCATCATCCGGCAGCAGACACGGCGGTACCCGTTTGGGTACGCGACGCTGTTCATCCTCATTTTTCTCACTGCATCGGTGTGGATCGCCGAGCCGCTGTATGCGCGCTACGCCATCGACCGCATGCTGCAGGCGAAGACCGGCATGTCGGTGAACTACACGAAGATCTTCCTGCTGTGGGGCGCGCTCTTCGTGCTGATGTCGGCCATCCAAACCACCGAGAAGTTCACCAGTTGGAAACTGAGCGAGCTGCTCATCTTGGATCAGCGCGAGCAACTCTACGCGCATGTGCTTAAGCTCGGCATTTCGTTCCACACCCGACAAAAATCGGGCGAGGTGATCAAGATCGTCGACAACGCCGCCGACACCATGGCCGATCTGCAGCGCGAGCTCATCGTGCAGTTCGTGCCGTCGTTCCTCTCGGCCATCGTCTTCCTGGTCATCGGCTTCATCATCAATCCCCTGCTGGCCATTATTCTCATCTGCAGCATCGCGCTCTTCCTCGTCATCGCCGTCATCGGCACGTACCGCACGCGCAAGCTGCAGGAGGAAGCCAACCGCTTGTGGGTGACGCCCATCGGCCGCGCGTACGACGCCGTCACCAATATTTACTCCGTAAAATCCGGCGCGCAGGAAGGCCGCGAGGAAGCGATGATGCACGCCACGCACCTCACCACCTTCCGCAAGCAGCAGCAGGTGAACGTGCGCTGGGCCATGGTGGAGGCGGTGAACTTCTTCATGCTCACGCGCATTTTGCTTATCTCGATCGGCATGTACCTGTACACGCGCGATGTCCTCACGCTGGGCGAAGTGTACTTCTTCCAGTCGTCGTTCTTCCGTGTGCTCACGCCGTTCGAGATGCTCGGCGGCATCATGCCGCAGTGGAACAAGCGAGTCGGCCGTGTGCGTCTGGCCGATGAAATCCTCACCACCCCGCTCGACGTGACGAACAAGGAACACCCCGTCACGATTCCGGATTTGAAGGGCGAGATTCGGCTCGAGAACGTGTGCTTCGCCTATGCGCCGGAGAAAGTACTCGTGGATTTGAGCGAGGAAGCTGCGGATGCGACGCCGCAGGCGGATCCGATGCCCGCCGAATCCGACGAGGCGGAACAGGTGCGGTCGATTCCCGAACGAACGGATGAAGAGAGTAATGAAGACACGGAAACCATCCATCCGGACGAGGAAGATCGCCACCCCGGCGAAGTGCTGCACGACGTGAGCCTCGTCATTCGCCCCGGCGAGCACATCGCGTTCGTGGGACATTCTGGCGCCGGCAAGACGACGCTCGCCATGCTCCTCAACCGCTTCTATGACGTAACGGGCGGCCGCATCGTCATCGACGACGTGGACCTGCGCGATGTGGACGCGGAGTGGTGGCGCTCGCAGATCGGCCTCGTGCTGCAGGAGAACATCATGTTCAACGATTCGATCCTCGAGAACATCCGCTACGCCCGGCCGGACGCCACAGTAGAGGAAGTGCACGAAGCCGCCATGCGTGCAGCCGCACACGAGTTCATCGAGACATTGCCCAACGGCTACCACACGCTCATCGGCGACCGCGGCATCCGCCTCTCGGGCGGCCAGCGCCAGCGCGTGGCCATCGCTCGCGCCATCTTGAAGCGGCCGACGATCGTCATATTGGACGAAGCGACCAGTGCGCTCGATTCCGTGACCGAGAGACACGTGCAGGAAGGCATCAAGAGCCTCATCGAAGGCCGCACCTCGTGTATCATCGCGCACCGGCTCAGCACCGTCAGATCGGTCGACCGCATCGCCGTATTCGACGACGGAAAGCTCATCGACGTAGCGCCGCACGAAGAGCTCATGAAGCGCTGCGACATCTACCGCGAAATGGTAGAGCTGCAGAGCGAGGGGATGTTGGCGGAGGAATGATGGCTTGCCCGCCGTAGCTCCACAGAGCGAAGGTGGGTGGAACTGCAGAGCGAGGGAATGCTGGCGGAGGAATAATCATGTTCATTGGCTCATCCTTTACATAGGATACGACTATGAAAAAGAAAGCAGCGACCTCCAGAATATCCGCCCTATTCCCGCAGAGATCTACCAGGGATGATTCACCGCAAAGAACAAACTCGTATTGACGAATTGTAGCCACATTCCCTAGACTGCCGCGGCTAAAAGAGGCTATTCTGCTTTCCACTTAGCTTTCCCCTACCCTTTTTCTTCCCTCCTTCGTTATGGCAGACAAGAAGTTTGACCGTTCGAAAGTCCACGTGAACGTGGGAACGATCGGCCACGTCGACCACGGTAAGACGACGCTTACCGCCGCTCTTTCTATCAACTTCTCGCCGGAAGGAGAAAAGAAAGATTACGCCTCCATCGACAACGCTCCCGAGGAGCGCGAGCGCGGCATCACCATCAACACCGCGCACGTCGAGTACGAGTCGGCCAAGCGCCACTACGCGCACGTCGACTGCCCGGGCCACGCCGACTACGTCAAGAACATGATCACCGGTGCCGCCCAGATGGACGGTGCCATCCT
This sequence comes from uncultured Candidatus Peribacteria bacterium, assembly GCA_964632375.1. GTDB lineage: Bacteria > Patescibacteriota > Gracilibacteria > Peribacterales > Peribacteraceae > JAQBQQ01. The sequence goes on along the minus strand of CAZWBO010000015.1, from coordinate 19,174 downwards.
CGTCGTCTCGGCTGCCGACGGCCCCATGCCGCAGACCCGCGAACACATTCTCTTGGCAAGGCAAGTGAACGTGCCGTACATCGTCGTCTTTCTGAACAAGGTCGACATGGTGAAGGATCCCGAGCTGCTCGAGCTCGTCGAAGTGGAAGTGCGCGAGCTCCTCACGAAGTACGAGTTCCCCGGCGACACCACGCCCATCATCAAGGGTTCGGCCCTCAAGGCCGTAGAAGGCGATGCCGAGAACATCCAGAAGCTGAAGGATCTCCTCGAAGCGCTCGATACCTACATCCCGGATCCGGTCCGCGAGCTCGACAAGCCGTTCCTGATGTCCGTCGAAGACGTGTTCTCCATCAAGGGACGCGGCACGGTGGCCACGGGTCGCATTGATCAGGGTATCGTGAAAGTGAACGAGGAAGTCGAGATCGTCGGTCTGCGCGACACGAAGAAGACAGTCGTAACGGGCGTGGAAATGTTCCACAAGCTTCTCGACCAGGGTCAGGCCGGCGACAACGTCGGTCTTCTGCTCCGCGGCGTGGAGCGCGAGGACATCGAGCGCGGCCAAGTGTTGGCCAAGCCGGGTTCCATCAAGCCCCACACGAAGTTCGAAGCCGAGGTGTACGTCCTTTCCAAGGAGGAAGGCGGCCGTCACACGCCGTTCTTCAAGGGCTACAAGCCGCAATTCTACATCCGCACGACCGACGTGACGGGCTCCGTTGAGCTCCCGGCCGGCGTGGAAATGGTCATGCCGGGCGACAACCTCAAATTCGTCGTCGAGCTCGGCTCTCCCGTCGCCATCGAAGAAGGCACCCGCTTCGCCATCCGCGAAGGAGGCCGCACCGTCGGTGCCGGTGTCGTCACCAAGATTTTGTAATGTTTCGCCGGTGTAGGTAGAGACGCCATACTATGGCGTCTCTACCACCCGGCGCCCCCTCGCTCTTTTCCCTCCCGCTCCCATGACGCCCACGAAGAAACCCGCCGAGAAGAAGACCACCAAGGCTGCCAAGCCGACCAAGGCCGACGCGTCCGCAGGAGCGACGAAGGCGAAAGACGCCAAGAAGGAATCCAAGCAGTTCATCCGCATCCGGCTGAGCGCGTTTGACCATACGGTGCTGGATGAAGCGGCCGCGAAGATCCTCGAGACCGCCGAGCGCAGCGGCGCCATCGTGCACGGCCCTATTCCCCTGCCCACCAACATCCGCAAGTTCACCGTGCAGCGCGCGACGTTCAAGTTCAAGGACGCCCGCGACCAGTTCGAGATGCGCACGCACCGCCGCCTCATCGATCTCACCGAGATCACGCCAAAGACGATCGAGGGTCTGCAATCGCTGTCTCTTCCGAGCGGAGTGGATATTAAGATTGATATGGCGTGAGGGTGAGTCTTGAGTTTTGAGTTTTGAGTCTTGGAGAGCATTCTTCCAGATTTAGACAAATACATGCTTTCCGCTCCTGCAGAAGAGATAACGGAGCGACACTGTTGGGATTTTTGGTCTTGCAATCTTGGCGCCTTTACACCGAACCATCATCTGCGGACAGATGCTGCTCTTGCGGATATAGGTGATAGTTACATCCACCCCTTCGCCTTCAACCCTGCCTTCGCCGCGGCCTGCTCGGCCTTCTGCTTACTGTTCCCTCTTCCCAAAGCGACTTTCTCTTCGCCAATGAACACCGCGCTGGTGAAGTTTTTCTCGTGGTCCGGTCCTTCTTCCTCCACCACCTCGTAGTGCGGCGTGATGCCCATGCGCTCCTGCGCGCGCTCTTGGAAGAGACTCTTCTCGTCGCGGTGCTTGCCCTTGGCCAGTAAGTCTTGCAGATGATTGAGAATGAACCGCGCGCAGAATTCGCGAGCGGCGTCGAAGCCTTGGTCGAGATAGATGGCACCGATCAATGCTTCCAACGCATTCGCCAGAGTCGACGACTTATTGCGACCGTCGCTGGCCTCCTCGCCACGACTCATGAAGAGGTAGTCGCCCAGTTTAATTTCGCGCGCAATCTGGGCCAGGTGCTCGCCCTGGACCAATGCGGAACGCCAATTCGTCAGCTCGCCTTCGGATTTCTGCGAGAGGTGGAACAAGTAATCGGTCGTAGCCAGCTCCAGCACGGCATCGCCCAGAAACTCGAGCCGCTCGTTGTGCCCATGCGTGTTGCGCTCCTTCACGGCGGAACGGTGCACGAGGGACTGGATCAGCAGGTCCTTCTTGCGAAAGTGAACGCCGATGGTCTTCTCGAGGATGGGAAGCGGAGCCGGCTGGGCCATATGAGAGGAGTGTAAAGGAGGGTGGGGCGAGGGCCAATACCCCTTTGGGGGAAGATTCCAAGATTGCAAGAATGCAAGATTGCAAAAGAAAACCCAGGGGAAGAACTCTTGGGCTTTGGTTGGAATCTTGCAGCCTTGCAATCTTGCAGTCTTCTATTTGTGTGCTATCGCATTCAATACGCCGTTGACGAACTTTCCGCTCTCCTCGGTACCGAACTCCTTGGCGATCTCGATGGCCTCGTTCATGACTACCGCCGCCGGCGCATCGTGCGCGAAGAGCAATTCGTATGCGCCGATGAGGAGAATACAGCGCGAAATGGGATCCATACGGTCGAGCGGCCACTGGGGCGCATGTTCCTGCACCGCAGCCATCACTTCCTCTTCCTTGCTCAATACTCCCTTCAAGAGAATCTCCGCGAAGCCGCCATCCACTTCGCCCAGTTCACCACTGTCGCGCAGGAGGGCAGAGGCGGGGTCTATCCCTTCATGCTTCTCGCGCTCGAAGAGCACCTGCATGACGGCGATACGGGAGAGGTGTCGGCGGCGAGCCATGGGACGGATTGAGAATTGATAATTGAAAATTGATCACTGACAGGTCAATCGAGAATCGACGGAGCAATTGAATTCTCAATTCTCCTTTCTCAATTGTCAATTCGCTTAGGCCTTGATGCGTGTGATGCCCTCGAGCGCCTTATCGGTCTTATTCTTGGGCTCGGCAGGGGCGCCGTACGGCGAATTCTGGCGATTACGCAGGCGGCGCACTTCTCGCAGCTGGAAGGCAGAGTGTTGCGTGCGGCCACGGGATTTTTCCCGGCGCTTCTTCGGTGTCGGTCTCTTTGACATGGGACGCTAGGGTAAGGGGAAGAAAGGGGGATGTAAAGGCCTTTTAGGGGCAAAGGCCCCAAGATTGCACAGCCCCAATTTCCAAACAATCCCCAAACGAAATCGAAGAATTGAAGCCTTATCTCCTCTGTCCCGACAGCGCCGTCATAAACCGCAGCACGTACAGAAACAGGTTGAAGATATCGAGGTACAGGCTCAACGCCAGCATGAACGGGTTCACGCCGTTGCGGCTGAGCGCCTGCGTGCGCTGGAGATCGTAGGCGGTGAAGAGGGCGAAGATGACGATACCGGCACCCGAGATGATCAGTTCCATCTGGTCCGTACGGAGGGACGGGATGAAGATCTGCAGCAAGCCGAGGACTATGAGACCGATCACGCTCATGAAGAGCACGCGGCCGAGACCGGAGAGATTCCAGCCCGTCGCGCGGGCGACCACCGCGGCGGCAGCGACCATCCCGGCCGTGGACAGAAGCGCATTCAGCAGAATGGATGTCCCATTCGCGTAACCCGCAACAACCGACATGAGGTACGGCGTGATGGTCATGCCCGAGAGAATGGGAAATGCGCCGAAGAGGATGTAGTTCAGCGGCGACGAGTCCATCCACCTGCGCGATGTGGAAATGAGGACGATCTCGACGATCAGCAACAGGAAAATGAGCCCGGATCCGAAGAGGACGGGCGCGGCCAGTGCGCCGAGGTACACACCGACCACCGTGAGGCCGATAGCCAGGGCGAACAGCCCATATACCTGCGATTCAACGGACCGAGAGAGAACGATAGGCCGGCTCTGGACGGAGAAAGGAGTGTTCATGCCGCTATTGTACGCTCAAAATACGAAGGCTCAATTAAGAGAAGGGAAAATACGACACAATGCCGCAAGCCAGTAAAAAGCGAAATTTTGCTACAAACATCTTGCTAACGCGTATTCCTTGAGCAAAAGCCATACCCAATATCGTTGGAATTTGCTATAATAGTTGGATTTCCATGAAGAAACTCCGTTTTGTCCTCATCGGGCTTCTGGGGCCGCTGCTGGCGCTCGCGCCGCTGCCCGCACTGGCCTACTCGCTGGATGCGCGCTGGACGAGCATCTGCAGCATCGTCGGGTGCCGGCCGGTCATCGGATCCGTGGGCCTCTCGCTGTACGTCGCCGACATCATCATCCCGGGCCTTCAGCTGCTGTTTGTAGGGCTCTTAGTCGTCATGCTCTTCGTCTACGGCGCGCAGCTCGTCTTCCGCAGCAACGAGGAGAGCTCCATCGCGGAATCGAAGTTGGCGTACACGTACGCCATCACCGGCGCTGCTATTGTCAGCTTTGCCAATTGGCTCACGCGCGCCTTCAGCCCCGTCAATCACCCGAGTGCGATCGTCGAGTACTCATTCATCAAACCCGGATTCGGCAAGGTATACATGTTTATGAAGCTGCTTCTGGGGGCCGCGTTCACGGCAAACTTGGTACTGCAAGCGTTCCGACTCATCACGGCGCAGGGCAGCGATGAACTCATCGGCCGCGCGCGCAAGCGTTTCCTGGCCAGCTTCGTCGGCGTGGCCATCGTGCTCTTGGCCAATACGATCATCACCGCGGTGAATCCGGAGCTGAGCGGCAACGCGGGCCTCATCGCAGACGAGATCATCGGCGTGGCAAACTTCCTCCTCACTCTCCTCGCCATCGCGGCCATCGGCGCCATCATCGTAGCAGGCATCCTACTGGTGGTATCGGTGGATGAACAATTGAAGGAACGCGCGAAGCAGATTGCGCGCACGACGGTCATCAGCCTCGCTGTCATCCTCGCCTCGTTCGTACTCGTGAACACGTTCCTCACCGCGCCCGTCTCGTGAAACAGCCATCCCTCGTCTTGCGGCTGCTACTGCTCCTGGGAATCCTAGCGATTCCCACGCACACGCTGGCGTTCGATTTCGTCGGCGCCATCAACGTCGCGGGACGCAATCTGTTCACGTACAGCACCGTGCTCACTTCTGCGAACTCCACGAACATCGCGGTGTACGTCGTCGAGCAACTGCGCCCGTTCATCACCCTCGTCGCCATTCTACTCATCATGATCCAAGGCGCCCGCATGATCGTGGGACAGGAGGACGAGATCGCCAACAAAGCCAAGACGGTCATCAGCGCGTGCGTGGGCGGCATCATCCTGCTGTACCTCATCCCCCCGTTCGTCGAAGCGTTCTACACGTCCACGCCGTGGACCGGGAACCCGACCACCGGCGCGCGCATCGCGGTGGGTGAAGTGGCCGGGATCATTAATTGGGCCCTGTTCCTCACCGCCTCCATCGCCATCGCCGTCATCATCGGCACGGGTCTGCGCGCCATCGTCACGAGCGGCAGCGAGGACGGCGTGGCATCGCTCCGCAAGACGATCATCGGCGTCGCCTCGGGGCTCTTCCTGCTGATCCTGCGCTTCTCGGTCAACGCCATCCTCGGCTTGAACGATCCCTCGCGCGGCGTGTCGCCCGCGGCCCCCATCCCCAACGCATTCAGGGCGGTGCAGATCGCCATCAGTATTCTGGAATTCATCTTGGGATTCATCGGCCTCCTCGCGCTCGTCGTGGTGATCTACGCCGGCATTCTGATGATCCTGAATCTCGGCAACGCCGAGCAGGCGACGACGGCGCGCGCGCTCCTCTTCCGCGCGCTCATCGGCCTCGGCGTGATTATGCTGAGCGTGACGCTGATTATGTTTGTGGTGCAGGTGGCACCATATTGAGGAGAAAGGCCCCAAGATTGCAAGAATGCAAGATTGCAAACCAAAACCCAAGAGTTCTCCCCTTGGGTTTTCTTTGCAATCTTGAAGTCTTGCAGTCTTGCAATCTTTTCTCTCCCACTGCTGCTTCTCAAAAACTGACGTACACTGCTCCCATGTCTTCCCCTCTCATCATCGGTATTCTCAACGCGACGCCGGATTCGTACTACGATGGCGGGAAGCTTCGCGATCTCGATGCCGCACTGCATCGGGTGGAGCAGATGATTACAGAAGGCGCGGATGTTGTCGAAATCGGCGGGGAATCCACCGGCCCGAACTCGCAAGACGTGAGTGCGGAGGAAGAGATGTCTCGCGTGGTCCCGATCATCGAGAAGGCTCATCGAGAATTCCCGGACGCGCTTCTGAGCGTCGACACATACAAAGCATCGGTAGCAACGGCCGCGCTCAAAGCCGGCGCGCGGATGATCAACGACGTGACGGCCGGCAGAGCCGATTCACGCATGTTCGCATCGGTGGCTGATGCCGATGCATCGCTTGTGCTGATGTACGCCAAAGACGCGACGCCGCGCACGACGGTAGCAGATACGCAGTACGACGATGTCGTGGGGCACATCACGGATTTCCTGCGGGAGCGCAAAGCAGCGGCAGCGGCCGCTGGCGTGGCGGAGAAGAGAATTATTCTCGATCCCGGCCTGGGCCACTTCGTCTCGTCGGATCCGCGCTACTCGTTCGAGATCCTGGCGCGGCTCGGCGCATTCGCGTCGCTCCAGTCTCCGATCCTCGTGAGCCCGTCGCGCAAGTCCTTCCTCGCCGGCCCGCAGCAACTGTCTCCCGCCGATCGCCTCCCCGCGACCATCGCCGCCTCGGCCATCGCCGCGCTCCACGGCGCCGCCTACATCCGCACGCACGACGTGGCGGATGTGCGCAAAGGCTGCGACGTCGCAGCCGCTTGCCGCGCGTATATCGCTTAACTTCCGGTCAAAGAATTTGCAATCTTGCATTCTTGCACTCTTGCAATCTTCTCATTTGCTCCACGCTTTACTCACATATTCCTCCACGCATCGCTGACTATTGAAGTATCCCATGAGCGCAATGGTGCGCTTCATGCGGCGGAGCCAGCGTTCGCGGCCGCGGAAGTAGTACTCGGGGATCACCTGGTACTGCAACTGCGTGTACAGGTCCTCTGCATCGATGAGCCGCGTGTCTTCGGCATCCACCGCCGGCGCGAGCGGCCCAATGCGCCAGCCGGCCTGCGGGTCGCGCTCGTAGCCTTCGATCCACCAGCCGTCGAGCGTCGAGAGATTCAGCACGCCGTTGAGGCACGCCTTCATGCCCGATGTCCCCGATGCCTCGTGCAGACGCGTGGGCGTGTTCAGCCAGACATCCGCGCCGGCCACGAGCAGCTTGGCGAGATCCGGGCTGTAGTTCGGCACGTAGACGATCTTCACGCTGTCGCGGAGTTCATGCGAGCGCTCCACCATGTGGCGGATCACTTCCTGCGAGAACGGATCGTCCGGGTGCGCGTTGCCCGCGTGGATGATCTGCAGCTTGCCGTGCCCGATCTCTTTGAGACGCACGAGGTTCGTGTAGATCAGCTCCGGACGCTTGTACGGCACCACGCGGCGCGCGCTCGCGATGGTGAGCGTGTCGGCGCTCAGCGACAGATCGGTGTGCTGCTGCACATGGCGCAGCAGTTCGTTCTTGTTCTGCAGGTGTGCGGCCCACAGCGCGTCGTCGGGAAGATCATGTGCGCCATTGGTGAAGATACCGGGATTCTCGCGCCAGCCGGGGAGACACTTGTCGTAGAACGCCTGAAACGCCGGCGAGGTCCACTGGAGGTGATGCACGCCGTTCGTGATGTACTCGATGCGCGGGTTGCCGAGGATCTCGCGCGACACTTGGCCGTGCACGCGCGATACGCCGAACGTCTTGCGGCTCATGGTCATGGCGAGCGTGGTCATCGAGAGAGCGCTCTGGCCGGCGATGCTGCGGATGTGCCACGGGAGCTGATCGCCCGCGATGCGCCAGGCGAGATCGTAGTCGAATACGTCGTGGCCGGCCTTGACCGGCGTGTGCGTGGTGAAGGTGCACGACTCGCGCACCGCATCGTCGCTGAAGCCGCGCTCGCGCAGCAGTTCGAGCGTGAGGAACGCGCAGTGTCCTTCGTTCATGTGGAACGTGCCGATGTCGGCGTGGCCGAGCGCGCGCAGCATGCGCACGCCGCCGATGCCGAGCACGATCTCCTGCTTGATGCGCATCGCATGATCGCCGCCGTACAACTTGCGCGTGATGTTGCGGTCTTCCGGCGCGTTCTCGGGCAGATTCGTGTCGAGGAAGTAGATGGGCACGCGGTGCGTGTTCTTCTCCATCATCAGCACCCAACCGCCCACGTGCACCGTGCGTCCCTCCACCTGCACCGTCACGCGCTCGACGAGCGGCGTGAGTTCCGTGCGCGGATCCCAGGTGATCTCCTCGTAGGTCTGCGAGCCGTCCGGTCGCAGGCCCTGGCGCAGGTACCCGTACTGCCACGCGACTGTCACGCACGCCGCCGGCACGCCAAGATCCCGGCACGACCGCATGATGTCGGCCGTGAGAATGCCGAGACCGCCCGCGAACGTTGGAATAGAACCCTTCAACCCGATTTCCATCGAGAAGTAGGCGACGGAGAGAGGCTTCGACATATCGGATTATTATAGCATATTTTCAAAAATTTTGCATCTCTTAATAGAATTATGAATGAAGAATCAGGAATTAGGATACGTCGTATGCTTCACGTTCTTCCTTCCTGATTCCACCCATGGTATCCGTCGATCCCCGCATTTTCCGTGCCTACGACATCCGCGGCAAGGCACATGAGCAGCTGACGTCCGACGCGTGTCGGGCCATCGGCCAGGCATTCGGCACGGTGCTGAACGCGCGCAAAGAAGGAGATTTCGCGAGTGCGGTGGTGGGGAGCGATGCGCGCACGCACAGCCCGGAGTTCCTGGAGGCGGTCGTGGAGGGTCTGACAAGCACGGGGTGCCGCGTGTTGCTGATGGGTCAGACGCCGAGCCCGCTGAACTACTTCACCATCTGCACGCGCGCACTCGACGGCGGCATGCAGGTGACGGCGAGCCACAACCCTCCGTAAGACACCGGACTGAAGCTGCAGACGCGCGACGCCGAGGCGTACGCCGGCGAAGACCTGCAAACGCTGCGCGCGCAGGTGGAGCAGGGCATCTTCCCGCCGGGCAACGGCTGGCAGGAGCCGATCGACGCCGCGACGCCGTACGTGGAATTCCTGACGAAGATGTTCGCGGGTCTGGGGCAGGGGCGCCGTGTTGTCGTCGATGGCGGCAACGGCGTGGCGGGGCCGCTGTACTGCCAGGCACTGCGCGCCGTGGGTTTCGAGGTGACGGAATTGTACATAGAGCCCGACGGCACGTTCCCGAATCACCCCGCGGATCCCAGCAAGCACGAGACACTGAAGGATTTGCAGAAGACCGTGGCCGATGTGAAGGCCTTCGCCGGCCTCGCCTTCGACGGCGACGGCGACCGTTTCGGTCTCGTCGACGAACAGGGGAAGATCCGCACAGCCGATGAAATTCTGCTTCTCCTCGCCAAAGATCATCTGAGCCGACACCCCGGCGCGCCGGTGATCTTCACGGTGAGCAACTCCGGCACGCTCGAGACCGAAGTGAAGAAATGGGGCGGCGTACCCGTGATGTGCAAGGTGGGCCATTCGTTCGTGGAGCACGCGATGCGCGAGCACAAGGCGCTCCTCGGCGGCGAGCAGTCGGGCCACTTCTTCTGCGGCGAAGACTACTTCGGTTTCGACGACGCGCTCGTCGCCGCGCTCCGCACGCTCAAAGCCGCGGGCGCGGGATCCGTCTCGAGCGCGATGGCGGAATTTCCCCGCGTCTTCCAGGCACCCGAGCGCCGGCCCACATGCCCCGACGACAGCAAATGGCAAGTGATTGAGGGCGTAACCAAACACTTCTCTTCCTCGCATCCCACCGTGACGCTCGACGGCGTACGCATCGACTTCGGCGACGGCGCCTGGGCCGGCATCCGCGCCAGTAACACGAGCCCCTGCTTGTCGGTGTGCATTGAGGCGAGATCGGAGGAGAAGCTGCGACAGGTGGAGGGGGAAGTACTGGAGCAGTTGAGGACGTATGAGGAAGTAGAGCTATAGGGAAGAAGGGTTCAAGACTGCAAGGCTGCAAGATTGCAAAGAAAATCCAAGACGCCAAGACTTCAATTCTCAAATTCGTCACCCTGAGGAGCGAGCGCAGCCCCTCGACTCGTTCGGGGCTCGAAGGATTGCAATCTTGCAGCCTTGCAGTCTTGAAATCTTAAGGCGACGCACTAGAACAAACCCCCATCCTACGCTAGCCTTCCACTGTGCCCAGGCCCAAAGTAGCCATCCTCTACGTCGGCGGTTCCATCGGTATGGTAATGAACCAGAAGACCGGGCGCATCGAGCCCGTGGAGTCGCTGAGCATGATCCACCGCGCTATTCCAGAAATGCAGCGCGAGGTGTCGCTCGATTTCTTCTCGGTGGCGAATGTGGGCTCGTCCGAGATCACGCCGTCGCTGTGGGTGGAACTGGCTCGCAAGATCGAGGCACTCTACGACGAGTACGAGGGTTTTGTGATTGTGCACGGCACCAACACGATGAACTTTACCGCCTCCGCACTCAGCTTCTCGCTGCAGAACCTGCGCAAGCCCATCATCTTAACAGGAGCGCTGCATCCGCTGAACGAGCTCGCGGGCGACGGCCGCATGAACCTCATCTTCGCCATCCGCTCCGCGCTGCTGGACATCGCGGAAGTATGCATCGTGCTGGGGCCGCGCGTGCTGCGCGGCTGCCGCGCGAAGAAAGTCGATGAGTCAATTTTGCAAACGTTCGACACGCCGCGCTTCCCCGAGCTCGCCGACTTCAGCACCGAAGTGTACCTACACCCGTGGCGTACCGTCCGCCGCAAGCGCACGCTGCTGTGCGAGCCACACTTCGATGCGCAGGTCGTCGTCGTCACGCTCACGCCGGGTATTCCGCAGAGCTACCTCGATGCCATCCTCGCCGCCAAGCCGCACGGCGTCATCGTACGCGCGTACGGCGTGGGCATGATCTCGGATGAACTCTTCCCGTGGTTGCGCGAACTGGCGAAGCAGGACATTCCCGTGGTGTTCACGTCGCAATCGCTCCGCGGCACCATCGATCTCCACAAGTTCCGCAAGCAGCTCTCGCTGGAGGAACTCGGCATCATCTCTGGCAAGAACATGACGTACGAATGCGCCATGGTGAAATTGATGTGGGCGCTCAAGCAAGCCCAATCGCCGCGCCGGCTCCGCGACTTGATGGAACGCAGCCTCGTGGGCGAGATGGACGGCTGATGCGCATTAATTCCCGCTTGAGTTGTCTGTTGTGTCATCGTCCGCCACATCGCCGTCTTCGCTCACCGTCTTGCCGATAATCGAACCGATGGCGCCGCCGATGATGGCGCCGACCACCAGACGCTTGATGACCTTCGAAGGCCGCTTGGACGCCTCTTCTTTCTTCTTCTTTCTGCGGAATGGCCACATGGGGGGAGAGTAGCAGAAAGTAGTGGGAGGGGGAGAAAATTTGAAGATTCTTAGGGGAAAACCCAAGGCCCCAAGATCCCAATTCCCAAGGAACCCCAAAGAGAATGTTGGAAATTGGGGCCTTGCAGTCTTGGGTTTTACAAAAAAATTCCCCGCACCTCCTTGATCTCGATCGTTCTGTACTATGGAGACCAAAGCGGTGCGGGGGAGTGCTCACCTCCAGCCGGAGAGGCGGAGGAGAACCGTTTGCAGCTCCGACAGAACTGCTACTCCCTACCCTTGCACGAAGAGAGTCGTGCGCTCGTGTGTGTTTGTGTGGGCAACCCGAGTGCTCGGGTATCGGCTCCGGTGTTTGCCCCCACGGGAAGGGGAGTGTGTGTTTGTAAGTGTCGGATCCCTACCAGTGAAGGAGGGAACCTCTAGGGTCGCGGTGTCGAATCGCCTGATTTGGGCGAAGCCGCGGATAGAGGCAGGGAGGGGCGAGAAGCGACTGAACGCGGAAGGCAAGCTCCAAATATGGAGTGTCCGCCGTCGCTCCTCACCTCTCCCGGCCATGTCGCTCGCACAGGCTTGCGGAGGTGCGGGAACTATCGGGAGATACACGGTTCTGTGAATGAGCAAATCCACCCATAATAGCAGAAATTTCCTCTGTGCGCAACGGTCTGGTTTGCGCTAGGATTCGGGCGTGACTGCCAAATCTACGCAGCCAGGCAAGCTCGTGCTCATTATCGGCCCCAGCGGGGTCGGCAAGAGCGTCATCCTCTTGGAGCTCCGCAAGCGCCACCCGGAACTGCATTTTCCCCGCTCGGCCACCACCCGCGCACCGCGCCACGGCGAGGGGACGAATCTGTACCACTTCGTGGATGATGAGGCATTCGATACGCTCATCAAGAGCCATCAGTTGTTGGAGTGGGCCAATGTGCACGCCAGTGCCCGCTACGGCACGCTCATCGAAGAGATCATCCCGCCCATCGAACAGGGCAAGATCGTGATCCGCGAGGTGGATGTGCAGGGCTTCGACAGCATCCGCCGCAATCCCCTCTTCGCCGGGCCCGACGCGCCGTACCAGCTCGAGTCCATCTTCATTCGACCAGAAACCCAGGAGCAGTTGATCGCGCACATCACGAAGCGCGCGCCCATCGCGGATGATGAACTGCAGCGCCGCATGGAGAGCATGCGAAAGGAACTCGCCTACAGCGACCTGTGCACCGTGAGCATCGAGAATCGCGAGAATCACCTGGCAGATACCATTGACCAGGTGGAACGGATGATCTTCGGATAGTGGATTGCGACACAGCCGAGGCCGACGGACAAAGCATTCTCTTTGCCGTTCAGGAATCGCATCAGTAGATTGAGAAAGTTCATCGATTCCTTTCTCTTTTCAGTATGCACAAGCAAATCCTCCTCCGTGCCGCCGCCCTCGCCGGCACCGTGTCGCTCCTCGGTTCCACACTCATGAGCGTATCGGCCGAAGAGCCGACGCTCGGCAGCACATGCTCGTACCGCTACGACCAAATACGCACAACCACCAAAGACGGTACGGACGATCGTCGAAAGGCCATGAATGAGTTCCTACAAGCGTGTCCGAACTACCTGCAGGGCACTCAGCGCGCCGGAGCAGCATCGACTTCGACCATCTCCGCGGCTGGAACAACGACAACCGACACCATCGACTGCGCGGATTTCTACCGCAAGGCTGTGGAACTGAAGCAGCAGAACCCTAAAGCCCCGACCTCAAGCGCCTGGAGGAGCAGTACCAGAGACACTGCACCGGTGCAGTCTCTTCCGCAGCGCTCAGCTGCGAACAGTACCAGCGCATGCTGAAGGAAGTGACCGATACGCTTGCGAAGACCGGCGATAAAGGAAAGAAGGAAGGCCTCCGCAAGCGGCAGGATGAACTGACGGTGAAGATCGCCTCGTGCGCGCCGTCCTTCCCTTCTTCCGTCACCACCGAAGGGACGACCCAGTGCAAGTTCATGAAGCTCGCCAACGGATGCGTGACCGTCTCGTGCCCGGATCTGAACGTGACGGTAAATAGTTGCGCCGGTTCGGCGGCATCGTCGGTCGTCTGGAGTTCCACGTCCACTTCGTCATCAACATCTTCCACGTCTTCGTCCGTCGCCAGCTCCGAGCAATCGTCGTCCGCTTCGTCGGCATCGGTGAGCTCTGCGGCTGTCAGTGTGTCTTCCGCATCGCGCAGCAGCGTTGCGCCGAAAACGGAATTCAAGAATTTCCGCGGCATCCCCCTCAAGAAACCGGCGCGCAAGCCGCGCGACTAAGAGTAAAACAGCAAAACGGCCCCCAGGAGACTGGGGGCCGTTTTCGATTGTCTAGATGCAGGGCCGATGGTACCGTTCCCTGGCCCCAAACGGGGAACGCGCTCTTTTTCACTTGTTTATCCCACGTAGCTCCGCAGAGCGAAGTGGGATGCACGTATCTGTTCCACAGAGCGCCCTGATCTTTCTCTCATCACTTTGCACCCGTAGTTTCCGTCTTCGTCCGCCCTTGGCGGACTACGCCGGACAGGCAGCCTTCCAGGCTGATGATATGCTACGAGCGCCCTGATCTTTCTCTCATCACTTTGCACCCGTAGTTCAGCCTGGATAGAACGCCAGATTGCGGATCTGGAAGTCGTAGGTTCAAATCCTGCCGGGTGCACCACGTAAAACGGCTGCGCCGTCACGTGGCACAGCCAATCACCATTCTCCAGGCCCGTCTCATTAGGCGGTGCCACGTGGCCGCGAAGCGGCTTTACGTGGGGCATTAGCTCAGCTGGCTAGAGCGCTTGCATGGCATGCAAGAGGTCACGAGTTCGAATCTCGTATGCTCCACCACCTTGACATAATTAATATATAATGTAATATAATAAATGCAATCACAAAAATGATTGCGTCGATCTTTCGCAGATTGCCAATCCTTCCGCCTTTCTAGTTCTCTTTCGAGAATTGGAATGGCGGAAGGTAAACAGCCTTCCAAAACCCGAAGCCCGCTTCGGCGGGGGCATGTCAGCAGCCTCATGCTGATACATTTAGGAGGCCACCATGGCCACTTCGGTTTCGACTGGTTTCGCGGCGCTCGCCGCCGCCATCCTTGATGATGCACGCAGGTGCATCTTATTGGAAAAAAGAGGAACGTCCAGCTCTCGGACGTTCATCGGCCAGCAGTTCGAAGACGGGCGCCCCGCCCAGACCTTCATCTACGCCCTATCACGGGGCGAGGTGCTCCGGGAGGAGTGGTATGAGGGCATCGGCACCTACGAGCCCGTCGCCTTCGGCGTCCTCGTGACGCCGAACGGGCTCGACCGCCTCTTCTCTTGGGCCGTCGCCCGGGCGACGGCCGAGTACGAGGGGCGCTTGGAGCGCCTCACGGACGAGGAGCTCGACCGGCGCCTCGCGGCGCTCGAGAGCTGATTTTTTTGCCACGGAAGGCAAACTCGGCAATCTGCAAGCCCTCAGCGTTTACGCGCTGGGGGCTTTGCTCATGTCAACAATTGTCCATAGCACTGTATATTTCGTACTACCAAGTAGATCTTCCTTAGTTCAGCAAACATCCATTCCTCTGCACCATTCAAAATAATCAGAACATGAGAAAGCCTACTTGAAGGCAGATTGGAAGTCTGGAGATTGTACTGGGTACAACAAAAAAGATTCCGCCTCACCAACCATCACTACCATTGTAACAATGCTGATTGTATCGTACCCGGCCTCCACGCAGGTGCGTGGAGGCCGAACGAGCGGATGCGCCGCTCAGGGGATGATCTTTAGCCTCAACCGCTTGCGCAACGCCATCAGCATGCCGCAGCCGATGAGGATGAGCGCGAGCCCGCCCGGCTCGGGCACCGCCGTCGGCGCGAGGGTGAAGGAGAGGGGCGAGAAGGGAGTGCCCGCCGGCGGCCCGGTGAGGACGAGCGACTGTGTGAGCCCGCCCGCCCACTCCACCGTGAGCAGCGCGTTCGCGCCGCCGGGGACGTTGTAGAGCGAGCCGTCGGGGTACGCCGTCGCCGAGGTGCCGGGCTTCCCGTCGATGTCCGTCGTGGCGACGAAGAACTGCCCGCCCTCGAACCCGGTTAACGCGTAGCTGAGCACCGCGGATGTGAGGCCGCCGTTCACCGTGTCGGGCGTCTCGAGCGTGATGCCGAGACCGACCGACTGGTCGATAACGCGGCTGGAGTCGAACACC
Source organism: uncultured Candidatus Peribacteria bacterium (assembly GCA_964632375.1). GTDB lineage: Bacteria > Patescibacteriota > Gracilibacteria > Peribacterales > Peribacteraceae > JAQBQQ01. The sequence goes on along the minus strand of CAZWBO010000015.1, from coordinate 3,616 downwards.
TTCGTGGGGTTGATCTCGAGCGTGAACCGCTCGACGGCGATCAACCCCGTGTTCTCGGCCTTGAACCGGAACGGATCCGCGTTCGTCTCGATGGTGAAAACGAAATCGCCCCGCGCCGTCGCGCCGATCATCAGCATGCCCGCCAGAACCGCCAGGAGTCGCCGCATGTCACAAGCCTCCGAATGCGCCCCGCTGAGTCAAAGATCGTCAATCCACTTCCGACGAGGAAATGGGAACAATACTGCGGCAGTGCAACCGCGTCGGGCAGGGATTTTTGAGCGGTCTTCGGACACAACTCATTTCCAGCGCATCTGCAAGCCATCTATGACGTTCTACGGGGCAGTAGAACGCCCGGCAAAATGATGCACTTCCGATAGCCCCTTGGCCGCCGGCCGTCGATGCAGGCTCTCATTCGTGTTACAGTGCGGCCATGCCCATCACATTGGAATACCTGCAGGAGAAACTGAAAGAATGGAAGGGATGCGAGCTCGCCGCCACCGCGCGGCCGGTGCTGGGCGAGGGGAACCCGCACGCCGAAGTCATGTTCATCGGCGAGGCGCCGGGCCAGCGCGAAGATGAACTTGGCCGTCCGTTCGTCGGCGCGGCGGGGCAGTTTCTGGATGAGCTCCTCACCTCCATCGGCCTGCAGCGCGGCGACGTGAACATCTCGAACGTGGTGAAGTACCGGCCGCCGCAGAACCGCGATCCCACACCCGAAGAAAAAGAACAGTGCATGCCGTGGCTCATGGCCGAGATCGCGCTGATCCAGCCGAAGGTGATCGTGCCGCTCGGGCGCCATGCGCTGGGCCACTTTTTCAACAACGTGACCATCACCGAAGCGCACGGCAAGCCGCTTACGCTGACAGACCGTGTCACCATCTTTCCGATCTACCACCCCGCCGCCGCGCTCCACAACGGCAACCTGCGCCAGTCGCTGTTCGATGACTTCAAAGCGTTGCGGAAATTTCTCGATGAACGACAAGCGTGAATTGATTAGTCTGTAGTCGGTAGTCTTTAGTCTGTAGTTATCACTTGGGAGTGAGGAAGAAAAAACATACACTCACAACTACAGACTACCGACTACAGACTTCTCTCTCCCATGACTTCCCTCCTCTTCGGCATCTCGCTCTCGGCGCTGCTGTCTGTCACATCACTCCTGGTCGTGCTCTTCCGCGTGAGCCCGCTCACGTCGCCGAACCAGGCGATTCCCGCGTTCCTGCTCAGCCTGTTTCTCAGTGTGGGCTCTGTGGCCACGCTTCTCTTCTACGCACTGTGGCGCTACTTTCCCATCCATTCGTGGGATGCAGGCAAGTTACTGAGTATCTCGCTGCGCCAGGGCGCCCTCATCGGCTTCGCTACGCTGATGCTCGTCCTCTTCGCCCTGCTCGGCATGCTCACGTGGTGGGCGGCACTGCTGATTGTTGCTGCGTGTGCGATGGTGGAAGTAGCGCTCAATTCTTGAATTGAGAAAGACTCCAAGATTGCAAGGCTGCAATAAGCCAAACAAAAATCCAAGGTTCCACGATTCTAGAAGTACTAGCGAAGCGAGACGCACAGGAGTTTGCAATCTTGAAGTCTTGCAATCTTGCAGTCTTTCTCTCACAGTTTCCCCATGGCCGATTCCCTCTCCGCAGACACGTCACCCGAAACCTGGCAGCGCTTCCTCGATGCCATTACCCACGCCGATTCGCAGCCGGCGCTCGACGCCGTGGAGCAGGATCTCTTCGGCCGCAAGCACGGCGCGATGACACTCGCGCTCAAGGCACTCGGCATGCTCTCGCAGGAAGAGCGTATGAAGAAGGGGCAAGAACTGAACGAGTGGAAGAAGAAGATCACCGAATCGCTTACCGCGCGCGCGGTATCGCTCAAGCAGACGGCGCATGCCGGGTTGGCCGAGACGGACCCGCTCGACGTGACGCTCGAACTGCCTACCCAGGAGCGCGGGTACCTGCATCCCATCCCGGAGTTTATGCGACAGGTGGAGGAAGTATTCGGCCGCATGGGCTTCGACGTCGCCTACGGCAACGAGGTGGAAACCGAGCAGTACAACTTCGATCTGCTGAACTTCCCCAAGCACCACGCCGCGCGCGACGCGCAGGACGTGTTCTACCTGGACTTGCCGAGTGAGCCCGACGACCGCTGGCTCCTGCGCGCACACACTTCGCCCGTGCAGATTCACTACATGCAGAGCCACAAGCCCCCTTTCCGCATGATCTGCCCCGGCAAGGTGTACCGCAAAGATTCCGACGCCACGCACTCGCCCATGTTCCACCAGTTCGAGGGGCTGATGGTGGGCCCGGATGTCTCGCTCGCGAACATGAAGGCCGTGATGATCACCGCCATACGCGAGCTCATAGACCTCAACGCCGAATTCCGCTTCCGCACAGGCTACTTCCCGTTCGTGGAACCGGGGCTCGAAGTGGATATGACCTGGCAGGGAGACATGTCGAAGAGCCGCGAGGGTAAGTGGCTCGAGATCGGCGGCTGCGGCATGGTGCATCCGAATGTACTTCAAAACTGTGGTATTGATCCCGAGAAATACCAAGGCTTCGCATTCGGCTTCGGTGTGGAACGGATGATCATGATCAAGCAGCAGATACCGGATCTGCGCACGTTCTACCAGGGAGATGTGCGATTTTTGCGGCAATTCTAAAGAAAATCCGAAGCATCCTCGTGAGCACGAAGCATGAAATTCGAATGGGCGATTGTTCGCGCTTCGAATTTCTCATACGGCTTCGCGTTCAAAGTGATACGATGATCGGCCAAATTTCGGCTTTGGGAAATCTTCAACGCTCCGCCGATATGTATCTGTTTGAATTGGGATTGGTATCACATTGTCCTCTGCCACTCCTGCGGATCCTCCACGAACTGCGCCACCATCCTGGCCTCGCTGGGCGTGATGCGGCCGTCGGCTTGGGCTACCTCGAGCAAGTGCGCGATAGTCGTGAGCGGGTGGAGTTTCACGCCCGCCTCCCCTGCCGCCTCGGTCGCCTGCAAAAATTGGTACGTGAAGATGGCAACCACGTCGCTGACGGATGCCTTGCCTTCGTCGCGCAGCGCTTCGACCGTCGAGATTGAGCTGCCGCCGGTAGAAATGAGATCCTCGACGACAACGACGTGTTTATCCGGCGGCAAATCGCCCTCGATGCGCTTCTTGGCGCCGTGCTCCTTCGCCTTGGCGCGCACGTACACGAACGGCAACTCCAGTCGATCCGCCACCAGCGCCGCCCAGCCGATGGCCGCGGTCGCGGTGCCTGCAATCATATCGGGCTCCACATGCAGTGTCTTGAGCCGCATGGCCAGCGCGTCGGCGATGAACGACCGCGCATCCGGATGGCTGTAGATCATGCGATTGTCGCAGTAGATGGGCGACTTGAGACCGCTCGTCCAGGTGAAGGGCTCGCGGGGCGAAAGTTTGACCGCGCCGATGGAAAGCAGGAACTCGGCAATGCGTTGAGCGTGGGGCATGAGCAAAGGATAGACGTTTCTGCAAACACTTCAAGAATGGATGAGAAGCAAGAGTGAAACATCGACAATAGACATTCCTAATTCTCAATTCTCAATTCTTCATTCCTCATCCCCATTCCCCTGCCCTACACTCACCCTATGATACCGC
>CAZWBO010000014.1:26493-29018 GCA_964632375.1 uncultured Candidatus Peribacteria bacterium | reverse complement strand
ATGTCTATGAAGCATTCCAAACATTTGAAGATGCAAAGGGCATTCTGTTCGACCCTTTCATCTTTCCGACGTCCGAGAAGCTGAATTGACGCGCGGCAGGAAGGCCCCGGCCAACACCCACACTGTCATCATCACGGCGCTGTCTTCCCAGGCGTGCAGGAAGAGGCCGGCGACGCTGATGCCGAGGAACAGCAGAAATACGGCTCCTTCCCGTTCGTGCTTCGAATTTCGTGCTTCAAGTTTCATCTGCGCCAGCATCACCATCGTCAGCGCGATCCACAGAAGCATCCCCAGTACTCCCAGCTCCACGCCGATCTGCAGGTACCAGTTCTCCGTGAGGAACGGGCAATTGCATGCGCGATCAGTCGGCTGAATCTTTTGCCCATCGGCAAACAGGCACAGCTCCGGATGGTACTTCGTCCACGAGACATCGCTGCCGGGTTCCACGTCCACACACGTGTCGCTGAAGCGGTTGCTGGCCGGGCCCGCGCTCCCCAGGCCGAGGCCGAGCGGATGCGTGCGGATCGTCGCCATCGCTTCCAGCGGCCGGTCGATGTGTCCTTTGGAAGAAGCCGTGCGCAGTACGATGCCCGGCGCGAAGGATCCCACGATGATGAGCGTGAGCATGCCAAGGACGCCGAGTGCGCACGTGACGGCCAGCGACACGCGACGCGGCAGTGCGAGGAAGAGCCACGTGAGGCTCATGACCGCCGCCGCGATCCATGCGGAGCGCGAGAACGTGAAGAGCAGCGCGATGGCGAGGAGCGTCATCGCTGCGATCCGCTTCTTCTCCCACGTTTCCCGCGTCAGCATCACCGCGAGGGGAATCAGCAGCCAGAGTCCCAACTGGTTGGGCCCGCTCAGCGTGCTCTGGATGCGCCGCAGCCCGCTGCCGCCGATCTGCTGGTACGGCGCCAGCGATCCGTTGGGCAGATATAAAGAGTGCAAATCGGAGTAGCCGAGTGCGTAGAAGAATGTACGTGGCAACAAGAGGGTGATGAACCCATACACTGCGATGATGATGCCGACGGTCATCAATGCCGTTGCGACACGCCGGAAAAATTCCGCAGACCACGAGACGCGTCGCGTGAACAGGAACGCCATTGGCGCGAGCAGATCGTACTTGAAACCGTACGCCGCATGCTCCCATTCCTGATTCGCCACCGCGAGACTCAGCCCGAGCACCGCAAGCGCGATGATCAATCCATCGATCGCATCGAGTTTGAAGCGCTTTTTCTCTCGCACAATTTCGGTCAGTGCGATCACGACGATGCCGATCAGCAGCGCTTCTTTCCACAGCGCGAGCGCGCCGATGGGCGCATGGCCGGGGCCGATCAACACACGCGTCACAACCGTCACCAAAAAAGCGTGGAACGGCAGAAGTGTGAGGAGAACCAGTGTGAGCGATTCCCGGAGCTTGGGCATGGGGGAATGATAGGGGAAATCGAGGGGTGAGTCTTGAGTCTTGAATTTTGAGTCACTCTATCTCATCTTCCGCGGCAGGCCCGGTGTTGTCGGTGGGAGAAGACAAAAAAGAAGCCGAGTTGTCTCGGCTTCTTGGAGTGCGTCGCTGTGCGTCACCGCTGCTGCTGTCCGCCTTGCAGTTTCACCTGGTAGATCATCTCCACCATCTCTGCGCGCGTCATCAGATGCGAGCCTGGTCGCTTTCGACCGGAAGGATTCGATCATGGAAAAAAAAGGGGGAATTGGACGATTGGGTACAGCGGATGTGTCAGAAATTTCTTACGGTCCCGACCGCGACGAAGCGGGGCCGGCTGCGATGGCAGCCGTGATTCTGCCTCGTAAATCGGCGTAATCGGGCAATCCTGTTTCCGCTTGCTCGTCCAGGATGAATGTAGGCACGAGGGTAATGCCGAGTTGCTTGAGGGTGGCTTCCTCCCGGTCGACGAGCGCCCAGGTAGCCGGATCGTGCAGGCACGAAGTGAAGGCGTCTACATCCAGCCCGCGATCCTTCACGAGCTTCAGTACTGCCGGTTCGTTGCGCGGCTGCAGCGAGAACAGGCTGCTGTGCAGAACCATGCCTCTGCCTTGGCGCGCAGCGCAGGTGAGCGACTGGGCGAAGAGTTTGCTCTCGGGGTACTTTTTCAAGGGGAGGATCGTAACCTCGTAGGTGAGCAGGCCCGTATCGATGAAATCCCGCTTGAGGCGCGTGAATTGATCCAGCTCAAATTGTCGGCAGTACGGGCACGCGTGGTTTGTCACCAGTAGCAGCGTGTGCGGCGCGCCGCTCTTGCCGAACTGGACGATGCCGGAGGGCAGCAGTGTTTCGCGCACGTCGCCCGTGCCGGTCTGCACGTTGGCGGGGATGACGACCAATGGCGTCTGGTCGATTTGCTCCTGCACGTCGGCGCCGCTTGCGGTCTGTTCCGATGGTGCAAGAGGAATGGATCCCTGCGGGGCGCAGGATCCGAGAAGGAGAACGATGCCGAGAAAGGCGAAACCACGAACACGGTGCATGGCGGCAGCATAATAGAGTCTTTCCCCTGGCGAAATGACATTCTCTT
>CAZWBO010000014.1:14074-26393 GCA_964632375.1 uncultured Candidatus Peribacteria bacterium | reverse complement strand
ACGAACGCGTGCGCCTCCTCGGCGTGTACCTCGATGCGGTGACGCATGCTCAGGCTTTGGATCGATTGCGCGAGCTGCTCATCGACGGCCGGCAGCACCACGTGATGACGCCGAATAACGAGATGCTCGTGATGGCGCAGCGCGACGAGACCTTCCGAAAGGTGCTGCAGCGCACGTCGTTGAATCTCCCCGACAGCAGCGGCCTGCTCTTCGCCGCGCGGTGGACGGGCCAGGTACTGCCCGAGCGCGTGACGGGAGCCGATACCGTCGCCGCTCTCTGCGCATCTCTCCCATCCGATCATCCCGTGTTCCTCCTGGGAGCAGCGCCGGGTGCCGCGCAAGCGGCGGCCGATGCTCTGCAGTCCATCAATCCGTCACTTCGCATTGCGGGAACATTTGCCGGTTCGCCGCGCGAGGCAGACGCAGAGGAGATTCTGCAGAGGATCAATGCAGCAAAGCCCCACCTTCTTTTTGTCGCCTACGGTGCGCCGGCGCAGGATCTATGGATTGACCGATACCTGCAGCGGATGCCGAGCGTCCGCGTGGCGATGGGTGTCGGCGGCACGCTGGATTTCCTCGCCGGCCGCATTCGTCGCGCGCCGTCGTGGATGCGCGGGCTGCACCTCGAGTGGGCGTGGCGGTTTGCCCAAGAGCCATCGCGCTGGAAGCGCATGTGGAATGCGGTGGCGGTGTTTCCGTGGTTGGTAGCACGGTTCGGGGAAGAGAAGTCAGGGATCAGAAGTGAGAAGTCAGTATGAAAGAATATGCACGATGGTGATCAGTTTTCTCTCCCCAACTGTTTTCTGTCTTCTGATTTCATTCCCGCAGCGCTTCCCGCTCATCAATCTCCCACTTCCCCTCATGCTTCCGCAGCTTGAGCAGCTCGTGGCCTTTGGGCGATGTGACAAAGTAGTCGCGTCGGTCGGTGCGTTCGCGGAGGAGTTGGGCGTCGGTGATCGTCGGATCGAGCACATACACCGCGAGATCGGGCTTCTCGACGAGTGCGGCGCTCAGGTTCAGCGTCGCCCGGGCGATGCCGGCCGTGACGATGACGATGATCACGCACACGAGCAGCGTCCATCCGAGCTGTTTCGCGAAGTGCAGCCGGGGGAGGGAGGGAAAGTCCATGTCGAGGAGGTATCGTAGTAGTATACCAGGAAAAGCTCTGTGTATGAAGGCAGAAGGGCAGAAAGGCAGGGGGGCAGGACGTTTATTCCTTCTCGCCTGCTGCCCTCGCAAAATCCATGCTACATTTCCCTCATGTCCACACTCATCCTCCTCCGCCACGGTCAGTCGCAGTGGAATCTGGAAAACCGGTTCACCGGCTGGACCGATGTCCCGCTCACGCCGCAGGGCGAGGCCGATGCCGCTACTTCCGGTCGAATGCTCAAAGAATTTCACTTCGACCGCGCGTTCACGTCGCGCTTGCAGCGTGCGGCGAAGACGCTCGAGGTGATAGTGAAAGAGATCGATCAGTCGCAAATGCCAATCATGCACGACAGCGCGCTGAACGAACGTCATTACGGAGAGTTGCAAGGCCTCAACAAAGCCGAGACGGCCGAGAAGTACGGGCAGGACCAAGTGAAGCTCTGGCGCCGCAGCTACGATACGCCGCCGCCCGGCGGCGAGAGCATGGCCGATTGCGAAAAACGCACGCAGCCGTTTTTCCTGCAGTACGTGCTGCCGCATGTGGAGGCGGGTGAGAACGTGATCGTCGTCGCACACGGGAATTCGCTGCGTCCCATCATCAAGTACCTGGATCACCTGGAGCCCGAGGCGGCTGCCACGCTCGAGATCGGCTTGTGCACGCCGTACATCTACACCTTCGAGGGCAAGAGCATCGTGCACCGCGAGGTGCGCGAGGTGCCGGGGATCGTGACGAAAGGATCGAGTACGACGGAGAAAGTGGTGGAAGGAGGGCGGGTGTGAGGGGGGATGGTGAGTCTTGAATATCTTCATCAAGGAGAGCGCCGTTTCTCGGCGCGGTTTCATCCAACGAATGTTCGTTCTGCAAGATTCAGCACTCAAAACTCAAGACTCATCGCTCAAATCAGCATGCACATCCGTAACTCCATCTGTATCCTGTTGCCGATGCAGAACATTACCTATCGTTCCGACCAATTGTACGAGGAGATCGGCGACTCGCCGCACCGGCATGTGCATCTCATCCTCATCGCCACCAAGCCCGACATCATCAAGCAGGTGCCGCTGTACAAAGAGCTGAAGAAGCGCGGGCACTTGGCGCTGCTGGGGCACACGGGCCAGCACTACGACGAGAACCTGAGCGGCGGCATGCTGAAGGAGTTCGGCGTGGAGCCGGATTTCAACCTGAACGTGCGCGGCGCAATGCACGAGGTGGTGAGCCAGATCATCGGGCGGTTGGGACAGGTGATCGGCGAGCTGAAGAAGCGCGACAAAGTCGTCATCCCGTACGTGCACGGCGACACGACCACCGCGATGGCGGCCAGCAACGCGGGCTACTGCCACATGTTCTCCTCCGTTCACGTGGAGGCGGGTATCCGCACCCTCACACCGAAGTACAGCGACGAATCGCACCACGGGTGGCAGACCGAAGAGACGTTCGACATCGTGCACTGGTACAACTTCCTGCAGCGCCCCGAGAATTGGGAGCGCGGCAGCCTGGAGCCGTACCCGGAGCAGTTCAACACGCGCGCCAGCGAGGCGGCTACAGGCATTCACCTTGCGCCGCACGAGCTCGACCGCGATTTCCTGCTGGGCGAGGGCTACCCGACCGACCGCATCTTCGTGGTGGGCAACTCCGTCGCCGATGCGACGATGGAGGCGGTGGAGAAGGCCGACGATTCAACAATATTCCAGGAGTTCCCGGCGCTCAAAGACGGCGAGTTCGTCCGCTTCTGCATTCACCGGCGCGAGAACTGCCTCTCCGAACTTCGTTTCCGCGCCATCTACGATGCCATGACGGGCCTCGTCCGCGACGGCAAGAACGTGCTGCTCATCTCGATGTTCCAGACGGAGCAGGCTTTCGAGCGGTTTGGCTTGAAGGAGGAAGTGCAGCGGCTCACCAAGGAATTTCCCAACTTCCTCTACTCGCCCGTGTGGCCGCAGTACACCGACGTGATCGCCGCCATGCGCAAGGCGGCCGTGTGCGCCACCGACAGCGGCTCCATGCAGGAGGAAATGAACATCCTCGGCGTGCCGTGCGTCACGCTGCGCTTCGGTTCGGACCGCAGCGAATCGGTGATGAACGGCGGCAATGTCATCGCGCCGCCGGTCAGCAGCACGCTCATCCGTTCCGTCATCGACTTCGCCTGGGGCAACGAGTACATGAAGCGCCGGCCCAAGATCTACGGCGAGAAGGTGAGCGAGAAGTGCATCGAAACCGTGGTGAATGTGTTGAGGGAAGGCGAGGTGTTTCGGAGTGAGGAAGAGAGATTGGGGTTACGGTGACGGGTGAGAAGTAAGAATCAGGAATTAAGAATTAAGAATTAAGAATTAAGAGTGCTCGCTCCTGATTCTATTCAAGGCACCAGGAAAAAGCGCAGAGATTGTTCATTTCTTACTCTACCGTTATTCCCATACTTCTTGCAGTGCCCATGACCGTTAAGACGGCTGCTTCCAGGCTGCCGGCGTTGAGATCCGGCATCTTCATCTGCGCGATCTCTTCGGCCTGCTTCTTCGTGATCTTCCCCACTTTTTTCTTGTTCGGTTCGCCGCTGCCACTCTCGACTTTCGCGGCTTCTTTGATCATGGCCGATACCGCCGGCTGCTTCACCTTGAAGCTGAAGCTGCGGTCGTCGTAGACGGTGATGACGACGGGCAGCATCTTGCCCATCTTGTCGCCCTTCGTCTTCTCGTTGAACTGCGTGCAGAAGCCGTTGATATCCACGCCGGCCTGGCCGAGCGCAGGCCCCAGCGGGGGAGCCGGGTTCGCCTGGCCGCCACGGGCCATTACTTTGATGACTTTCTTGATCACTTTTGCCATAGCGGGGGGAGGCTACTGGAAGATGTAGTGCGCTGACAAGGGAATTTAGGGTGATTTTGAGGAAGATCTCAAGATTGCAAGATTGCAACCACAAGCCAAGACTCTAAGGCCTCATTTCCAATCTGGCCAGCACGAGGCGCGAGTGCAGTGAGCCTCGGAGGATTTGCAATCTTGCAGTCTTGCAATCTTGGATCCTTCTATTCACTTACTGCTTCCAGCATCGCCTGCACCTCCGCGTCCTTCCCCGGTGCAATATGCACTTCGTAGAGTCGGTCGCGCACTCTCAGCAGCACGATCTGCTCGTCGCTGATGGCGGGATCTTGGAAGCTGAGCATGTCGCGGATGGGCTTGCCCGGATCGGCCAGTTGCTCGTCGCGCAGATTGCGGACGCCGGACGAGAACGATTTGATGAGCGCCTGGCGCATGGCGGCGAAGTACTCCTTCACGTTGGGCGATTCCGTCCACGAGAGGAGCCCCACGCGGTCGTCGCTCTTCACGAGCACGTACGTTTGCACCGCTTGCGGTTGCGATACGATGCGCGAGAGCAGGCTGCCATCACCCAGGCCAGCCGTGGCGGCGTTCAGCTGGAGCTTCTTGAGCACGTCCGCCATATCGGGGCCGGAGGCGACTGCCACGCCGGGCGGGGTGCTTCCGGCGAGGTCCGTCCGCGCGGCCGCGCCGATGGGCAGTGCGTTCTCCTGTGGCAGTAGTATCACATCCAGGAAGCTCAGCGTACCGAGTGCGCCGATGAACACGAGAGTGACGAAGATTTTCCACCGGATTGGCATCTTGTGAAGTGTATCGTATATCAGCGAATAATGAGCAGTTCTTTCGTTGTCTGATTGGTAAATTGTTCAATTGCTCAATTGCTACATTGCTCTCCTTCCCTATCTATGCTCAGTTGATCGCTGCCCGCCCGGTCGTTCGGACGGGCGAACAATGTAACAATGTAACAATTCATTCCCCGGTCTGTTACCATTCACCTATGGCCATTCAGCGCACGCAGAACGTTCCCCTCACGCAGCCCGAGAAGACGATTGCCGACACGAACGTGTTCGAGCAGTCGCTGCGGCCGCGGATGCTGAGCGAGTACGTGGGGCAGGGGAAGATCAAAGGCCATCTGCTGATGCACATTCAGGCGGCCAAGGGACGCGAGGAGCCGCTGGGGCACATTCTTTTGCATGGGCCGCCGGGGTTGGGCAAGACGACGCTCGCGCACATCATGGCGCGCGAGATGGAGTCGCAGATTCGCCTGACGAGCGGGCCGGCGCTCGAGAAGCCCGGCGACGTGGCCTCGATCCTCACGAATCTGCAGAAGGGCGACGTGTTCTTCATCGACGAGATCCACCGCCTGCGCCCGGTGGTGGAGGAAATGCTCTACTCCGCCATGGAAGACTGCGCGCTCGATCTGGTCATCGGCAAAGGCCCTACGGCGCGGTCGATGCGGCTCACGCTGCAGCCGTTCACGCTCATTGGCGCCACGACGAAAGCTGGCGCCATCAGCGCGCCGCTGCGCGATCGTTTCCTGCACCAGTACAAGCTCTCGTTCTACGATCTCAACGAAATGGAACTGATCGTCGAGCGCAGCGCACAGATCCTCGCCATGGCGTTCGAGCCGAAAGCGGCGCGGCGCATCGCGCAGAGCAGCCGCAGCACGCCGCGCATCGCCAACCGCCTCATCCGATCCGTACGCGACTACGCGCAAGTCGCGGGCAAGACACGCGTCGATCTGGCATCGGTCGAGGAGACGCTCACGGCGCTGGATATCGATGATGAAGGGCTGGATGCGACCGATCGCGCGCTCATCGCGGCCATCGTCGAGAAATTCGGCGGCGGGCCCGTGGGTCTCTCCACGCTCGCGGCGGTGCTGGCCGAGGAGGAGCAGACCATCGAAGACGTGTACGAGCCGTACCTGCTGCAGCAAGGCTACCTGCAGCGGACGCCGAAGGGACGCATGGCCACGCGGAAGACGTTCGAGAAATTGGGACGCAAGCTGCCCGAGAATTTGCAGCAGAGTATGTTCGTGGAGTAGGGGCCTCGATACGCCCCGCGGTGCAATCTCACAGTGATCTCGTCTGCTGCTTGTTTTCCCGTGATCGACCAGCGGGGCTACTCGGCCTGACAAGTCAGGTGGTGAGTGCGAGATGCTCGTAGTTGTTGCCTGTTCACACAAAGAGCAAGCAATGCCCTTGCCGCTCTGCGTGTCAGGCTGCACAAGCCGCAATGCACGCTACTGACGTGTCAGGCTGAGTAGATCGCAACGCTCGTTGCTGACCGTGTCAGGCTGAGTAGACCCCAACGCTCGTTGCTGACCGTGTCAGGCTGAGTAGGCCGCAGCCGCAGCGCGGCCGTATCGAAGCCCCGGTCGCTCCCTCCTAGCTCATTCCTCGCTTGATTCTCTCCCTCGAAAAATCCTTCTTCGCCAATTCCGGCAACGCATCGAAATCGCCGCGGATCAATGCTTCTTTCTTCTTCCGGCTCCAACGCTGCACTTGTTTCTCCCAAGCAATCGCATCGAGAACGTACTGGAAGTGCGCGGTGTAGACGAGACGCACCGGCCGTCTCTTGGATGTATAGGATCCTGGATTTCTTCCCGTTTGATGCTCGCGGAAGCGACGAGCGACGTTGTTGGTGATGCCCGTGTAGTAACTTCCATCCGAGCACTCCAGAATATAGACGGCATACTCATGAACTTTTGGCATAATCGAAGGCTAGGACAAGGCAACTGTCATACAGAGGTCGTTTCCAACAGAAACTCTAGCGAGTATGCATTGATGAGCATCAGCTTGCGGCAAAAGACGTTCCAATCGCGGGTGGAACTCCCCTAAGTACTCTTCACTACCCATGCCCTGCGTTCAAGCGCCGCAGCGCGAGACGCAGTTCCTTTCGGCTTCACGATCTTAAGCAGCCTCCTGCTATGATCGATCAATGACGAAGATCGATACGGATCTCTGGCGCTGGTACCACAACGTCTCGGAGTGCCACTACCATATCCAGATCACCATCAAGTATAGAAAAGCGGTGTTGGAACAACCGGTGATCGACACAATTCTGGAAACGCTCAAAGGGTTCAAGGAACGATTCGCCATTGATATCCATAAGATTGGCTTCGATCAGAACCATCTCCATATTCTCTGCCAATTCCTCCCCAAGTACTCCGGTGGCCAAGTAGTCGGTCTGATCAAGAGGCTCACCGCTAGACCGTGCCTCAAAATTCCTTCAGTCAGATTGGAACTCTGGGGCGGGGAGTTCTGGACGGACGGCTACTACATTGCCACCGTCAGCAGCCGGGGAAGCAAAGAAACCATCGAAAGGTATATCGAGAAACAGGGCAAGAAACCACAGGACATCCAACTGAAGATGTTCGATCTTGAATAACGAGGCATGCCCTGCGTTCAAGCCCGGAGCCGCAGCGAAGGGCGAGACGCAGGGTTATTCACTGTAGATGCATCGTATTTTCTCTCGATCGTCGCACACACCGCCCTCACTCCAGGCATCGGGAACTTCCACACGGACACCTTCACACCGCCCGCCGGCTGGAATTCTTTCAGGATCATCTGCGCGATGTCCTCGGCGAATGATTCGATCGTCTTGCGTTCCTGTTGGGCGAGTGTGCGGATGCGGAGCGTCACCTGATAGTAATCGACACTCTGTGTGACATCATCAGTTCTGCCGGCAGCAGAGAGATCAAGAAAAAGCTCAATACTCACCAGGAGACGCTGCTCTTTTTTGCGCTCCTCTTCGGGTACGCCGATGTGCGTCGAGAGTTCGATGCCGTCGATGGAGAGGGAATCCATGGAGCATGCGAAGGACGAAATCCGCAATGCGAATCCTCTCGCTACTTCGTGCTTTGGCTATCGGATTGCGAATGTTCATTCATGGCTTTCACACCGAACAATTTCGGATTCTCCGCCAGCTTCGTCTGCGCCAGGTGCCGTAGCATCCAGCGCGAGAGCACCACGGCCGTGAAGAGCGACAGCAGCACGCCCATCGCGAGCGTGATGGCGAAGCCGCGGACGATGGAGGTGCCGATGGTGAAGAGGATGAAGCAGGTGATGAGCGTCGACACGTTACCGTCGCGGATGGCGGGCCAGGCGTACTGGAAGCTCGTTTCGACCGACGTGCGGACGGACTTGCCTTTGCGCAATTCCTCGCGCATGCGCTCGAACACGAGCACGTTGGCATCCACCGCCATGCCGATGCTGAGGATGATGCCGGCCATGCCGGCCACGGTGAGCACCACGTACGCGTCGGTGACGAGGAACAGCGGGAGCTTGAGTAGTGCGAAGAAGATGATGGCGTACATGATGAGCGCCATGTCGGCGACGAGGCCGAGGATGCGGTAACGCAAGACGAGGTACAGCGCCAGAATGAGGAGCCCGATGAGTGCGGCGCGGAGCGACGTGAGGAGCGCGGCCGAGCCGAGCGTCGCTTCCACGGTGTGTTGGCCCACGAGGTGGATGGGAGCGGGGATGGCGCCGGTATTAAGGTCGGTCGCCAGTTGCTTGGCCTCGTCGAAGTTGCCGGATCCGGTGATGATGGCGTTGCCGCCGGAGATCTCCTGGTTCACGGTGGGGGCCGACACGAGCTCGCCGCCGACGAAGATGGCGATGCGCTTGCCGATGTTGCGCTTCGTGAGTTCCTGGAAGAGGCGGCCGCCCTCGGTGTCGAAGATGATCTGCACCACGGGGATGCCGGTGATGTCATCCATCGTCACGTTGGCGGAACGGAAGTGCTTGCCGTCGAGCTCGGTGTCTTTCCAGCCGGTGGGCTTGAGCGAAAAGAAGAGCGTGCGGAGCGTCACTGCTTCCTCTTGATCCCGCACGTCGCCGGCCTTCAGTTTGGCGATGAGGCCGTCCGCCGTCTTGATCGCTTCGGCGCCTGCGAGCGTGAGGTCGTCGTAGCTGGCTACGTCGGGCGCCTGCGTGAGGGCTTTGTCGAGCCGGATGATGTGAAACCCGAACTGCGTTTCGACGATGTCCGAGACATCGCCTTCTTTCTGGAGCTTGAAGGCAGCTTGTTCGAACGCGGGAACCATCTCGCCGCGGCCGAACGTGCCGAGGCTGCCGCCGGATGCCTTCGACGGTCCGTCGGATTCCTTGCGCGCGATGTCCTCAAACTTCTCGCCCTTGGCCAGGCGGGCTTTGATCTCCGCGATCTTCGTCTTCGCCTGTTCCTTGGTGCGCGTCACCGAGGTGTCGGCGTTCTGCGCGCCTTTGTACTGAATGAGGATGTGGCTCGACGCGATCTGCTCGCGGCCTTTCGTGAATGTGCGCAGGAACAGGAGATGTGCCTTCTTGTCGTCGGTGGCGACGGATTTGAGGTCGCCGGGTTTCATGCTGCGGACGGTGGCCACGATGCGTGTGGGCACTTTGTCATCGAGCTTCACGTCCGCGTGCGCGGCGTATGCAGCCCCTGAATTCGTCTTCGCCAGATAGGTGAACGCCTTGGGAGCTTCCGTGATCAACCGACCGGTCATCGTCTTGGGCTTCAGCACTTCTGCGATGAAAATGCCGTTCACCGTCTCTTCCGTCTGTTGGCCATTGGCGTCCTGCGAGGGCACCTGCACGCTTGCTTCCTTTGTCACCACCTTGCCCGGTTGCAGAGTCCAGAGTTCCTCCAGGCCTTTCGGCAGCGTGTCTTTGTAGAAGAGACCGTGTTCGTTGTAGGCCACGCCCAGCTGCGAGCTCAGATCCTGCCCTTCCTTGGCCAGGCTCGATCCGCTCTGCGTGATGCGCTTGTACGCCACGTCGGCCTTGGCGTGCACGCCCTTCATGTACTCGTCCGTGGCTTCCGTGAATTCTTCTTTGAACTCCAGCTGGATGGTCTTGCCTACTACCTTGATGGCCTGCTGGATATCGGTGATACCGGGGAACTCCACCAGCAAGTGCTTCTCGTTGCCGAAGTACGACGGCGTGATGGTCGCTTCGCTCACGCCCAGGCTGTTCACGCGGCGCTCCAGCACGGCGCGGATC
Organism: uncultured Candidatus Peribacteria bacterium; assembly: GCA_964632375.1. Lineage (GTDB taxonomy): Bacteria > Patescibacteriota > Gracilibacteria > Peribacterales > Peribacteraceae > JAQBQQ01. Next base: position 16,454 of record CAZWBO010000014.1, on the reverse strand, counting down.
GCCTCCATCAAGTTCGCTTGCTGATCTTTGATGCTCTGGCGCTGGGCTTCAAGTTTCGAGAGCTCATCGCCGCCGCCGGCAGCTTGCTGCTTGGCAATCTGCTCGTCGAGGCTCGCGAGTTGGCTGTTGATTTCCTCCTCGGAAATGCGGAAATCGAGCTCCGTGCCGCCGGCCAGATCCAGGCCCAAGTGGAGGCTCGGCGCGCGCACGAACGAGGGCGCCCACTTTTTCCAATCCTGCGGCGCCGCGACCAGGACAACCGCGACCGCGATGATCATCGTGAGAACGGGCCAGAGGTACGAGCGACGCGCAGCCATAGTTGCGAGGGAAATGAGCGCCTCGGGATGAGGCGGGAGTGGAGACTAGCAGTTTGGGAGGAAAATCCCAAGAGTGCAATCCTTCGAGGCTCGCTGCGGCTCGCACCTCAGGATGACACTCTTAGAAACGCCCTATACCAGTCGTTCCGCTCCGGTACAGGGCTCCTCAGGATGACACCGTGGGAATTCGAGTCTTGGCGTCTTGGGTTTTCGTTTGCAATCTTGCAGTCTTGGAATCTTGCAATCTTACCTCAGGGGGTTCCTACTTCGTCTCCGGAACAAACTTCACATGCAGCCCGACGTTCACGTCGTCCGCGAAGGTCTTCGCCAGGGCTTGCGAGGGGACGTTGAGGATGCGAATGTCGTCTTTCGGCTCGGGCGTCTCGATCTTCATGGTCGAGATGAGGCGGTTGCGCACGAAGATGCCGATCACCTTGCCTTGGTTCTGCTGGTACACCTGCTTGAGCAGATCGCGTCCGGCGGGAGTGAAGTTCAGCTGCACCTCGCCGTACTGCGTGCCGGGCATGGCGCCGGCCACCACGCCATCGAGCATTTTTTCGGTGATGCCCGTCTCCTTGAAGCCCTGCTTTTTGGTGCCGTCGGGCGTGGCCACGACCTGGTCGGCGGTGGCGATGTCCGGGTGCTCGGCCAAAATATGGAACGAGAAGCCCGACGTGAGAACATCGGTGAGGGTGGGCACGGCCTGCGCGTCGTTCAGCCTGACGGTCAGGACAGGATCTTCCTGTTTGGTATCGAGCGACGTGGACGTGACGGCGATCTGTTTCTCGCCTTCCTTCATACTGCCTACCACTCCCTTCGCCACACGCTCGGCGGCCTGCGCGAGTTCCGTGCGCTTCGCGGGATCCGTCGCATCGATCTTCAGAGTGTAGCGAGCGGTGTCGCTATTCGTACCGGTGCTCACGGTAGACTGCGAGCAGGCGGTGACGAAAACGACGGAGGCGAGGAGGAGGGAGAGACGCTTCATGCGAGGAAGTGTAGGGATGGAGGGAGAAATTGAGAATTGAAAATTGAGAATGATCGATGGTCGAACGATTATCGTCTCGTCCAATTTTGCCTCTTCAATTCGCAACATCCAACACCGTTCCCGCGCGAATCATCTTCCCTGTCAGTTCCACGCCCCGCAGCCGGCAGCCGGTATCGATCACGCAGTTGCGCAGCACGCAGTTCTCGATGACGCAATCCGGGAATACCACGCAGTCGACCAGTTCGCTCCAGGCCACTTTGCTGCCGTGGTCGACGTATACGCAGCCATCGGTTGCGGTCAGATCCAGTGTTGCTTGCGGGTGCACGACGGCCTCGTTGCCGATGAGGAGCCGGTGCGCGTCGAGGTACGCGGCGAACGAGCCGATATCGAGCCAGGGCTCGGTGAACGTGAAGCAATCGATGCCGATATTCCGACGGAGAAACTCTTCGAAGATGCCACCGACGTTGTCGGGGTGCGCGCGCGAGAACTCGATGAGCACGGGCAGGTGCCCGCGCGGGATGATGCAGCACCCGCTCGAGACGAGTGTGGTCTTCGGTTCGCGCGGCTTCTCTTCGAAGCCGATAATGTTCCGCTGATCTTCCGGATCCGTCAGCACCGTACCGAACGCGGCGGCTTTCTCGCGGCTGCCGATGTCGAACGCGGCGAGGAGCGGCGTGCCGTCGCGGTAGGCTCCGATGAAATCCTCCATCGAGAAACCCAAGTAGTTGTCGCCCGTCAGCAGGAGCACGTCGTCGTCGATGCGTTCGTTCTCGATCCACTCGCGCGTGGCGCCCAGCGCGCCGAGCTTATGATCATCTTTTTGCGCGTCTTCGACGATCAGCCGGATGTCGCGTCGTTTCAACGTGTCGATCCACGCGTAAAAATCGTTCTTGAATGCCGCGTTGGTGCTGATGGAAACGGGAATGCGCGCAGGAATCTTCTCCGCCAGGTATTCGATGATCGGCTTGCCTGCCGTCACCCCAAGCCGCATCGCCAGGTCCTGGTTGGCTTCGCCCTTCCAGGTCAGGTTCAGGGCCGTGGGCCCCGCCGCCACCCGCACGGGACCGGCGGCGACATA
>CAZWBO010000014.1:0-14064 GCA_964632375.1 uncultured Candidatus Peribacteria bacterium | reverse complement strand
GCAGGAATCTTCTCCACCAGGTATTCGATGATCGGCTTGCCCGCCACCGGCAGCAGCGGCTTCGCGCGCTTCTCGGTGAGCGGCCAGAGTCGAGTGGCGAAGCCGCCGGCGAGGATGAGGGAATGCATGATTTATCGAAAGAACCATCTCCACCCGCTCTGTCTCGCGCTCACCATCGTCAGCCCTTTGCCTTCGATGGATTCGATCCGCTCGTCGCGCTCCACGATGCCGAGGACCGATGGCAGAATGCCGTACGTGATTCCTTTGTTGCGGCAGGCGGAGAGGAGATTCAGGGACTGCTCCAGATCGCTGCACTGGATCAGGTGCGTGATCCTCTTCGCGTCGAGCGTCTCTTCCAATTTGTTGAGCTTCCCCAACACGGGCACGCCGTCGATCGCGGTGTCCTTTGCGCCGGTGCCGTCGAGCACGGCGACGGGCTTGAGAGGATTTTTATGCGCGTTCATCAGGCGGATGAGCTCGCGCGATTCGCGCGTGACGCCGACGATGAGCGTGGGGAAGGCGGGCGGGTCGTTCCAGAGCGTGCGCCGCAACAGGTACTCGAACACGATGTGCCAGAGCATCGTGAGGAGGAAGGTGAAGAACAGCGTTTCGAGCAGCAGCAAGCGGCTGAAAGTGGCGCGGAAGACGAAGTAGTACGCGAGCGCGAAGAGCGCCGTGCCCATCACCGCGGCATACGCGATGTACGCGGCGTTGCGCGGCGTCGCCTGCCTGCGGGTGAGCGCGAAGGCGCGCGTGGTGACGAGCGCCAGCAGCCACACCGGCGCGATGGTCGCGGCGATGCCGATGTACTGGCCGAACGGAAAATCCGTCGACACGAACGACCCGATGCGTAGCCAGTACGCCAGTGCGTACGCCATGAGGAAGAGAGCAATGTCGCTGAGCAGCCAGAGGAAGAGCATAATGCGATAACGCATGATGGAGGAAGAATAGCTCAGTGGAGGGAAGATGCTACAGGGGAAAGACTGCAAGATTGCAAGAATGCAAGATTGCAAAGAAAACCCAAGGACATCTTCTTTTGGGTTGTAAATTGCAATCTTGCATTCTTGCAATCTTGAAATCTTGAAACATTCGCCCCTCAGAGCGTTAGTCTCGTCACATCCCACGGCCTCTTCATTCCTTCCACTCCATAGCTTCCGTTGAGGATCGGCGTCTGCTGCGGCAGGTACGTGCGCATCCAGGCGAGCTTCTGGGCGATCACGGGATCCTGCTTCGCCATCTCTTCGAATGCGCTGCGCTGCGAGGTGTAGAGGGCGACCGTTTCGGCGAAGTCCTCGTGCGCGCCGCCTTTCAGGGCGTACCCGCTCACGAAGTTGCCGGGTGCGGCATCGTCGTGCGGCGTATTCTCGTTCGTCCACGAGAGACGAAAAAATACGACGAGCGGGGAATCGAGCGGGATGGGTTCGTTGCCGTCTTTGAACTCGCTCGGCGCGGAGCCGCGCGTACCGCCGAGGCACGTGAGGCCTTGGAAGTGGCCGAGTACTTCGTGCAGCGCCACCTGCTTCATCTCCGGTGCCGTGCCGTCGAGCATCACGGTACCCTTGCCGGCGAAGCCGCGGCTCGTGAGCGATCCGTTGTACACGACGTACAAGTCCTTCAGCTTCGCGAGGCACTCCGGCTGCAGCGCGCGCAGGATGGGGCTGAGCGTCTCTTTGTCGTCCTCATGGATATCCGCTTGATCCAGCACCGCCGGGAATGTCGCGATCGGCAACAGTGCGGCAGTGAGCGGGGAGGGGGAAGGCAGGGGTCGGAACTCAGAAGGCAGAAGAGGAGGTTGAGCGTTCGCGATGCTCGCTTTCATCACCCCTGATTTCTGATTCCTGACTTGTGTCTTCTGACTTCCGTTTTCTTTCCTCCGCGCCACGGGATCCGCCTTCTTCACCAACGCCACCACAAATTTCTTGTTACCATTGCTCGCCGCCTGGAGCAGCGGAGAAGCGGAGAGACTGCTTGCCGTACCTTCGACATGTGCTACGATGCCGATAACTTGCAGCGCGAGTGTGGAGACACTCAGGAGGAGGCCGGCAATGACGAGGAGGGGGCGTTTCACGATTTTGCCGTCCAGAAAGTGGATATTTATACTATAATTACCTTTATATGTCAACAGTCGAACCGGTGACCCTCGCCCCGGGCCAGGAGCACACGGTGACCATCGAGAAACTGACCTTCGGCGGGTCTGGATTGGCCCACGTGGGCGGTTTGCCTATTTTCGTTCCCGACAGCATCCCGGGCCAACAGGTCCAGATCGTGTTAACGAAGCTGAAGGATACCTACGCCGAAGGGAAGGTGCGGAAGGTGGTGCGCAAAGCGAAAGACGAGGTGCTCCCGCGCTGCCCGCACTTCCACGACTGCGGCGGCTGCGTGTGGCAGAATCTGCCGTACAACAAACAGATCGAGTACAAGGAGGTGATCGTGCGCGAGACGCTCGAGCACCTCACGCCGGTGGACGACGATGTGCGCAAGTCGCTCCCCGGCCGCGTGCTCAAGATCATCCCGAGCCCGCAGGTGTACTACTACCGCAACAAGATGGAGTTCAGCTTCGGCTACCAGATCATGCGGAGCGAGGAGCGTAACGGGCGGCGCATCTACATGGACGAAAACCCCACCATCGGCCTGCACCAGCCCGGCCAGTGGTCGACGGTGCAGCCCATCGGCGAGTGCCATTTGTACGATGAGCAGGCGACAACGCTGCTGGCCGACGTGCGGCGGTTCATGGAGCAGACGCGGCTGCCGGTCTATAATCCCAAGACGCAGAAAGGCATGCTGCGCACGCTACTGCTGCGCCGCGGCATCCACACCGGCGAGCAGATGATCTGCTTTTTGGTGCAGGCGCGGAAGAAGGAACTCGAGCCGTTGTTCCAGCACTTCCTGCGCGCATTCGGCGGTCGTCCGCACGTGGCGTCGCTGCTCATCGTCGAGCACATGGGCCAAAACGATAAGCCGGAGTTCCCGAAGATCCACACGCTCATCGGCAAGCAGACCATCACGGAGCGACTCTTCGACCTCAGTTTCGAAGTCTCGCCGTTCTCGTTCTTCCAGACAAACACGCTCGGCGCCGAGAAGCTCTACCGCGCCATCGCCGACGCGGCCGACCTCTCCATGCGCGACACGCTGCTGGATCTCTACTGCGGCATGGGCACCATCGGCCAGTACCTCGCGCGGTTCTGTCAGAAGGTGGTGGGCGTCGAGAGCCACCCTTCCGCCATCGACGACGCGCTCAAGAGCGCCGGCCGCAACAAGGTGGGCAACATCAGTTTCTACAAAGGCCGGGCGGAGCAAGTGCTGTTGCAACAGCTCAAGCCCGGCGGCAAGTACGCGTTTGACGTCATCGTGGTCGATCCGCCGCGCGCGGGCCTGCACCCGAAGGCGCGCGAGGCCATCATCGAGCACAAGCCGAAGAGGATCGTCTACGTCTCGTGCAACACGTCGACCTTCGCCCGCGACCTGGGCGAGATGCTCAAGAGCGGCTACGAGCTGCGCACCGTGCAACCGGTCGATCTCTTCCCGCACACCGCGCATATCGAGACGGTGGCGTTACTGCAGCGCAAGGAGTAATCGCTCACTTTTGCTCCATGGCGATTGATACTCTGACATCGATGCATCCTCTGACTCTCGACATCGTGCGGCGAAAGCCGGAGCGGCACGTGCGCGATCTGCTTCTTCTGGAGGGAATGCCTTTTCGCCAAGAGCCGGATGTACTGCGCAGTATTCTGCAGGAGCCGTCGAACGACACGGTCCTCATCACGCATCGTCGCGATCGATTGCTGTTCCCGCCTCGATCGGTGATTGCGGCATTCGTCGGGCATGTTCGCCACGGGCTGTTCCATGTCCTGATTGCGGCGGTCGATGAGCGTATTGCCAGCGGATTTGAAGAGGAAGGCGACGAACAATGCCTGGAGCGAATGCGGCAGCTGCGGCTCATCGCGAGTGAGTTCTCGCTCGAGCTGAGGCGACTGCAAGGCATCGAACGATGGGAGCGTGTCATCGCGGAGATCGAACCGCATGAGCAGGGCGTCCATCAATTATTCGAACTCATGGGCGCGACGATCCAGCGCGCGGACGATGCCGGCAGCGCGTTCGCCGTGTGGGATCCCTCTGCAGGCGCGGTGCCTCAGTAGGCTCGCTCATTCCTCCTGCCAGTGCACAGGTGCATCCATCTGCTGCTTGATCAGATGCCACCTGCGAAGGCCGTTGAAGTACTGCTCTTCGGCGGAATTCCTCAGTATGTACGCAGGTTTTCCCCTGTCTTCTTGCTCTTCAGCGCAGCGCAGTTGTGTCCGATACTCATCTTCCAATCGTGCGACTGCTTCGCGGAAGAGTGTCTCGTCGCCGGTTTCCGCATACTGCCGGAGATCTTCCGTTTCGTGCAATGCCGCAACAGCCGCGTCGTGTGCGTTGATTGTGCTGCCTTGAGTCGCGTGCGCAGGCCGTTGCTCGCGAAGCCGATCGTAGAACGATGGTACTCCCGCCGTTTCGCAGAGTAGGCGCACGTTCCGTTCCAGCGCGTGGCACGGCTCCGCCGATGGCAGAACCGTCGCGAAGTAGGAAAGACAATCGCGGCGCCATTCGTCGATGCGTTCGCTCAGACTTCCCCCTTCCTCTCTCTCTGTACAAATGTCCATCTGCAGTTCGCCCGGTACCGCCTGCAACCCCGCCGACAGATGCGCTCCCACCGGAAAAGCGTAATAGATCGTTTCGGGTGGGCCGATGTCTACGAGTTCTGCATCGATGCGTTCAACGATGCTCCCGATGAGACGAGCAGCGTCGTCGGCATCCACGCCGCCTTGGTCGTCTCTTGCTGCCAAGGCTTTCACAAGCCACTCGCTCAAGGCGCGTCGCCACCGAAGAGCGTCTAGTGATCTCACTGATTGGCCGGACTCCGCGCATGCATGGATGCGCGCGTACACGTCGCGGAGCTGATCAATACGATCCGGCTGAAGCATCGTCAATGCGTCGAAGGCCGGTGGTTCCCTTACCGTGTATTCTTGTTGATCGCGTGGACGCGTTATGGGGAATTCTTTGAAGGGAAACGGTCGGTTGGCCGCGGTATCGAGGTGCTTCCTCAGGATGCCCCGGCTCCGGTCATCGATGAAAGCATCGGCATCAAGTTTGCATGCATGCTTGAGACGCACTGCTTCTTCGAAGCGTGTTCCACTCTCCATGAGTGCGAGGACAGCGTCCTTTGCGATCCGCAAAAATTCTTCGTCGGGCATCTGCGAGGACGTCTGAACGGCTCGCGCTGATTCAACATCCACGGCGTACAGATGATCGCGTATCCTCGTTTCCACTGGTTCCTCCGGCGGATTGCCGGTTACGGCGGCGATAAGAACGGCGCGTGCGTGCGCCATTGCTCTTTGCGCTTCGGCGTGAGTGGGTCGCCTATTTTCTCCATATTTTCTCAGAGACGGTCCCAGGGGGTAAGAAGAGGATGTGTGCTCCATAGATGATGCAATACGCCATACAGTTTTTATCGTCAATGACCTTCCGATGCGCAAGAGCATAGAATGAGACAGACAAGGCGAAAGATCGGTGCCACCTATGCAGAAGATCACCTTCCTCACCGTCGGCCGCGTGAAGACGCCGTGGATCGCCGAGGCGTGCACGGAATTTTTGCGGCGCCTGGCGCCGACGATCGATCTGCAGCGCATCGAGCTCACGGCCAGCAGGAATGTGGATCCCAAGAAGTACGCGGCCGAGGAATCGGCGACGATCCTCGAGAAGCTCCAGAAGTTCCCCGACGCCGACATCTGGCTGCTCGACGAGAAGGGCAAGGCGATGACATCGCCGGCGTTCTCTTCGGTGATCGAAAAGGCGGCCGACGCCGGCCGGCCGCTCGTGTTCGTCCTCGGCGGTTCGTACGGCACGACGGACGAACTCAAGCAATCACTATCGCATCAGCTCCGCCTCAGCGACATGACCTTCCCGCACGATGTCTGCCAGGCGATCTTCCTCGAACAGCTCTACCGCGCGCTCGAGATTCGGAAGGGGAGCGGGTATCACCATTGATCACACATCGCCTCCGATCCGGCGAGGTTCCAGCTTCGAAAGAGGCGGCCTGAAAGCGTCCGTGGACATCCAGCCCTGTACCATCCGGCCATCGATCTCGGTTTCAACTGGTACTTCACCGCCCGAAACGGGAATCAGCCCCTCTTTCGTTCGCACCGTCACCGTTGTGCCAGCAGGAATGGCGCCGATCACATGGGTAGGATCAGTGGCTCGCAGTACGGTGTCTTGAATAAGTAGCTTCGCAAGTACGTGCGGATATTTGCTCGGGACATCAGCCGGCCACGAAAACGTCGTCTCTTTCGCAGATGAAATGGAGTGCACGGCTGCGCGCATGTGTTCGATAAGCGATCTGATAATCGTCGGGCGATCCGCAGGCGCTTGCAACAGATGGCGATTTTCCGGTGAGGTGGGGAGTGTGAGTGTTGTCATGGAAGGTTGTGAAATTATTTATACAATAACATATAATCTTAATTTTGTAAACATCATACAAATTCAGCGAAATGGCAGAAACTAGGGGAAAAACGGTGAATTGCCGGTTGTTTGAGCAGTAGAATTTCGTATACTGCCGGAGCATGCAGCCCGGTTGCATGCGCTGTTTCTTTCATCTACGGCCCCATCGTCCTTCGGCAGGCTCAGGACGATGATGCAAGGTACTATTATTCACGAGTCTTCTGCTATTTTCCCATCCCCGGCCCCATCGCTTGCGGGCCATAGCTCTCGAAAGAGCGACGGCAAGTCCGAGGTACAATAGCAGCGATACGCTCATTCTCTCTTTGCGGCCCCATCGTCTATCGGTTAGGACATCAGGTTCTCATCCTGAAAAGCGGAGTTCGATTCTCCGTGGGGCTGCCATCTTGATCTATTTTTGAGAAAACAAACCCCTGAGGAGGAGTACAATGCACACATGAAACTAGGAACAAATTCTGCGATCTTCGTACTGTTCTTTGGAGTTGCAGTCATTCAGGCCGTCCAAACGCAGAATTGGCTTATGGTATTGATGTGGGTTGCTATTGGTTCAGTCTTTCTTTGGGGAGACAGGAAACAGAAGTGATAGTGAAGCGGCTGCGATGATGTGTGCCATGTGTTCTACTTTCATGGCATTCGCCTCGCAGGTCGCGAGATTGAAGGGCTCGCGGCAGAGATCGGTTTTGCGGCCCGGTTCTCTGGTACCATGCTGCCGCTCTGCCTCTTCTTCCTTTCCATGTCCGTCATCCGCAAGCTGGACCTCCTCACCGCCGTCTACATCTTCTGCATCTGTGTGTCGGAGCTCATGGGCGCCAAGACGTTCCCGCTCTTCGCCATCGGCACGTTCCAGCTCAACACGAGCGTGGCGATCTTCACCGTGCCCCTCGTGTTCACCATCAACGACATGATCACGGAGGTGTACGGCAAGGAGCGCACGCGCAGCATCATCCGGGCCGGACTCGTGACGGTGGTGCTCATTCTCCTCTTCTCGCTCCTCGCCACCACCCTGCCGCCCTCCGCGCGCTTCGCGCCCACCGAGGCGGCCTACGATACGATCTTCGGCCTCTCGGTCCGCTTCTCCTTCGCGAGCCTCACGGCCTTCGCCATCGCGGAGTTCACCGACGTCTACCTCTTCGCCAAGATCCGCGAGCTGCTCGGCGACAAGGCGCTGTGGTTCCGCAATAACGTGAGCAACTTCGCGGCTCAGTTCATCGACACGATCCTCTTCATGTTCCTGGCCTTCTACGCGCTGGACAAGGGCGTGGCCGAGAACGTCTCCTTCATCACCGGTCTCCTCGTCCCGTACTGGCTCCTCAAGTGCGCCATGTCGGTGCTGGAGACGCCGTTCGTGTACTTGGGGGTGCGGTGGCTGCGGAAGGATCAGGAGCCGGCGTAGGCGAAAGATCGTGACGACGGGGCGCTACCGTCGCAATGTAGCGACGCTCACCACCCGGTCGAACCGGCGGCCGTCGATGAGCAACGTGGGGATCTTGATGGTGCGGATGCGTTCCTCCACGATCGTCTTCTGGTCCTGCAGGCTCTTCGCCACTTCATCCGATGCCGCGAGCGCGGCGATGCGCTGCACCTGCGCGTCGTCGTAGCCGATCTTCTTCAGCAGATCCTTCAGTGCCTGCTCCGCCTGCACGCGCGTGTAGCCGGTGTTGAACCACGTTTGTCGATCGAGCCCGTCCACCGGTTCATCGGAGAAAATTTCCTCGAGCAGCTGCCACGCGGGCGATACATCGGCCTTGCCGCCCGCCAGAGGCACGCGCTTCGTCGCCTCGATGTACGATGCCATGAGCGTGGAGTGGGGGAACTTGGTGCCGTTCGTCTCGCTGGGAACGGGAATGGGGTAGAGCAGGAACGAGACGTTGTGCGTGTCCAGCGTGCCGGCTGTCAGCAAGTTGCCGGTGAGTTTCTTGCAGAACTTGCAGCCGGGATCAATAATCTCCAGCGCGTACGGCTTCGCCGGATCTTCTTTGTGGTAGAACGCGGCGGTGGGGGCGGCGAATACTTGAGGATTCCAGGTCTTCAGCCGGTCGGGGATACGCGTGAGCGTCTGATATGTGCGCACGAACGGCCCGCCGGCCCACTCGAGCTCGCGGTTTTCACGTACGGCTTGGATCAGTCCCAGCTTCTCTTGCTGCACGCCGCACGCCTCGCCCGAGAGCGAGCACGATTCGGCGCTGGCGGGGTTACACGTGTCGTAGACCCACAGGTTCAATCCGGCGTTCAGCGCGTACAATACGCTCCAGATGCTGAGCGCGACGAAGGCGAACGCGAGCCAGTCGATCCAGCGGTCGATCAGCTTGGCCAGACGCGGATGGCTGAAGATCAGTTTGGCGAGGATGCGCCCCTTCATCTCTTCCGCAAAGTTGATGTCGCAGGGCTTGAGGCGCAGACGTACCCACACGCAGTGCCAGGCCTTCACCGCCAGCGGGCGGTACGAAGCCGAGAAGAGCGCGAGGATGCCGAGGACAACGAAAGAAGCGATGCAAAACATGAGAGAGGAATTGAAAATGAAGAATGGAAAATGGAAAATGAGGATGGAATTTTAGAGTGCCGATATAATTTTGCGGATCGTCGTGGCCACATAGTCCATCTCCTCCAGCGTGTTGTGCAGGCCGAGCGAGAGGCGCAGGAGCGGCGGCATCTTCCTGCGGTGCGTGAGGTACGCGTGGCAGCAGAAGGAGCCGGAACGGCACATGATGCCGGCTTCGTCGACGTACATGGCCAGGCGGTGCGCATCCAGCCCGTCGACGTACAGGCTCGTGATGGAAGACGGGAGCGGCGTCATCAGGTGGAGTTTCGGCAGATCCTTGAGGCCGTTATAGAGCCTCTCCGCCATCGCGTGCTCGTACTGCTCCGTCGACTGGCCGTCTTTGGTCCATGCCTCCAGCCAGTCCACGGCCGCGGCCAGCCCGATGATGCCGGCCCAGTTCTGCAATCCCAATTCGAGCACCGCATGTTCCTCTTCGGTGCCGCTCAACGACGTGTACGTCTCTTGGTCTACATCCGACACCGTGCCGCCGCCCACCCACGAGACGTCCAACTTGCGCAGAAGATCGCGCCGGATGATGACGAACCCGATGCTCGGGCCGTACATCTTGTGGCCGGAACTGAAGGCGGCGTCGAAAGGGACATCGCGCAGCGCCGATGCGCCGTGCCCGAATGTCTGCGCGGCATCGAGCAAGAGAATCCCGCCCTGGCCATGCACGTCGTCGGTGAGTTGCTTCAAGTTCGTCAGCGTGCGCCCGTCGATGTTCGAGGTTGTGTTGACGATCACGACGCCATTCGTCAGTTGATCCGGCTCGTAGCGCAGCGCGCCGTCTTCTTCGCGGGGGAGGATCAGGCGTTCTTTCCCATGCTTCTTCGCCCACACGATGGAGGGGAGGAAGACGGAGTTGTGCTCGATCTCGCTGGTAATAATGCGATCCCAGCTGCCCGGCAGTTGGTTCAAGACCAGGTTGATGCCGTAGCTGGTATTGAGCGTGAAGGCGACGCAGTAGTCCTTCGCCGATTTGCCGGCCATCTTGAGGAGTTTCGCGCGCGCAGCCTGCACTTGGTCGTCCACTTCGCGGCCCCAGCGGTACTTCACGCGTCCGCCGCAGGCGTTGCGGTGCAGGTAGTAGTCGGTCTCGGCGTCGATGACGCACTGCGGGCGCAGCGTCTGGCAGGCCGTGTCGAAGTAGTGCGTGTTTGGCGCGAGGTAGCCGAAATCGCCGTCGGCAGCAGATGGGGACGATGCCTGCGTGCGGAAGAGGGCGGTCATCGGCGGTAGTGTTTCACTTTTTGCAGGTGTTGTCTCGCATTTTGCAGGTGGTGTAGCGGGGGTGAGGATTACGGATTGAGAATTGAAAATGGAAAATGGAAAATGGAGCGGTTGATCACCGTTGATCCACGCACGGAACCGGGCCTGCCGGGGCCCGGGCAGCGTCCTTCGACAGGCTCAGGATGACATCGCAGCTGCGGGAGATGAGGGTTGTAGGGAGGTCTTGTGGTTGTGCTGTCTGAAAAACCAATAACCATCAACTAATAACCAATAAACTAATCAACCAATAAACCATCAATCCCTCAACCCCTCTCCTCACTCCACCCACAAGAGCAGGCTCTTGAGGTAGTCCACTTCCGGATGGTACAAGTTCACCGGATGATCGAAGGCGTGGCGGTGACGTTGCAAGATTCTGACGGAGCGATTTGCCTGCCTTGCGGCGTGGAAGACCGCCGTCTGGAATAGCTGCTGATCCATCTGGAACGAGCACGAGCAGGTGAGCAGCAGGCCGCCCGGCGTGAGTGCTTGGAAGGCGAGGCGGTTGAGATCGGTGTAGGCGCCCTTCGCTTGGTCGAGATCGGAGCTGCGTTTGGCGAAGGCGGGCGGGTCGAGGATGATGAAATCGTAGGGGTGCGGGAGCGGCCGCTGGCGCAGGAAGTCGAACGCGTCCATCGCATGCATGCTGAACTGCTCCTCGGCGACGCCGTTCATGCGCATGTGCTCCTTCGCGCGGCCGAGCGCCGCGTGGTCGTAGTCCACGGCATCCGCAGACACTGCTCCGCCCATGAGCGCCGAGAGCGAGAATCCGCCGACGTAGCTGCACACGTCCAGCACCGTTCTGCCGGCGGCGAGCGAGCGCACGAGCGAGCGCATCTCGCGTTGATCCAGGAAGAGGCCGGTTTTCTGTCCGCCTTCGAGATCGATCACGTACTGCAACCCGCGTTCGCGGACGGTGAGCGTGGTGTCGCCGTTTCCCTTTACCCATCCCTCGCGCGGTTCGAGCCCTTCTTTCTTGCGCGTGGCGCCTGTCGATTTCTCGTAGATGGCCGCGGGTTGCACCAGCTCCCACAGCGTGTCGATGATCCACGGCCGCAGCCGCTCCATGCCCAGCGTCGTCAGCTGCACGACGAGCGTGTCGTTGTACCTGTCTACCACCAGGCCCGGGATCTCGTCGCCCTCGGCGTTGATGAGGCGGAAGGCGGTGGTGTCTTCGGTCTGGAAGAACTGCTCGCGCAGCTCGATGGACCTTTTGATGTTGCGGCGCAGCGTCTGCAGCGGGTCGCCCGGTTCGAAGCTGATGGCGCGCAGCGCGATGTACGCGCGGGTGTTGAGCGTGGCGTAGCAGAGGAATTCGTCTTTGCTGTTGCGGACTTCCACAATGGCGCCGGTCTCCTGCTTCCGCAGATCTTCCACGATGGCATGGCTGAATACCGAATGGTGGCGGTTCTTGAGGTGCGCGTCGCGTTCGGGCTTGAGGTGGAGGATGGGGTAGGAGGCCATGGGGTGGGAGAGCGTAGCACAGGAATGATGATGAGTCTTGCATCTTGAGTGTTGAGTCTTGAAGAGAGCGATAAGCGTTCCTTGGGGAATTGCAATCTTGCAGCCTTGTAGTCTTGCAGTCTTCTTCAAAAACTCTCCCTTTCTCTAGCCACTCACGAGGCACGTCCGCTACGCTTTTGCGCATTATGCCGGACGCTCGAGGACAGCCGAGAGATGCCGTGGCGGCGGCGCTGGAATCGCCGCGGGCAATTGCGCGGAACCGGGTACTCCTTTTTGCCATAATCATCTTAGGTGTGTCGGCCATTGTACCGCTCTTGGGAGATGTCTTCTTCGAGGGCGACGGTGTCGAACCGTTGCCGAAGGCGTTCGAAATAAATCGCATCCTCCTCTATCTGCACTTGATCAGCGACGTGTTCATCGGGCTGGCGTACGTCGCGATCTCCGCCACGCTCATCTACTTTGCGAAGAAGGCGAGGAGGGATATTCCCTATTTATGGGCGTTCGTTGCGTTCGGCGTGTTCATCATCAGTTGCGGGCTCACGCACTTCATGGCGGCGGTGACGCTGTGGGAGCCGGTGCTGTGGCTCGCGGGGGGCATCAAGTACGTCACGGCCATCTCGTCTGTCGGGACGGCCATCGCCATTCCGCCGCTGGTGCCGAAGATTCTGCAAATGGTGCAATCCGAAGAGGTGACGGAACAGCAGCGCAGGGAGCTGGAGGAGCGTCAGCACTTGCTGCAAGATCGGAACGCGCAGCTCGAGCACGAGATCGTGCAGCGGATTCAGGCGGAGGAAGCCACGCGGGTGAGCCTGCGGCGGTTCGAGGTGCTGGTGGAACAGTTGCCGATGGGCGCGCTGGTCACCGACGTCGACGATACGATCATCCAAGCGAACGATGCGTTCTGCCAGTTCATCAAGCCCGATGCGTCGCCGGCCCAGCTGCTAGGAGTTCGCCGCGAAGCGCTCATGGTCAGCATCGCGCACGACGTGGAGAATGCCGCGCAGTTCCTGCGGGATACGCACGAGATGACGGTTTGCACGCAGCCGGTACGCGATCATGAACTCCTCTTCCAAGATGGACGCACCATTTCCCGTGACATGTTCACCATCATCGTCGACGGTACGCTGCGCGGGCGGTTATACCTGTACTACGACATCACGCGGCAGCGGAAGGCGGACATCGCGAAATCCGAATTCATGGCGCTCGCGAGCCACCAGCTGCGCACGCCGCTCACCATCCTCAAGTGGTCGTGCACGCGGCTGGCCAAGAGCTTGGAGGGGCAGATCACCGTGAACCAACGGGGGCTGCTGAACGAGGCGCGCGTCGCCGCGAACCGCATGGGCGATACCATCACCACCATGCTCGCCATCTCGCGCATCGAGGCTGGCACGGTGCACGTGGAACGCACCGAACTGAAGCTCGGCGGCACGCTCAACGAGATTCGCGCGGAATTCCGCACCGCCTACGAGCTGAAGAGGCAGCAGGTGAGCCTCGACTGCCCCACCAACCTGCACATCCACACCGACGAGCACATCTTGAACGAGGTCATCGGCAATCTTCTCATCAATGCCATCAAGTATACGCCGGAGGGCGGGCACATCGCGCTGCGGGCGCAGCGCGTGGGCGATCGCATCGTCGTCGAGGTGGAGGACGACGGGTTCGGCATTCCCAAGCAGCAGCAGCACAAGATCTTCCAGAAGTTCTTCCGCGGTGATAACGTCGTGGGTGAAGATACAGAGGGCAGCGGATTGGGGCTGTACCTTGTGCACCTGCTCGTCACCCGCATGCTCCATGGGACGATCGGGTTCCACTCGGAAGAGGGGAGGGGCACGACATTCACGCTCTCCTTCCCGGCGTGATCGCTCGCAAGGGCATTCCATCCTCTTCTGCTCATGACACCCCTCATTCTGCTGGCCGAAGACGAGCCGGTGCTGCGCCAGCTGATGCAGATGGAGCTGCGCGAGCGCGGTTGTGAGGTAGAGGCGGTGACGAATGGCGAGGAAGTGCTCGCGTTTCTCGAAGAGGCGACGCCGTCTCTGCTCTTGCTGGATCTGCTGATGCCCAAGCTCGACGGGTTTGAGGTACTTCGCACGCTGGCCGCGAAAGGCGTTACTTTCCCCGTCATCATTCTCTCGAATCTGGGGTCACCCGAAGACAAGCAGAAGTGCCAACAAATGGGCGCGGCGGAGTTCATCGTGAAGAACGAGGCGGATCCGGAGGAGATTTGGGAGAAGGTGAAGGAGTACGTGTGAGGGCCCCATCCGCCCCACTCCGCCTGTGGGCTCCGCGGGGCACCTTCCCCC
>CAZWBO010000013.1:0-31704 GCA_964632375.1 uncultured Candidatus Peribacteria bacterium | reverse complement strand
ACGGTGTGACGGTTACATCCCTCACACTCAAGGGCGGTACCGCGACGGTGGATCTGAGCAAGGAGCTTCAGAACAACGTCGCCGGAGTCTGTCGTACATCCGCCATCCGCAGCCAGATCACGCAGACACTGCTGCAGCTCCCGGGCGTGAAGAAAGTGACCATTTTGGTCGAAGGGAAGTCGAAGGGCGTTCTGCAGCCGTAATCATCGCGAGCAAACAAATCCGTGCTCCAATTGACACGCGCGTCGCTGGTGTATACTCGACAGGTTTCTTTCCCCTTCACTCGTATGGACACAGTCGTCCCACGTCCGCGGCGGTTCGGCGCCCTCTGGATCATCCTCGGCATCGTCGTGCTGCTCGGCATCTGGAGCATCATGAGTTACAACAGCCTCGTCACGGCCAAGACCGGCGTGGAGGCGTCGTGGGCGCAGGTGGAAACCCAGTACCAGCGCCGGTTCGACCTGGTGCCGAACTTGGTGAGCACGGTGAAAGGCGCAGCGAATTTCGAGCAGCAGACATTCGTGCAGGTCACGCAGGCGCGTTCCCAGTTCGCTGCGGCCACGACGCGCGACGAGAAGATCGCGGTGGCGCAGAATTTCGAATCCTCTCTTTCGCGATTGCTCGTGACGGTGGAGGCGTATCCGCAACTCAAAGCCACGCAGGCGTTTCAGGATCTGATGACGCAGCTGGAGGGAACGGAGAACCGCATCGGCACCGCGCGCCGCGACTACAACGAGGAAGTGCGCAGCTACAACCTCGTCGTCCGCCGGTTTCCGGGCAGTCTCTCCGCCGGGCTCTTCGGGTTCGCGCCGGAGAAGTTCTTCGAGGGCGCGCCGGGTTCCGATCAGGCTCCTACCGTCGATTTCAACGGCTGACGCACCATGAGGCGCCTGCTCCTCCTTGTCGGGGTGGCCGTCGGCCTGTCGTTCTGGCAGACGACGCTGGCGTTCGACGTACCGGTGAACGACGGCTACATCACCGATACCATCCATAAGCTCGCGCCGGAGCAAGAGAAGTTGCTGGAGGCGAAGCTTACCGCCTATCAGGCACAGACGAGCAACGAGATCGCCGTCCTCATCGTCGACACGCTCGACGGCGAAGCCATCGGCGATGTGGCGGTGGAGGTGGGGCGCAAGTGGGGCGTGGGAACGCAGAAGAATAACGGTATTCTGATGCTCATCGCGTATGCGGATCGGGAGGTGTTCATCGCGACGGGCTACGGTCTGGAGGGAGCCGTGCCGGACATTGTGGCGAAGGGTGTCGTGGACCGCGAGATTCTGCCCGCCTTCCGCGAGGGAAAGTACTACGAAGGAATCGTGGCGGGCATCGATGCGCTCGAGAAGCACATCGGCGGTGAGTACACGGCGGATCGGTACCAAGAGAGCGGGCCCGGCATCTTCAGCGGCGGGCTGGTGTTCTTCTTCATCGTCTTGAACTTCATCGGCGCATTCCTCGGGCGCTCGCGATCGTGGTGGATGGGCGGCGTGCTCGGGGGGATCCTCGGCATCATCCTCACGGCGCTGTTCTCGTGGTGGCTGTCGATCCCGATCTTCATCGCATTGGGCCTCCTGTTCGATTACATCGTCTCGAAGGGCGGGCCTCGCGGGCGCGGGCCCTGGGGCGGCGGCGGGTTTGGCGGGGGGTTCCGCGGAGGGGGAGGCGGCGGCTTTCGCGGATTCAGCGGCGGGTCGTTCGGCGGCGGCGGCGCAGGGGGAAAATGGTAGGTTTTTTCTCCGTCGGATGCGTATGGCGTCTCCACTTCCGCAAAAAAAGCCCGATTTCACAAGCCGGTTCCGTTGGCGCGTAGAGGAAAATCCGGCACGATAGCATCAATGACGCGACGATTCATCGCTGCGGCGAGTATCGGCATGGTGCTCCTCTCTGCGTGCGCGGGACGGCGCGGGCTGCCGCCGGAGGAAGTGCTGAAGAAGGCGGCGGCGCAGAGCCAGCAGCTCGACTCGACGAACTTCACAGGCGAGTCGACGCTCAAGTGGAGCGGCGACGATGCCGTCTACAACCTGCATGTCGCCATGACGGGGTCGCTGGTGGGGAGCGGACGCGACACGCACATCTACGCGCTCGTCGATGGAACCGTGGTGCAAGCCGGCCGCTCGTACGACGTACGGGCCGATGCGCAAATGATCTCGCTGGACGGCAAGGATGTCTACGTGCGCGTCGGCGCCGTGACGAGTGATCCGGTGAATCCGCTCCTCCTCCGCAAGGAGATCCAATCGTTCATCGGACAATGGTGGAAGCTGCCCGGCGGCGAAGGAAGCTCAGACGATACGCAGTCCATCACGCCGGATCCGCGTCTTTTGCGCGCGCAGGTCGAAGTGGTGTCGGTGCTCAAGGACAACGGGATCCACACGGTAAACGAGCACGATGTGTACCTCTACGATGTCGGTATCGATCGGCAGAAGTTGCTCGATTTTTTGCAGGCTCTGTCGGCGCAAGGAATATCGTCCGATGATGCGGCGCAATCGGCTGCGTTCTGGCGAATGTTTTCCGCACGCGGATCCCTCGTCATCGATGCGAACACCTTTACCATCGAGCGGCTTGCATGGCAGCTCGAGCCGACTGCGGAATCCAATCAATCGTT
Source organism: uncultured Candidatus Peribacteria bacterium (assembly GCA_964632375.1). Lineage (GTDB taxonomy): Bacteria > Patescibacteriota > Gracilibacteria > Peribacterales > Peribacteraceae > JAQBQQ01. The sequence continues at coordinate 29,105 of CAZWBO010000013.1, read as the reverse complement.
CTCCGTCAACTTCTCGTTGGATTTTGCAGACCGTAATCGCGGCGAGCCGGTGATGCCGCCGCAGGGCGCGCAGCAGTATGTGGCGCGCAGCCTCCCACGAGAATCTACGGCCGGCAGCAGTGCAGCCGCCGCGAGTTCTTTCGTATCATCCGCGCCCTCACTCTTCGTTCGTTCATCCTCTTCCGCTCGCGCGAGCGCAGCCTCATCCAAGTGATCTATGGTTGATCAATCTCGCCCGGCGGCTTCTCCGGATTCACAGGCTTCCGATGCCGGCACGTTGGACGGCATCAGCGCAGAAGTTCGTGCGCCCGTGCCTGCCACGCCGCCGCCTGCGAGCGGTGTTTCGGAGGTATCTGTCACGCGTGCGAAGCGCTTCCTCATTCTGATGGGCGGAACGTGCTACGCGGCGTACGTTCTATGGTGCTTCTTCCTCCTGTCGGTGCTGCCGACGACCGGCCCGCTGCGCTCACTGGTGTCTTTGGGTGTTCTGAGCGCGCTCGCGGGAGCGGTCGTGTTGCTTGGTGTGGGCCTCTTCGCCATGCAGCGGATTGCGAAGGCCGATGTGTCGAGCAACACACGCACGAGCGGGCTCGTGAAGACGGCGCTCATCGTGGTGCCCGGCTTGCTCCTCAGCGTCGTGGTGCCGATGGCCATCAGCCGGCAGCCGCCGCTGTGGATCGACATCGTCGAGCCCACGAAACAGGAGGATTTTGTCGCGCCCCTCGCCATCACGTTCTCGGTGGAGAAGGCGATGCAGGAACTGCAATCGCAAGGAATGCATGGCTTGCGGTACACCTGGGATTTCGACGGCGACGGCAAGCCGAACGACGATACGGTCGTGCCGGTTTCCACCGGCATCTTCGACCGGCAAGGCGTGTTCGGCGTGACAGTGAAGATCGACTTGGACAACGCCACGTCGCGGACCATCGCCACGCGTTTCACCATTCCGCGCGCGGTGTTCTCGGTGTCGCCCATTCGCCCCATTGTGGAACGTCCGGTGAAGTTCAGCGTCGCAGACCTGCTCGATGCGCCCGAGTCACTCAAGGAGATTCAGTGGGACTTCGACGGCGATAACACGATGGACGAAACATCGACCAAGCCCGACGCGGTGCATACGTTCTACAACATCGGCCGCTACCCCGTCACCGCCATTCTCAAACTCGCGAATCAGAGCCAGGTGACGCTCCAGCGCGTCATCGAGGTGCAGCAGGCGCCGCCGCTGCCGTTTCCGGTCACTCTCACCACCGATCCCGCCACGCTCGTCGGTCCGGCGCCGCTGGGCGCGAGCTTCCGCATCGATACGAATGAGCCGTTGCGCGAGGTGCAGTGGAACTTCGGCGACAATAAGGAAGAGCGCGGTGCGGATCTGCGCCGCGTGCTCCACTCGTTCGGGCAGACGGGTATTTATCCGGTCACGGTCAAAGTGCGGTCTGCCAGCGGCGCACTCGCGGAACTCACGACGCTCGTGCGCGTCACCGATACGCTGCAGCTGTCCGATCTGCGTTTCGATGGCACCCCGGAAGTGACAGGAGACAGCGGCATTCAAGGCGAAGCGCCGCTCACGGTGCAGCTCACGCCTTCGACCAACACGCCCCTCGTGCAGTTCTCGTGGGAGGCGCCCGACGCAACGACGGTGAGCGCCACGGGCGCGGCATTGCGGGCCATCTACCGTAAGGAGGGGAATTACAAGCTCACGCTGATCGCACAGGATCCGGAGGGCAGCGCCATGCGCAAGGTGTTCAACGTGCGCGTGCTGCCGCCCGCGCCGGCTCCGCTCATCGATATCCGTCCCGAGACAGGCGTGGCGCCGCTCAAGATCACCTTCGACGGGTCGAATTCTTTCGTGCCGCCGAATCAGAAGATCGCAGGCTTCGAGTGGACCTTCGGCGATGAGGAGAACAGTGTGCGCCCCGAACTCGGTGCCGCTCGCACGGAGCATACGTACCGCAAGCCCGGCGAGTACGTGGTGCAGCTGCGCATCGTGATGGCGTCGGGCGAGGACGCGATTGCCAAGCGCACGATCATCGTGCGGCGGCCCGCACTCGATGCGTGCATCACCGCGAGCCGGCTGCAGTTGCAGGTGGGCCAGGGCGTCGAGTTCAACTCCTCGTGCTCCACGGGCATACCGTCGAGCTACTTGTGGGACGTACGCAGCGATGCGCAACCCGACGTCGTGCTGGCCCAGAGCCCGAATGCCAAGTACGTTTACGCCTTCGATACGCCCGGTTCGTACACGGTCAAGCTGACCGTGAAAGACGACTGGGGCAATGAATCCTCCGATGCCGTTTCCCTCACCGTCACCCCATGAAGAAGAAGTCCATTATCCGCACGCTGGCCGCCGTCGGCGTCATTGCCATCGTCCTCGGGGCGCTGCTGCCGACGCTCACGAATCTGTAAAGCCACTCAGATGAAGGGGATCATGCGCATGCATGCTCAACTATTGAGTGGCGACACTACGGACAGCAGGCTGATCGATGCTTCCGTGTCGAACGCATCGAATGCTGAATTTCCTTGCTCCTGCCGAAGGAAGTGTCCCGCAGCCGCGATCATTGCGGCATTATCGGTGCAGTAGCCGAGAGAAGCGGGCGTGCGGAGAACGAATGGGCGGCCGGCCGATTGGCACAGATCCGCAGCCATCGCACGCAGTCGCCTATTGGCCGACACGCCGCCGACAATGTGCAATTCTCGAACGTCCGGATGATGCTGCAGAGCGAGCTGCACGCGGTCCAGCAGGTGTCGGCAGATGGCAAATTCATACGCGGCGGCCACGTCTTCTTTTCGCGCGGCTTCGCCGAGATCGCGCAGCAGATAGCGCAGCGATGTTTTCAAACCCGAGAAGCTGAAATCGAGTGCTGCTTCCTTCTTGAGCGGCAACGGGAAATCATGCGCATGAGGATCGCCCCCCTGTGCGAGCGTGGAGAGATGCGGGCCGCCGGGGTAGGGGAGCCCGAGCATGCTCGCGCCCTTGTCGAAGGCTTCGCCGGCCGCGTCGTCGCGCGTGCGGCCGAGCAAGGTTCCGTGCAGATGGCTTGTGCGGTACCACAGATCGGTGTGGCCACCGGAGACCGAGAGCGTGAGGAGCGGGAAAGTCGGTTCGTCGGGTACTGCATCGTCTGACAGCCACGTGGAACTGAGATGACCGAACGTATGGTGCACGCCGATGAGCGGCTTCTTCCACACCGATGCCAGCACGCGCGCGGTCGTCGTCCCGACGAGCAGCGAGCCCAGCAGACCCGGTCCGCGCGTCACGGCGATGGCATCAATCTGGTCAGGGGTAGTCGTCGCTTCGGTCAGCGCCTGCGAAATCACGGGAAGGACGCACTCGATCATCATGCGGGCCGCCTGCTCGGGGATCACGCCTGCCAGTGCGCCGAACGCCTGCTGCGAGCTGGCGATGACATTGCTGCGCACGATCCGTCCGTCGTCCACCACGGCGGCGGCCGTTTCGTCACACGATGTTTCGATACCGAGAATATGCATGGGCGGCATGTAAAATGTAGTATGTACAATGTAGAAAGGTGTTCATTGTACATTTTCAATTACCATTTTACATTCTTCTTCCGTGTTTCAGCTCTTCCCCTCCCGCGCCGTCGCCATCAGCCTCTTCGGCTTCCAGGTGCACTGGTATGGGCTTATGTACCTGCTTGCCTTCGTCATCGCGTATCTTCTATTACCACGTTTACAACGCTATCGCGGCCTGTCGCTCAGCGGCGACCAGTGGTCGAGCATCCTCTCGTGGGCCATCGTCGGCGTGATTGGCGGCGGTCGGCTCGGGTTCGTCCTCTTCTACGAGCCGGCGTATTATTTCTCCAACCCGCTTAAGATCTTCGCCGTATGGGAGGGTGGCATGGCCTCGCACGGCGGATTCATCGGCGTGTCGCTGGCGCTGTGGTACGTGACGCGTTCGATGAAGATTCCAGCTGCGGCACTTGCCGACACGGTGGTGGTGCCCGTCGCCATCGGCTTGGCGCTGGGTCGTTTGGGAAATTTCATCAATCAGGAACTCTACGGATCCGTCACCGCATTGCCGTGGGGCATCGCCATTCCGGGCGTGGAAGGCTTGCGACATCCGGTGCAACTCTACGATATGATCGGCAGCTTGTTCATCGCAGCCGTGTGCTACGCGCATCTCCGCTTCAGTGCACAGTCCGCGACCGGCAAAACGTGCGCCCTGTTCTTGGTTCTCTACAGCATCATGCGCTTCCTCATCGAGTTCGTTCGGGTGCCGGACCATTCGGTACTTACGTTTGGCGCACTCACGCTCACGCGAGGACAGGCTCTGACGATTCCGGTGTTCGTTGCGGGGATCATCGTGTGGGTTGTCGTGTCTCGCCGCTCACGCTTAGAGCAGCGATAACTGTTCCATCAGTATGCTCGAGAGGAATGAGTGTCGATGGAGCGGGCATGGACCATGCTCGATGATGCGCGCGCGGTGTTCGGCACTGCCGTAGCCCTTATGCCCGTCGAAGAGGTACTGCGGATAGGATGCGTGCCACTCGCGCATGATGCGGTCGCGTGTCACTTTGGCCACGATGGAAGCGGCGGCGATGCAGGCGTGCGTCGAATCGCCGCGCACGACAGACTCATGGTGGTAATCGAAGTCGAAAGCGTCGCGGCCATCGACAAGCAGGAACTCGGGCGTCGCCATGCGACGCAGGTGTTCGAGCGCCAGATGCATTGCATGTTCCGTGGCGCGCACGATGCCGTACTCGTCGATGTACTCATTCCCCACAACCCCAACGCCCCACGCACACGATTGCGAAATCCACTGGAATGCGATGTCTCGCTCCACGGGGCTCAGCATCTTGCTGTCGGCCACGAGGCAGTCGATGCCCGTCGGCTTCTTACAGTGCGGCGACCAGCAAGGCATTGCGCGTCGGCGCTTCGTCAGTTCGAATGGCAAAATCACCGCGCCGGCCACTACTGGCCCAGCCAGTGCGCCCCGGCCCGCTTCGTCAAGTCCGGCGATGCGTGTGGTCGTGGGGAGACCGTCCATGAGGAGAAGTCAGAAGTGAGAAATCAGAAGTCAGAGGACAGACATGAGAATTGAGTAATTTTCTGCCCAACCGATACTACATCCGCTCTTGAACTTCTCCTCCTGATTTCTGCCTTCTGCCCTCTGAATTCTCATCTTTTCATTGTACATTAATCTAGTTCAACCCACATTGTACATCCTGCCTACTCCATTCTATAGTAATCGACTATGCTTACGTACAGGAAGCTCAAGCACCGGGCGCGCGAACGCGAGAGTATCGCGCAGGAAGCGACGGACACCGCCGCGCGCGAGCCGGTGATGGCGAGCACCGAGCAGTTCTCCATCGATAGCGGTTGGACGATGCCGGCGATGGGGATGATCGCGCTGAGCCGGGTGGTAGAGAAATTCCGCGATCAGCGGCAACCCGCGTCGCTACCGCTGCGCCGCCGCCCCCAGTTCGCGAAGTAAATCGCGGGCAATGTCGCGCTCATCCCACGGGATGCGTCCTTCGAGCTTCGTCATGGTCGCAAACGGTCCCATGCCGCACAGCACCACCGCATCGCCGGGCTGCGCGGCTTGCAGGATAAACTTGATGGCCTCGCGGCGGTCGAAGATCTTGTGCGCTTCGGTCTTCGCTTGCTCTACGCCGGCCCACAGTTCGTCGAGCACTTTGTGCGGATCCTCACCGTAGGTTTCGTCTTCGGTTGCCACGACCACATCGGCGAGATCGCTGCACGCACGCCCAACTTCCGGCCGCTTCGCGCGCATGCGGTTTCCGCAGCTGCCACACAGCACGAGCACGCGATGCGCATCGCCCGCGATCTTGCGCAGCGTTTCGAGCGTCTTCCGGTACGCCTGCGGCGACACGGCGAAATCGACGTACAGCGCGAACGGCTGGCCTTCATCGATCCTCTCCATCCGCCCCGGGATGCCATGGAAAGTGGCGAGAGCGCTGACGGCCGGTTCGAACGGCAGCCCGGCGACGATGGCGCAGCCGATGGCGCACTGCGCATTCTCGACATTGAAGAGCCCCGGCACCGAGAGATGCAGCGTCACCTCGTTCCCCAAGTAGTGCAACAGGGCCGTCGAGCCGCTCGGCGTGGCCGCCACATCGGTCGCCCAGAGATTCCCTTGGTCGTGATTGTAGACGAGCGTCTTCTTCGACGGGATTTTCTCGTAGAACGCCGCGCTGGGGTCGCCGCCGTTCAGAACCTTGACGCCCTCGGCATCGAGCATGCTGAAAATGATGCCCTTGTCGGACTGGTACTGCAGCATAGAGCCGTGGTAATCGAGATGTTCCGGGCTCACATTCGTGATGGCTGCGATGCGCGGCCACGTGTACGCCATGCGGCTCTGCACGAGCCCGTGCGACGACATCTCGATCACCGCGTGCGTGCAGCCTTCCTTCACCAATCGGCGCAGGAACGCCTGCAGCGCAACGGGGCTGATGGAGGTGAGGTGTGAATCGTTCGGGATGAACTCTTCATTTACCTGCAAGAACGCGGTAGAGGCTGCGCCGACGCTTCGGCCACATTTGCGCAGCAAGTGCGCAAGCATCCCGACGGTGGTGGTTTTGCCGTCGGTACCCGTGACGCCGATGACGATAAGCTTTCGCGCGGGAAAGCCGTACCGCGCGGCGGCGGCGAACGCTTTGGTTCGATGCCACGCGAGACGCAGCGGGTGCCGGTGCGGAACAAGGCGTTTGAGAAAACCGAGCATGGTCATGTTTCGGACAGAATACCACGAGTTGTCACCACATCCGCTTGAATCTGTTCCATCAGCAGTTCCTTCGATGCGAAATCGCGCACGTCGCGCAGGTAGGCGATCACTTCGACCTGCACGCGCTCCGGCGCACGGTCAATCGTCGAATCGAGGATGTGCGCCTCGAACGTTTTTGAATCCTGGAAGACTGGACGCGGCCCGTAGTGAACCGCAGCCGGCAACGGGCTACCGGCGTCGCCAAGCGTGACGAAGCAGGCGAAGATGCCTTCTTCCAACGCATCTGGAATATCGGCGAGTTCGAGGTTCAACGTCGGCGATCCGATCGTGCGGCCGCGACCGGCACCGCGAACGACGGATGCGGAAAAGACGAGTGGCGGTTGCAGTCGCTTCACGCAATCACCTTAGGGCACTGATGCGAAATTGCAACGGCTATGCCGCCGCGCGGAAAGGGAGGACAGGTACGGACGCTGCGGCTTTGAGTGTTCCTTTCGCTGCGCCTGAGAGCAGACGGCAGACTGCACTGCTCGTCTCTTTTGCGACGGCACCTACTGCGCTGAATCCCGCCCCTGCAAGTACCTCGGCGGTCTTCAATCCCATGTCCGCACCTGCGCCGACGTATATGACTGGGTTCAGCAAATCGCCAGGATTCTTTACGTGCTGCACCGGTGTTATGGCGATCTTCTTGGCTCCATCAACTGCAGTGCGCACTATTGCCTCCGGCAGATGCTCAATACTCATATGTATATTCTAACAATATATGCAGCAGTTGGCAACTGCAGAAAGCAGCAAACGCCCACCAAGACTCAAGATTCTGTACTCACTTCTTCCTCGCTCGGGCACTATCCGCCAGCGACTTCGCCAGTGCCTGCAGCTGCGTGGCGGAATTCGGTGTTTCCGGCGACATCTTCTTGGCGAGCGAACCCAAGTACCAGGCGTCGCCCGAGAGTTTGATGACATCGTCGAACTTCCCGTCGATGCCCGCGCGGTACGCGCGCACGAGCGATCGGAATCCTTCGGCCAGCTTGACGGACGATTTCACGACACCTTCGTTCGGCGCACTGGTGAGCGCGCCGCGCGCCGCGATGAGCGCGCGCGCCGAGGCGTACTCCGCTTCTTTCACATCGGTCTTATCCAGCGCGTTCAGCACGTTGACGATCTCGGCCTGCGCGTTGTCCAGGAGCACCTGCGTGCTGTTGCCGTCTTTGAAGCGCAGGTAGCGGTAGAGAAGGACGGCTACGTCGACGCGTGTCAGTTCTCGCGATGGCCCGAGCGTCCCGTTCTTGGCCGGTGCGGTCACGGCTGTCGATACGGCATAGCGGTAGAACGGATAGAACCACTGCGTCGCGTCGGCCACATCCGAGGCGAGTGGCAATTTGATCTCGCTGTACGCATTGGAATCGACACCGTTGGCGAGCAGCATCATCTTGAGGAACTCGGCCTTCGTCACGCTGCGTAGCGGATGGAACGCCGTTGTCTTCGGCGGACCGTCGAGGATCCTCAGCTGCTGGCGTGACCACTCCACGTACGGCACGTACCAGTCTCCATCTTTGACGTCGTCGTACACGCTCTTGCCGATCTTCTTCTGCTCCGTCTCTGTCATGAACGGCGCCGCGATGATCTTGATCGCCTCGGCGCGGTTCACCTGCTTGTCGGGTCGGAAGGTGCCGTCGCCGTACCCCGCGAGCACGCCTTTCATCTTCAGGTACTCCACCGCTTCGAAGCCGAAGTCGCCGGGCTTCACGTCGCGGAAAGAAGAACTGTCCGCCGCCAGTACGGGGGCGGATGACACCAGCAACGATACGGCGATGACAGGCGAAAGAAATGTGCGAAGAAGGCGCATAAGTGGTGACAAGGGAATGTCGCTCTCACCCTATCAGAACATCAAGACATTTGCGCCGTGAAAACCCCCAAAATTCTTTCGTCGTATCAAAACAGTAAATGTGGCTTTTTAGGACTTTTCTTTGCAATCTTGCAGTCTTGCATTCTTGAAATCTTTTCGCTGATCATCTCCAGATGATAATTTACCTCCACTATGCCACACTACTCCCATCCGGAGGGATGGCCGAGTGGTCTATGGCGACAGTCTTGAAAACTGTTATACCCGCAAGGGTATCGAGAGTTCGAATCTCTCTCCCTCCGCCAATGGAAAAGATTGCAAGATTGCAAAGAAAACCCAAGGGGAGAACTCTTGGGCTTTGGTTTGGCTTATTGCAGCCTTGCAGCCTTGCAATCTTGAAATCTTTTCCATTAATCACCCAAGAGCATCTGCCTCAGCTTCCTATTATCCGGCAGCTCCTCCGGCGGGCAGGTTCTCTTGCGCCATTCGTCGCGGAGCGATTCCAAGTAGGCCTCGTCCGAGGCAAGGCGCTCGAGGTACGGCTTGGCGGTGTCGTTGAAGCGGCTCTCGCGCGAGTTCTGGAGCAGCGCGAAGACGGATGTGACAAAGGCGTCTTCGCCGCCGGTCACTTCCTTGCGCACTTCGTCTAGCACCGTGTCGACGATGCTGTCGACATCGAGGCCGGCGAGGAACTTCAAGTCCGTATCCGTCCCGGATGGGAAGTAGTGATTCACGCCGAGCCGGCGCAGCGAGCAGGGGAGTTGAAAGTCTGCGATCACGTCGGCCACTTGCGTGGCGAGGCCGCCTTCGCTGTGGTGGTCCTCGGCGACGATGAGGTGCGATGTCTCCAGTGCGGCCTGGATAATCGCCGACGCATCGAGCGGTCGTACGCAGGCGACATTGAGCACGCGCACGCGGATCTTTTCCTCGTTCCACAAAATGTCCGCGGCCGCCACGGCATCGTGCACGGGAATGCCCGTCGCGATGATCGTCGCCCGATCGGTCGCGTCGCCGGCACCGCGGACGATGTCTGCGCGTCCGTCGAAGACGTAGTCGGTACTGCCGTAGATCAGTGCGCCCTGGGGCGTCTTCAATTGCTCGTGCCCCGAACGAGCCGAAAATACGTACACGCTCTCGCGCCCTTCCACCACCATTTCCATCGCGCGCTCTGCGGCTGCGGCCGCCTGATTGCTGTCGGCCGGCATCCACACTTGCGTGTGATCGAAGGGAATATTCAGGTAGTTGCGCTCCTGGTGCGTCTCGCCGTCCTCGCCCACGCTGAGGCCGGAGTGCGTGCAGTCGTGCAGCACCGAGCAGGGAGTGTGCGCGGAGTTGATGTCGATGAGACGGGCATTGGCGCGCGCTTCATTCGTGCCAAATGCCGCGAAGGTGTACGTGACGGGCAGCATGCCGGCCTGCCGGAGGCCGGCGGCCATCATGTACATGTTCGCTTCCGCGGCGCCGCAGTTGATCACACGTTCTGGAAATTCCTTTCCTACTTTGTCGAACCCGCCGGAGCCCGCGAGGTCGCCGTGCAAAATGACGATGCGGTCGTCGGTCTGCATCAGATTCCGCAGGTGCGTCGCGCCGAAATCCTTGCGCACTGCTCCCTTCTCTGCGGTGATGACGCGCTCAGTTTTCTTGAGCGGCGACAGCGGCGTGCGATTGAACGGCACGTTCTTCTCTTTCAGCGGAAGACGATATGGCTCGTACGCGCGCGTCAGCTCGTCGAGCGGCGCGATCTTGGCGAGCTCCTCGTCTGCAAGCTCCTTCTTCATCGGCGCGCCGTGGTACTCGGCCGATCCGGCATTGGCGGCCTTCTCCATCGTCTCGATGCCGTACCCCATCGTGGTGTAGTAGCAGAGGAAGATCGGACGGCCTTTGCCCACGAGCGAGTCGGCTGCATCGAGCGCCGCTTCCACCTGCGCGGGATCGTTGCCGTTCTGCACCTCGACCACCGCCCAGCCCATGGCTTGGAAGATGCGCGCGAGGTCGCTGGCCGCGACGCGTGAGGGAATGTCGCTCAGCTGGATGTCGTTCACATCCGCATGCAGCATCAAATGATCAAGCTGATGTTTGGAGGCGATTCTCGCCGCTTCCATGATCTGCCCCTCCTGCGCGTCTCCGTCGCCCATCATCACGTCGGTGATGCCCGTGAGCCCGCGCATCTTCCACCCCAGCGCGTGGCCCACGCCGCTGCTCAGACCTTTTCCAAGGGGGCCGAAACCGAACGGAATGTCGCCGACGCCGGCCTCGACATGCCCCGGCAATCCGTCCGGCACGCGGAAACAATCGATGATCGTCTGCGGCGATGCCAATCGCGGATCGTCGGTGCCCTTGCCGCCGAGGTACTGCAGCCCGTAGCCGAGCAGCGAGAGATGCCCCGCGCTCATGCGCAGCGCCGCATCGTTGCGCGGATCGCGCCGACGCACGATGCCGTAGCAGAACGTGAATGCCGAGAGCGGTCCGCCCGGGTGTCCCGACTGGTGCTTGATGGGCGCGCTGATGCACAAGTGCTTCATGATGTCGCGCGCGAGCGCGTACGCCTTCGCGTCATCCGCGCTCTGCGCCTTCGCAACATCAGGCCCGATCCACAGAGTGTCGGCCATCGATTCCGCTGCCAGCACACGCTGCGCCGAGAGGGGAACGATGGAGGGATCTTTTCCTTCAAGCGAGGAAGGCGAGGGGCGGGAGGGAGGCATGGGGAGAGCGAATGGAGAATGGAAGATTGAAAATTGAGAATGAAGAAGAATTTTCAGACTATCAGGTAGAGAGTATTGATGATCGACGTTGAATGATCAATCGTGGTTGAGGGGGAAAATTCTCAGCCCTGCTTCACTATGGCGTCAATGTGTTCGTACGGTGAGCATTGGGCAATTTGAAGACCAGATCCGCCACGAGCGACAGTCAAAAGCTATGAGCAGCCCGATCGGCCGTTACATCTCCTTTCGCTTCACGATCATGACGACGCGCCGGCCGCCGCCGATTTCCTCGTTGGTCTTGTTCCAATCGTGCATGGCGCGGAGCAGGGCGTCCGACCGGTACCGGTAGCCTTCGCCGCGGCGCGTGCCCACATCGTTTGTGATGAACATGTCTCCTTCGTACCCGGTGATGACGAGCATGTGGTACCACGGGCCCTGCCCGCTGAAGTACGGATTCCCCAACTCGCGCCCCGCGAACGGCGCGATGATGGGGTGGCCCGCCGCGAGGATGCGTTTCAAGTCTTCCGCATCGAAATCGTAGAGCAGTTCCGTGTCGTACCCGTAGTGCTTCTCGGCCACTTCGCTCAGCTGCTCGAGCGTGATATCCGCGCCGAAGCCGAACTGACGTGCCTCAACATCCACGAGAGCGAGGATCTCGCGGTCCGCCTCTTCGGGATTGATGGATTTTCCCTGCAGGAAATGATGGACGAGGATCAAGGATGCCTCCTCGCACGCCTCCTGGTACGGCATGCGCCAGTCTCCGTGAGGCGCTTGGCTCGAGAAGGGGACTTGGATGCGGATGGAGGAGGGGAGCGGTTGCGTCCCGTCAGTCGCTGTGCTTGGCAAAGAACGACCGATGGAACTAGGCGCGACAACTGGTTTGGATGATCCCGCGCCTGCGATACTAAGAGAGGAAGGAGCTGATGATAGGGTCAGCGGGAAATCGTACGAGATCTGCTGCTGTTGTGTGCGCAACGGCCCTAAGCTGCATCCTGCACTAACGAGTGAGAATGCGATGACAAGCCAAGGAGTAGTGCGTAGAGCGTTCATTTCCGTGAGAAGATAGAGAATCCAACCATAGATCGCGTTGAGCGGTTGCAGCCCATTGGGTACGATGGCAAGGCATCATACCTCTTTCCTTCCTACGCTATGAAACTCTTCATGGATACCGCCAATACCGCGCAGGTGGCCGAGGTGGCCGCTTGGGGCGTGCTCGACGGCGTCACAACCAACCCGTCGCTCGTGGCGAAGGAAGGCAAGGATTTTAAGGAAACCGTCCTCGAGATGTGCAAGCACGTGCCGAACGTGAGCGCGCAGGTGACGGCTGAAGATTTCGAGGGCATGAAGCGGCAGGGCGAGGAGTACGCCGGCTGGCACAAGCACATCGTGGTGAAAGTGCCGATGACAGTGGAAGGCCTCAAGGCCGTGAAATATTTCTCCTCGAAGGGCATCCGCACCAATGTGACACTCGTCTTCTCGGTATCGCAGGCGATCCTGGCCGCCAAGGCTGGCGCGTCCATCATCAGCCCGTTCATCGGCCGGCTGGACGACATCAGCGAAGACGGCATGCAGCTGATCGAAGAGATCATGGAAGTATGGGAGTATTCGCAGTTCGAAACGGAGGTGCTCGTGGCATCGGTGCGGCACCCCCGGCACGTGGTGGACGCCGCCCGCCTCGGCGCCCACATCGCCACCATTCCCTACGATGTCTTCCAGAAGCTGCCGCAACATTCGCTGACGGATAGCGGACTGAAGAAGTTCATGAGCGATTGGGAGAAGGTGAAGAAGGGAATGTGAGTTTGGACTATCCTAACGCACGAGAGCGCCGTCACTGCTGTGGAAGAATACAAGACTGCAAGAATGCAAGATTGCAAAAGATCGATTGTACTCAAGTATAGAAAGAACCCTAAACGCCGTGCTTATCGCTTTCCGCTAATCGCTTATCGCTCTCCAAGACTCAAGATTCAAGATTCACCCTTCCCCCTGTATAGTCTCCTCATGCAACACCTCGGCGTCATCGGCCTGGGGACGATGGGAGCGAATCTTGCGCGGAACGCGGCGCGGCGCGGCGTGCAGGTGGCGGTCTACAACCGTACGCGCGAAAAAACCGATGCGTTCATGCAGTCGTATGCGGCCGAAGGATCGTTTACGTCCTGCGCATCGGTCGATGAGCTTCTGCATGCGCTGCCCACGCCGCGCGTGATTCTTTTAATGGTGAACGCCGGCGCGGCGGTCGATGCAGTCATTCAAGAATTGCTGCCGCATCTGTCGAAGGGCGATAGTCTCATCGATGGCGGGAATAGCCAATTCGGTGATACGGAACGACGAGAGAAGGAGCTGAAAGCCAGAGGAATTTTCTTCATCGGGATGGGCGTGAGCGGCGGCCACGAGGGCGCATTGAACGGGCCGAGCCTGATGCCGGGCGGGAGCGAGCAGGCGGTGCAGTCGATCTTGCCGCTGCTGGAACAATTGGCTGCCGAGGATCATGCGGGTGGCAGATGCGTCGCGTACATGGGGCCGGGCGGAGCGGGGCACTTCGTGAAGATGGTCCACAACGGCATCGAGTACGGGCTGATGCAATTGATCGCCGAGAGTTATGATCTGTTGCGCAAACGGCAGAAGATGGATCCCCCGGCGCTGGCCGAGACGTTCGAGTCGTGGAATACGGGAATGCTTCAGTCTTTTCTGATGGAGATCACAGCGAAGATTCTCACAGTGAAGAATGATGATGGCCGTGGTGCACTGATTGATGTCACCAGCGACGAAGCGGCGCAGAAGGGGACGGGCAAGTGGACCGTGGAAGCGGCGCTGGAGTTGGGCGTCCCAATGCCCACGATCTCCGCCGGAGTCGAAGCGCGCATGCTCTCGGGTGATCGTGTCGGTCGCGAGTCGGCGCGAAGAGTGTTCGATGATTCGAGGGACATGGCTGCTGATTCTGCTCTTTCCCCGGATGCGATTCGCCAGGGATTGGCGTGCAGCTTCATTCTCACATACATGCAGGGTTTTACGCTTCTTCGAGCTGCAAGCAGCGAGTGGAAGTGGAATAGGAATCTAGCAGACATCGCGCGCATCTGGAGCGGTGGATGCATCATCCGATCCGCACTGTTGAAGGATTTGCAGGCCGCGCTCTCCTCGGGTGACACGTCGCTCTTCGTGTCATTCAAGGGGGACCTGTTACGGACTCTGCCGGCATTGCGCGGCGTCGTGGCGGATGCCGTGATCGGCGGTGTCTCGGTACCGGCATTCTCGTCCTGCCTCTCCTACGTTGATACGTTGCGGAGTGATCGTCTGCCGCAGAGCCTCATCCAAGCGCAGCGTGATTTCTTCGGATCTCACGGGTTCATGCGCACCGATCGCTCCGGGATATTTCACGCCGATTGGCCGCAGTGATATCCGCCATCTCCTCCATTTTTTCTCCATGACATACGACGATTTCTTCGGCCTGGTCTCGCGCCGGCACAGTACCGATTTCTTCGACGATCGCCCGGTGACACGGGACGAGATCGAAAAAATCCTCGCCGCCGCGCGTCTTGCGCCGAGCGTGGAGAATGTCCAGCCCTGGCATTTCCACGTCATTCTCAATCCCGATTTACGAAGGAAGATGACAGAAGCATCGTGCTATGGGAATTTTGTAGAAGGGGCGGGTGCGTTCATCGTCGTCACGTGCCAGAGTGCGTTCAAGCCAAGATCGCAGGAGATTCTCTGGAATCCCAAGGAGCTTGAGCATTCCTGTGCAGCTGCCATCCAGCACATGCTGCTGGCGGCGACAGCGCTGGATCTGTGCTCCAGCTGGGTGTCGTTGCACAACAACGAAGTCCGGGTTCAGATGGATCTGACAGACAACGTACACGTCATCGGTGGCGTGATGATCGGCCACTGCAAGCAGGCGGAGAAGGGCATGGGTCGGCATCATGCGCGCAAACCCCTCGCCGACATGTTTACGATCCACGCATGAGTGCGCGTGCGCTGAGCGCTGCACCGAGCGTATCGGGGTGCTCCGTCGTGGCCACCGCAAGCTCGGGTAGCGGCGTGTGCGGCAGTACCCACTGTGGTAGCTGATGGCTGATGTCGCCCAGATGCGGTGTGAGTGCCTTGCCGGCGCTGCCGCCAAAGACGATGACCGACGGATCGAGCAAATGCGTGATGCTTGCGCAGAGCCATGCAATCTCGGTGATGAGCGACGGACGGAGGAACGCACAGGCGTCGCCCGTTAAATAATCAGCGGGACGCTTCGCGTCCGGGCACCGTGACCCCATGGCCGTGCCCGAGAGAAACTGCTCGACATCGCCGTGCTTGTTGGCGGTATCGAACGGCGGCTTGCCCGGCATGAGCAACATGTGACCGATCTCGCCGGCGAACCCGCGCGCGCCGCGAAAGAGCGTGCCGTGGATGACAATGCCGCCGCCCACGCCCGTGCCGAGCGTGATGCCGACGACCACGGACTTGCCTTTGCCGGCACCCATCGTGGCTTCCGCCAACGTGAAGCAGTTGGCATCGTTCTCGAGTGCCACCGGTATGCCCACTGCATCCTCGAGCTTCGCGCGAAGCGGCACTTCCACTGCGCCGGGAATGTTGGGCGCATGCACCAGTACGCCATCTTCGTATCGGACGAGCCCCGGTGCGCCGAAGCCTATGGCAATCGTATCCGGCGTCTGCATTGTGCGAATGGACTCCACGATGGACGCAAATACTGCATCGAACCCGCGCGCCGCATCCGTTGGAAATCGATCGAACGCGTCGAGGCGGAGCGTCTCGGCATCGAAACGGCCGACGCTGCACTTCGTACCGCCGAGGTCGAATCCGATAATGGAACGGCGAGCCATGGTGGTTATGCTAGCAGGAGTGGCGGAAGACCCCAAGACTGCAATATGCCAAACCAAAGCCAAGGAGCATGTCCTTGGGGTTTAGTTTGCAATCTTGCATTCTTGCAATCTTGCAATCTTCCGCACAGGGCGCAAGGAATCCCCTCCCCATCTGTCCTACAGTCACCTCCCACATTCCCTCACATTCCCTTCAGTTCCCCGGGGGATGCCGCTACCCTGTGCAGGCCCATGGACGACCAGCAGCAGCACATCATCGAAGAGATGTTCGAAGCCGCGTACCGCGACTACTCGGATGCTATTTTCCGTCACTGCTACTTCCGCGTGTTCGACCGCGAGTTGGGCAAGGAGCTGATGCAGGAGACGTTCATGCGGTCGTGGAAGTACCTCACGGAAGGGAAGAAGGTCGATAACATGCGCGCGTTCCTCTACCGCATCGCGAATAACCTCATCATCGACTACGTACGCAAAAAGAAGGAAGTGTCGCTCGACGATCTGCAAGCCAAAGGCCTGGATCCTTCGTACGATGCGATTCCGGAGATGCAGCGCAAGGTGGATGAGTCGGCCATCATCGCGTCGCTCTCGCACCTGGAACCCGATTACCGCGAAGTGCTGATCATGCGGTACGTCGATGGACTGAACCCGGCGGACATCGCGCAGATTACCGGGGAATCCGCAAATACGATTTCGGTGCGGATCCACAGAGGATTGAAGCAGTTGCGATCATTTTTGCAGAAGAAGGGAAAGTAGGCGTACCGCACCCGATGTCAGAACTAAAAAATCGGGGAGCCTTCTCCCCGATTCTGGATGAGCCGTTTGGTAGGTGCGAGGATCAGACGGTCGTTGCCTTCGGGCTGCCGAAGCCGACCACGAGCGTAACGATCGTGATGGTAAGGTGCAGGAAGTTATCGGCGGTGTTCACGGTAATAAGATTAAGAATATTGCCGTCCGGACTCAGAAACCCGAGAACGGTTACCAGGCCGTAGACAATGCCGAATACCATCAAGTACAGACGCGAGTTCTGGTAGCTCGTCGCGGCGGCCGCGAGCGCTACGAGCCCGCTCGCCAGGTGGATGATGTTGTGGATATTGTCGACCTGGAACAAGCCGACAATGGGATTATTCACGAATCCAAGAATGCCAATGGCAATGAAGACGACGCCGAAAATCCAAGTGATAGGCTTCACGAGTTTCGCCATAAATATAGGGGGGAGAAAGAAATGAGGGAAACTATTTGAGGAGTGTACCACGCAGAGAACTGAAGCGTTCAGAGCGTCTTTCCCTAGAAGACGAATGATGCTGGAGTACATGACTTCAACGCGCATTGCCAATGATCCATCTATGAAGTTTTTCGTTGTTGCACCAGAACGGTCATTCTAAGATTATCGTATGGGAGAGCATCCACTGCGAACGAGGAATCTGTTCGATCCACACGGTACGGAGCCGTACCGTCTCAGCCGAACCAAGCTGGAGCAGTTTCTGCAGTGCCCGCGTTGCTTCTACTTGGACCGACGGAAGGGGATTGAGCCGCCCGATGGCATGTCGCCCACGCTGAATATCGCGGTTGACATACTAATGAAGCGTGAGTTTGATCGGGCCCGCGGCCTGCGCGAGCCCCACGCCGTCATGCGTTCCCACGGCATCGACTCCATCCCGCTCCATCATCCCGATCTTGATCAATGGCGTGACGCCTCGCGCGGCATTGCGTTTCTTCACCGTGCATCGAATTTTCTCTTCTTCGGTGCGGTGGATGACGTGTGGGTGGAGCCCGACGGCACGCTGATCATCGTCGACTATAAAGCGATGAGCACCGCCGTTGGGAATGTTCCGGATCTTCAACGCAAAGACTCCTATAAGCGGCAGCTGGAAATGTATCAGTGGCTGTTCCGCCAGAACGGTTTTTCAGTCTCGACTGTCGGCTACATCGTGTACGCCAATGCCGACCGCGGGCGCGATCTCTTCGACGGCAAACTGGAGTTCACCACCACGGTTCTTCCGCACCGCGCACCCGCCGATTGGGTGGATGACGCTCTCGTGGAAGCACGCGCGTGCCTGATGAAGGAATCGCTGCCATCGCCCCACCCCCTCTGCCCCTGGTGCGCGTACCGCAAAGCGGCCGCAACGATCGAAACATAGTGAACCAGCCTGCATCGACAGCCATTGCGGCGTAGCGAGATCGCCGTCCCACTACGTCAAAAACGAGCAGCAGCGCTGCCATCGCCTCACCCTCAATGCCCCTGGTGCGCGTACCGCAAAGCGGCCGCAACGATCGAAACATAGTGAACCAGCCTGCATCGACAGCCATTGCGGCGTAGCGAGATCGCCGTCCCACTACGTCAAAAACGAGCAGCAGCGCTGCCACTCCCACGTCGCGAAGCCGAATGGCGGAGAGGGGGGGATTCGAACCCCCGATACGGTTTTAACGCCGTATACCGCATTAGCAGTGCGGCCCTTTCGGCCACTCAGGCACCTCTCCACGCGCGGGCAGTATAGGCAAACCGGCTGCGGCAGTGCCAGTCAATCTTTGGCTGTATCGAACACTGAGTGGAGAAATGCCGTTTGCATTCAGACGCGCGTGCGGCAGGCTACAAGTATGACCGACTGGACACACGTTCCCATTCTGCTGCGGCAAGAGGGCGAGGATTCCACCCACCCGGATGTCCTCGATATCCTGTCTCCACGGCCTCACGAATCGGTACTCGACGCGACGTTGGGTTTAGGCGGCCACGCACAGGCCTTCCTCGCGAGAACGAGTCCCGACGGCATTCTCACAGGTATGGAGGCGGATCAGGAAAACCTTGCCATCGCGGAGGAGCGTCTGAAAATGTTCGATGGCCGAGTGCGTTTAACGCACGCGAATTTCCGCGAGATCGCTTCTCTGGATCTCCCTCGGCAAGACATCATCTTCGCGGATCTCGGGCTGAGTTCGCCGCACCTCGATGATCCCACGCGCGGGTTCAGCTTCCGTGCCGACGCGCCGTTGGACATGCGCTTCGACCGCACAAGTGGAGCCACTGCTGCCGAATGGTTGCAGTCTGCGAATGAGGCGGATATGCGACAGGTCTTCCGCATGTACGGCGAGCTGCGCGAGGCGCATCGGTTGGCGCATCACCTCTACAGAGTTGCACGGCAATCACCGGAAGCGCTTGCAACCACGAGCGGTCTCAAGAATGTTTGCGAGAGTGTCTTCACGTACCGGACGCCGTCTGTGCTCCCGCAAGTGTTCCAGGCGATTCGCATGCACATCAACGACGAGATCGGCGCACTCACGTCTCTTCTCTCGGCCGCTCCTACGCTCTTGAAACCCGGCGGGCGGCTGGGGATCATCACGTTCCATTCGCTGGAGGACCGGCTGGTGAAGCAGACATTTCGCGCACTGACGACTCCGACAAAGGACGAGATAACTGGCGCGGTGAGCGTCGCCGCTCGTTTTGAATTATTGACAAAGAAGCCGCTTGTGCCGGATGCACAAGAGATTGAAAGAAACTTCCGTGCGCGCAGCGCAAAATTCCGCGCAATCCGCAGATTTGGAACCATATGAAAGAAACGACATCTTCCCTTCGTTGAACGTCGATACCTCTGGTAGTATCCTCGTCGTGTTCGACTCGCTCTTCTCGTCGTCGACGTCTTCCGATATGCCGCACCGGCTTTCGCTGGGGCGCATGGTGAACCAGAGCACGATGCTCCTCATGGTGTGCATCGGCTCGTTGATTTTACTACTGGCCCTCCTCATCCTCTTCCACGAGAACGCGAATGCGACGAAGGGATACGATTTGCGCAATTTGGAAGCCGACCGCAAAGGCGCGTTGCTGGAGCAGGAAGTGCTGGCTAGCCAGATCTCGGAAGCGCAGGCGCTGAATAATCTTCAGAACGACGAGCAGATCAAGCAGATGATCCCCGTGGCAAAGCCGCTGTACGCGAAGGCGGCGCCGACGGTGGCGATGAAGGATACGCGATGAGCAGTGAGAGAATGACGGCGGACAGAAACAGATATCCGCGGGCTGGAAAGCCCGCTCTCCTATAGAGAATAATCAAGAGACGCTCACGACTGACACTTATACCATCGTCCTCACCTGAATCGTATGGATATCCACTCCATTCGCTCGTGCGTCCGCGACGATGATGACATCCTGCTTGGCCTTCACCAACTTGCGCTGCTGCAGGACTTTCATGGCATCCTGCACCGTGTGCTCGGGATCATCGTGGAACGGGATGCTGAAGGGGAGGATACCGTACGAGAGGAGCAGCTGCCGCTGGATGGTCTCGGTGGGCGAGAACGAGTAGATCGGGAGATCCGGCCGGTACTTGCACACGTCACGGGCCGTCTTGCCGCTGCGCGTGATCACGACGATCGCGGCCGCGCTGGTGCTGGTGGCGAGCGTGACGGCCGCCTCGGCGCGCGCCTCGCGGTTGTTATGTACTCCCAGATCCTCCATCGATTCCATGCGCGCGAGGTGCTCTTCCGTCGCCGTGAGCACACGATCCATCGCGCGCAGCGAGGCGATGACGTGCTTGCCGGCAGCGGTCTCGCCCGAGAGCATCGTCGCATCGGCGCGCGTGGTGGCCGCATGCGCGATATCGGTCACTTCGGCGCGCGTGGGCATGGGGTTCTCGATCATGCTCTCGAGCATGTGCGTGGCGACAATGACGGGCTTGCTCGCCTCGCGGCAGTCGTAGACGATTTCGTCTTGGATCACCGGCACGCGCTCGAAGGGCACTTCGGCGCCGAGGTCGCCGCGCGCCACCATGATGCCGTCGGCGGCGCGGATGATGTCGTGAATGTTCTCGACCGCTTGGCGCGTCTCGATCTTCGCCAGCAGCTGGATCGTACTCTCGCGTTTATGTAGGAACGCGCGCACCTTCTCAATATCATCCGCCGACTGCACAAACGAGAGCGCGATGAAATCGACGCCCTGCTCGATGCCAAACGTGATATCGGACCAATCTTTCTCGGTCACGGAATCGAGATCCAGATCCGCTCCCGGCAAGTTAACGTGCCTGCGCGATCCGATGGATCCGGCGTCGCGCGCCTTCGCGATCACGTAGTCGTCTTTCACCGCCACGAAGTCGAAGGTGAGCTCGCCATTATCGAGCAGGATCTGGTCGGCGCTGCCGGCCACTTTCGAAAAATTATCGTAGTTTACGTGGATCACCTCGCGGTCGGCATGTGGTACCGGTACCGCCGAGAAGATCACTTCCTGTCCGGCTTGAATGGGCAGCGGCGCGGCGCGATCGCCCGTGCGGATCTCGGCGCCCTGCGTATCCATGAGGATCGACACGCACGCGTGCTCGGTGGAGGAGTGCTTCTCCGCGGCGGCTCTCAATCGCTTGATCACTTCCGCGTGCTCGGCTTGCGTGCCGTGCGACATGTTGATGCGCGCGACGTTCATGCCGTTCTGGATGAGTGCTTCAATTTCCTTCATGCCGCTGCTTGCCGGCCCGATGGTGCAGATGATTTTGGTGGAACGCATGGCGCAAGGGTAGCGAGCTCACGTCGCCGCGCCAATCTCCATCGCGCCATTCGGCTCGTTACAAAGCCATAAACGGGAGAGACATTCATCCTATTCTATGGTAAAATAGTAGGAAATGCACATCCCCAAACGGATCACGCTCGGCACGGTGTCGCTCCTCTCGTTCTCGCTGGCGCTCGTCATCATGGGCGCATTGACACAGCAGGTTGACCGCGAGGGATCCAGTGCGCAGCTGCAGGGCGCATCGAGCAGCATTCCGGCCAAGAAGAGGGGAACGAATTACCGTCCGACGGTACCGGCGCAAACGTATGCGACGACGCCGGGTGTCCCAAGCGTGTGCGGCAATGGCAATTTGGAGCCGGGCGAAGAGTGCGACGATCGCTTCAATAACGGGTTCGGACGCTGTTCGAAGACATGCAAGCTCCAGTACTGCGGTGATGGTGTCCTCACGCCGAGCCTCGGCGAGGAATGCGAAGCGCAATTGCGAACGTATCTGGACCCGGACACGAACCAACAGTACGAAGAGCTCGGATTCGAGATCCGCAGCTGCGGCGACATCCTCTGCACTGCGCCGGATTCCGCGCACGGCATCGCCGGTTGCACGCGACAATTCCTGCCGGCCTGTACGCCTTCGACGCAGCAAGCGCGCTCATCGGAAGGTGCGCCGCTCAGCATCGCATCTTCATCGAGCACTCCCACGACCACCCCGGTTAACCCGATTCCAGCAACAGGATCAACCTGCGGCAACGGCGTTCGCGAGGCCGGCGAACAGTGCGATACGGGGCCGAAGAATTCCGATTCGTCCCCCAACAGCTGCCGCGCCGATTGTTCACTTCCGCGCTGCGGGGATGGTGTCGTCGATACGTACCTGCGTGAGCAGTGCGATGGAACGGACAATTGCACGGCATCGTGCGCACTTCTCTTCGCGGCAATGTCCACCTCGTCGGTGTCGGCGAATTCGAGCGCAGCTTTGGAAGTGCCGGTTGCTATCGCGCAGTGTGGCAACGGTATCCTGGAAGCGGGAGAACAATGCGACGGCGGCGCGGCGTGCACGACTGATTGCCAGCTGCTGTACGCCGCAGCGTCCTCTCGGGAAGATTCGTCATCCTCATTCTCGTCGGATACCTCCTCAAGTGTCGCTCCTCCTGTCCCTCCCGTGTGCGGGAACGGCAGAGTGGAACCGCCCGAGCAGTGCGACGACGGCAATAACGTCACGGGTGACGCCTGCAGCGCGCTCTGTCTTCTCGAGAACACCGCTATCGCCCCTGCGCAGGCCTCGGCCGTGGATGGCAGCCTGTTCGTGGTCTTCACCGTCATGAGCCTCGTGGGGTTCATAACCGGCGCTTCGGTGGGATTACTGGCGCGGAAGGGCACAAATTGAGCGATGCGGATGCAGTCGATTAATCAGTTCCATGAGTTGTCTCACCCTGGCATCAGTTCGTAATTTCTGGTATACTTATCCGATTTCTTCACACACAGATCCATGTTCTACACCATTCTTCCGCTCCTCGTCGGGCTCAACGGTGCCGCGCTCGGCTACAATCTCCACCGTCTGTGGGATACGTACCGTCGCCCGTCGTTCAACTGGGAGCTCCCGGAGTAATCCGTAAAGGGAGGGAGGAGGAATATTTCTTTATCTAATAATTAGATAAGCTAAATATAATGATTGTGGATGAATGCATCAACGAAAAAGCCGTCCCAACATCATTGGGACGGCTTTTTTGGACTTTCATCACCGACGGGCGTTCTGATGGCGGCTGTCGCAGAAGTCGTCGTAGTTCACGCGGAGGTACGAGTTGTAGTACGAGCAAGTTTCGCCGCCCGTAGCGGTACCGACGGTGGTTGTCTCGTTGTCGCTCACGCCGTTGGCGTCGGCGCGGAAGTAGAGCGTCGAACCGACCGTCGCCGTATTGCGCACGCGAGTCTGGAGAGTGAGGCGGCGCGTGTCGTACTGGGGGATGCGGATGTTCTGCCACTGCACCAAGTTGCCGGAGGTGTTGTATCCGCCGTCCGAGGCCGAGACGAAGTTCGTATTCGCATCGAGGTAGCCGTAGACGTTCACCGTCGCGTCGCCGCGGTCGTTGTTCGTGATCTCCAGCGTGTAGGTCACCACGTCGTCGATGCGGACGGTATCCGACGAATCGGTGATGCTGAGGCGTACGTAGCCGTTTCCGCTCGACGTGCCGCTATTGTCGACGGTCACTTCCGTGCTGTCCTCGTCGTCCCCCGCCTCTACATTCACCTCCAAGTCATCACCATCGCGGACTCCGGTGCGGACGCGCAGACGGAGCGAGAGTGTGACGGTCTCGCCGGCATCGACACTCAGACTGTCCCACTCCACCTCGCGGCTCGACACGTCGTCACCGCTCTTGTTCGCCGACACGAAAGTGAGATCGCGATCGAAGGTGGCATTCACGGTCGTCTCCGTATCCTCCTCGCCGTCGTTCGTCACCTTAATCTTAAACGTGACGTCATCCCCTGGGATCACATCGCGGTCGGAAGCTTTGATGGTCACCTTCACATCCTCTTTCTTCTTTTTCGTCACCGTCTTGCTGGCAGTGGTCGTCTTTGTGGTCTGGCAGACCATGTTGCTGCACAGCCCGTTGGCGGCAGTGCTCACGCACTTACATGCCTCGGCAGCCGATGCGCCGGTAATGAACAATCCCGCTGCTGTGGCAACGGTCGCGGTAGAAATGAGGAAGCGACGCATAGATGATGAGGAAAATAGGAGTATGCGGCGCGATACTATGATAAATTGGCAAGACCGTCAAGGGGTTTTGACACGATTTGAAGCTGTTCACTCAAAATATCCGCATAGCGAGACTAGGCATGATCTTCCTTAATGATGGCAGAATGGAGTCTTGCAGAAAGCTTCGGACTACGCTCAGCGGTGCAGCCCCAAAGACGATGGTTCCTTGGGTTTTCTTTGCAATCTTGCATTCTTGCAATCTTGGGATTTTCTCTGGTACCCCGGACAGGATTCGAACCTGTGACCTATAGCTTAGAAGGCTACCGCTCTATCCACCTGAGCTACCGGGGCATATACCTGAGATCGAGAAGAAGGAACATAATCGGGCTTTTTCGTCCCGCGTAGCTCCGCAGGAGCGAAGTGGGAAGCTACCGGGGCCCAGGGGGAAGTATGAATTAAGAAGCGGGAATTATGAAGTGCCTTGTGGTTCATTCCGGCTTTCGGTGTGGTTATCGTTGCAAGAATCTGATACATTCCTCTAGAAATGACCGACGAAACGTCGATCGAGCAGCAGCGGGAATCCGGCAGGGGACCGACGGTCGTTCCCACGTTATTCAGTCGAACGGAGGATGTGCGGTTGAACAAAGATCTCGCCGCGCTGAGCTACGTGTCGGTCCTCTCCGTCGTCCTCTACATCCTGCGCCGCGATTCGCCCTTCGTGCGGTTTCACAGCAAGCAGGCGATGGTGCTCTTCGTCGTGTCGCTTGCCGTGTGGTTCATTCCGTGGATCGGCCGCTTCCTGGAGCTGATCGTCCTCGCCGGCATGGTGCTGGGATTTTTGGCCGCCGCGCAGGGCGAGTGGAAGAACGTGCCGTTCGTCGGGCCGCTCTCGCGTGGAGAAGCGTCTCTGCGTGATACATGGAGGCAGATGGCCCAGACGATCGCGGCGCTGGCGCGCGGGATCCGCGGCGGCGTGCGGAAAGACAGGATGGGCAAAGCGGAGCGTCGGCAGTATGCTCCTCCCGATCCTCCCCGCGATTCCTCACCACCCAGCGTATGACCTACAGGCGCATCATGCTCAAGCTTTCGGGCGAAGTGTTCTCTGGCGAGAAGGAGTACGGCATCGACCGGCCCACCCTCGAGCATATCGCGGCGCAGATCGCCGAGGTGGCGGCGATGGAATTGGAGATCGTCATCGTGGTGGGCGGCGGCAACATCTGGCGCTACCGCGACACGAAGGAGAGCGGCATCGAACGCACAGCCAGCGACGCCATGGGCATGCTGGCGACGGTGATGAACAGCGTGGGGCTGCAGTCGGCGCTGGAGGCGCGCAACTTGGAATCGCGCGTGCTGTCGGCCATCGACATCCCGCAGTTGGCCGAGCCATTCATCAAGCGGCGCGCGCTGCGGCACTTGGAGAAGAAGCGCATCGTCGTGTGCGGCGGAGGTACCGGTAATCCGTACTTCACCACCGACAGCGCCGCGGCGCTCCGCGCGCTGGAGCTCTCGTGCGACGTGCTGCTAAAAGCGACGAACGTCGACGGCGTGTACGACAAGGATCCGAACAAGTTTCCCGACGCCGTGAAGTTCGAGACGCTCACGTACCAAGACGCATTGGAGAAACATCTCGCCGTGATGGATCAAGCGGCCTTCAGTCTCTGCCAGGAGCAGGACCTGCCCATTGTCGTGTTCGATTTCAACCAGCCGGGCGCCTTGCTCAAGGCCGCCCGCGGTGAGAAAATCGGCACGCTCGTTCGATCCTGATTTTCATTGTACATTCTACATTTTTCATTCCTCTTCTATGGATCCAAAGATTGCCGGTTTCCACTCAGCCGTCGAGAAGGTCCTGACTCACTTGCAGAATGAGTTCTCTAAGCTCCAGACCGGCCGCGCGAGCGCGGCGCTCGTCGAGCATGTGGACGTAGACGCGTACGGACAGCGCCAGCCCCTCAAGGCAGTCGCCGGCATTTCCATTCCTGACGCGCGTACCATCCTCATCCAGCCGTGGGATCGCTCCGTCATCAACGACATAGACAAGGCCTTGCAGCAGGCCAACCTTGGCGTGAATCCCACCAACGACGGCGTCGTCATTCGCATCACTCTGCAACCCATGACCGAAGAGCGCCGCACACAACTCTCGAAAGTGGTGAACAAGCTCGCCGAAGAGGCGCGCATATCCGTCCGCAAAGCGCGTCAGGACGCGCACGATGCGATCAAGCAGGAGAAAGAGGAAGACCTCAAGGAGACACTCCTCAGCACCTTACAGAAAGCCGTCGACGATGCGAACGAGAAGATCGCGCAGGCGGCAGGGAAGAAGGAGGAGGAAGTGATGAAGGTGTAGCGGTGCCTATAAGTGGATGAAATCAACACTGTCACCCTGAGCTTGTCGAAGGGTGCTCTGAGTCAGACATAGGCACAAGCGAGTATTACCTTTGTTCAAGTAAAATTTGAGACACGGTCGGAAAATGAGAACGATGCCGATCATCCGGAAAATCGGGCTCGGGACTCCCGAGAGGAAGTACATACCAGAGAGCACCCTTCGACAAGCTCAGGGTGACAGTATGCTAGGAATAATGGAATATTTTGGTAATACTCCATTTTCAGTACAATCACTTCATGACCACCACGAAGATTGCTGTAATATCCTTTCCCGGCAACAACTGCGAAGTGGAATCCATTCGTTCGATCCGCGAAGCGGGGATGGAGCCGGTCTACTTCCGGTGGAACGATGATCGGAAGAAACTGGAGAACATCGACGGCTACTTCGTCGTCGGCGGATTCAGCTACGAGGATCGCGGGCGCAGCGGTATGGTGGCGGGCCGCGACGCGCTGATGGAGTTCATCGGGCGGGAGGCGGCGGAGGGAAAAGTGGTGATCGGCAACTGCAACGGCGCGCAGATCCTCATCGAGAGCGGGCTGGTGCCGCTCGGGTCCCATTTGGACATGAGCTTGGCGCACAACGCCATCGCGCAAGAAGACGGCTACCACGCGCCGGGTTTTCTGAGCGAGTGGGTGTGGATGACGCCGACGTGCGCGCGCGACCGTTGCGCGACAGCGGATTGGAAAGGAGCGATGCATTTGCCCATCGCACACGGCGAAGGGCGTTTCACTACCAAGGACGCCAGCTTGATGGACGAGTTGAAGGAGAACGATCAGATTGCGTTCTCGTACTGCGATGCCGAAGGGAATGTCTCGGTCGATCCTCACATCACGCCCAACGGGTCTCTGTACGCCATCGCCGGCATCTGCAACCCGGCCGGCAACGTCGTGGCCATCATGCCGCACCCGGAGCGCACGCCGAATGGCGCGCCGTACTTCGCGTCGATGAAGAAGTGGATCGAGAAGAAGAGGAAGACGATGGCGATCTCTCGAACGGCGAAGACCGGCAAACCCATGACGGTCGCGCAGCGCGTCAATCAATCGCTCGAGATCTTCATCGAATCGATCATCGTGAACAACGAGGAGCGAACGGTGGAATCCATCGCGCGCAAATACGATGCGTCGCTGCGCTTGACGCAGTTCAAGTACCTCTCGCTCGCGTCGAGCGACGTGCGTGCCGTGCTCGTCGATCTCACGCGGTTCAATGCCAATAAGGAACGCGCACTCGTGCGTTTGAATGGGAAGATGCTGCTGTGGAATGCCGCGAGGAAGGAGCTGGAACCAGTTGCCGAGGAAGCAGTCGCAAAGCGCTTCGGCGGCACGCTGCTCCTGCGCCGCGATGAGCCCGATACGGGCGCACATGGACTCCCGCAGGGGAGCCACACGGGTGTCTGCTACGCGGTGCGCGGCGCCGAGACGGCCGCCGTGCTTGCCAATACGTCGCTCCTGGAAGTTTTCTGCAACCCGCACGCGAGTTCATTGGAACTTTTGCGCCTGTGATATGAAACGATCGATACGCCTCCTCGCGTACAACGTGCGCTCGCTCTGGAATGTCGGCTCGTTCTTCCGCACGTGCGATGCGTTCGCCGTCGAGAAGATCTACCTCACCGGGTACACCGGCTGCCCGCCGCGCAAGGAGATCACGAAGACCGCGCTGGGCGCGGAACAGACGATTCCATGGGAACACGCGGTAGATCCGCTGCCGATTATTGATCAGTTGAAGCTGGAAGGCTGGACCATCGCGTCGCTGGAACTCACGGCTGATGCACGTGAGCTCAGCGCGTACGCACCGCCCGATCGTCTCTGCCTCGTTGTCGGCCACGAACTCGACGGGGTCCCTGAAGCCATCCTCGAGCGATCCGACGTCACGCTGAAAGTCCCCATGCTCGGCACCAAGGAATCGCTGAATGTATCGGTGGCGACGGGCATCGCGCTGCATCATCTGCGGCATGCAGCGTGAAGGAGGGAAGCAAGACATCCGATTCCACCACACAGAAAAGCCAGACTCGCACTCAGGGAATCTGGCTTGTAGAAGGATCCCGATTACTTCTGCACGCCCAATTCCGCTTCGTGCAGATAGCGGTACAACCAGGCAGCCGCACAAGTGCCGACAATCGGGGCCAGCACGTACGGTGCGGTGAAGAGCCCGATGCCGACGGCAACGGCGGGGTTCAGCACGCCGTTGGAAAACGACGCGGCCGCGTAGATGCCAAGCAAGAGCGAGCCACCGACCACGATGCCCGCGACTTCCGGTTCGTTGCGCTTGTGGAGCACGGAGCACACGCCGAAGCAGAGCAGGAACGCACCGAGGGCCTCGCCAACGTACGTCGTGAGCGCGTGCACGGTCGTCACGTCGGCGGTTTTGTGGAGCAGCGCATAGCCGGCTCCGCGCGCGAGCAGAGCGCCCGCGATCTGTGCGACAACGTAGGAAACAGCGTCGCGCGTCTCCATGCGGCGCAGACTCCAGACGGCGAGCGTGATGGCGGGGTTCAAATGCGCGCCGCTGACGGC
>CAZWBO010000012.1:19265-32561 GCA_964632375.1 uncultured Candidatus Peribacteria bacterium | reverse complement strand
AGTACAAATGCGGTTTTTGACAGGAAAAAGTTTAGTAGTATATTACTACTATGTCCGCAGCCAAACTTCACAGCGAAGTCATCGTGCATCCGGCGCCGTGGTCGCTTCCATCCGACTACCAGAAGAAAGTGCAAAACTACGAGGAGCAGAAAGATGATGATCTGTTACTCCAGAAGCCGGCTAAGTCGATCGAGTTGGATCCCGTCGTGATGGATAAAGTAGATAACCTGATGCTGCGCATGGGGATGGCCATATACGACTGCTTGAGCGAATGGGGGGTTTCGCACGAACGGATCGTCACTACGATTGGCCAGGTGCGCACGCTCTTGCGAGAAGATCTGTTGCCGAATAGCCTCACGCATGCGCATCTGGGAGATCCCAATAAGCCTCTTATAGTTGAGTGGAAAATCGATGAACAGCATCTCCGCGTCGCCATTGAAGATGCCGGCACTGGGTTCGATGTTCGGAAGCAGTTGAAAACTGAGCTGACGGAACCGAACTTCCGTCTGGAGGGAAGGGGACTGCTCATGGCAATAGCGCATGCGGGCACGCGCGGCGAGATCCGTTGGAGGAAAGATGGGCGGCGGGTGGTACTCCGTAAAGATCTAACCGACATTGGTTTAGCCGATACGGAAGGGAAAAGTGCGGATGATTTTCTTCTGCACCAGGATGCGTCTGCCCCACGGGAGTAGCTGCAAGTTCTGACACAGATCTATTCTCTCGCCATGAGAAGCGCGTACGGGCGTTACCTTTTTTCCTGGTGCCCGTAGTAGTCTGCGTAGGACCCTACTTCCCCGTTCCTTCCCCATGGATTCCGCCGAACTCGCGCACATTGCCTCCTGCCAAGCCGGGCGGCTGGACGACTTCGATCCGCTGTACATGCGGCACGTCGACGCCATCTACAAGTACCTCTCGCGCCGCACGCTCGACCGCGAAATGGCCGAGGACATCACGAGCATCACGTTCATCAAGGCACTCGAGAACATCCGTTCCTTCGATCCCGCCAAAGGCGTGTTGCGCGCCTGGCTGTACCGCATCGCGCGCAACGCCCTCATCGACCACTACCGCGATCCGTCGCGCAACAAAGTGGATATCGAGAACGTATGGGATCTCGCGAGCGACGAAGTCGCGAGCCTGGCGGCCGAGCGCAGCATCGATGCCGCCAAAGTGCACAAGGCGCTCCAAGTTCTCACTCCCGCGCAGCGCGAGATCGTGATGCTGCGCATCTGGGAGGGGCTCTCGTACAAAGAGATCGCCGAGATCACCGGCAAGACCGAGGGCAACTGCAAAGTGCTGTTCTCGCGCGCGGTCGCCGACCTGCGGAAAGACCTGCCGGCCTTTCTTCTCCTGCTCCTGCTTCCTACCACACTCTCTCTATGAAACCTTCCATCCAGAAATTCCTCGCGGAACTCTACGACATCGATCCGACATTGAAGGATCACGAAGCCGACATCATCCCGCTGCTCGAACAACTGCTGCAGCACGATCCCGCGCAGACGCCGAGCCAGGAGTTCGTCGCCGTGCTGCGCATGCGCTTGCGAGAGCGCGCGGCATCACTTTCCCATTCATCGACCGCCGCTCCGCGCTGGAGCAAGTGGCTCTACGCCTTCGGCGGAGCGCTCACTGCCGCAGTGATCCTGCCGCTCGTGTACGTGGCCGTGAACCGCCCGGGCACGCCTGTACTTCCATCGAACGATCGCACTTCATCGCTCTTCGCTTACCGCGTGGAGGATGCCGCGCCGCGCGCGTTCGGGCCGCTCGGCGCTGCGGTGCCGGGCAGCAGCGTGGCGATGGGTAGAGGCGGCGGCGGTGGAAGCGAGAATGCAACGGCGCCGCAGTCCGGTGGTGGCGATGCGAAAATGATCGCGCCGCCGTTCCAGATGACGCAGTACGAGTACCTGTACGAAGGGACGATCGCGAACCTGCCCGCGAAGACGGTCGATGTGTACAAGCGCGATCCGTCGTCGGTACGCCTGCCGCTCTCGGCGCTCGCAGAGAGTCTGAACATCGGCACGCTCAATCTGGATTCATTCGCCGGCATGAACGTCGATTCGATGACCTTCTCCCAAGACACGTCCTACGGCTACCAGCTCTACGTGAGCCTGCGCGACGGCACCATGAACATCAATGCGCAGTGGGATCAGTGGCCGCAGTCGCAGTGCCAGACGGAAGATTGCTGGAAGGCGCAGCGCGTGACCATGAACCAGATACTCGGCGACGAGGTGCTCATCGGCATCGCGCGCGCATTCGCTTCCGCGCACGGCATCGATCTCTCGCACTACGGCGAGCCCGTGGTGGACAACATGTGGAAGCGCGACTACGAGCGCGCGCCCGACAAGAGCCAGGCGTATGTGCCCGAGGTGCAGCGCGTCATCTTCCCGCTCGTCATCGACGGCCGAACCGTGCACGACCAGACCGGCGCGCCCATGGGCATCGGCATCGGGGTGCATGTGAAGGAGAAGCGCGTGCAGGACGTATCGGGCATTGCCGACCGCACGTACCTGAAGTCGGCGTACGACGCGGTGACGAATCAGCAGACCGTCACCGACTATCTCGCCAAGATGAACCCGGCGCCCGTGGGCCTGCCCCGCGGCGCGAAGATCACGAAGACGACGGTGGTGTTGGGCGAACCGACGGTCTCGTTGGCGGTCTACTACCGGTCCGACGCCAAGGGCAGCGGCGAAGAGTTGCTCATTCCGTCACTCGTCTTCCCCGTTAAAGAAGTGCGCGGATCCGACCAGCCGTTCTACATGTCGAACGTCGTGGTGCCGCTGGCGAAGGACATGCTCGATCAGCAGCTTCCCGGTCCCATCATGCCGCTCGAGCGCGGCCCGGCGATCGACGGGCCCGTGTCGACGGGTACCGCGACCGGCTCCACTGTGCAGCAATGAATTCCCATGCCGCCGCGCAAGCGGCGGCTATGCGGCGGGCCATCCAACATCCTGCCGCTGCATCGACACGCAATGCGTCGCCGTGATGGCCACAGCCAACTAACACCAAGTACTTCACCCGTCGTACGCCTTCTGCAGTGCGGCGATGTCGAGCTTCTTCATCTCGAGCATTGCCTTCATCGCGCGCTGCGCCTTCGCGGAGTCGGGGTCCGTAAGCATCTTCTCTAGCGCGATCGGGACGATCTGCCACGAGACGCCGTACTTGTCCTGCAGCCAGCCGCACTGCTCCGCCTGCGGCACGGCCGAGAGCGCCTGCCAGTACGCGTCCAGTTCCTCTTGCGTCTCGCAGTTCACGACGAACGATGTGGCCAGGCTGAACGTGAACGCATGGCCTTGGTTTCCCTCCATGGCGTTGAAGGGCTGGCCGCACAGCGTGAACGCGGCGTACTCCACCGTCCCTTCTTTCTCCGTTTCCGTGGCCGCAGCGCGTCGCTGGATGGCGTCGATGCGCGAGTCCGGGAACAGCGATGTCCAGAAATTGATCGCCTCCTCGGCCTTGCCGTACTTGTCGCCCACGAACAGGAACGCCGGCGAGATGCTCTGCTTCTTTCCGGCTAAAGACAGCTGCCACGACACGCCGTACTTGTCGTCGAGCCAGCCGTACTTCTTGGCCCACGGGTACGCGCCGTACTCCATCAGCACGCGCGTGGCGTCTTTGGAGAGCGCGGCCCACAGCGCATCGATTTCCTCGTCCGTCTCGCAGCTCACGAAGAGCGAGATCGCCGGCGTGAACTGGAACTGCGGTCCGCCGTTGAGCCCCGTGAACTCCATGCCGCACAGCCGAAACGTCACCGTCAGCACGCTGCCTTCCTTCTGGCCGGATACGTTGGCCGATGCGGCGTCGTAGTGCGTAACATCCCCGACGGAAGAATTCTTGAAGAGAGACGCGTAGAATGCCGCGGCCTCTTCGGCTTGCGTGTCGAACCAGAGACAGGGCGTGATGTTCTGCATGGGGATGGAGGGGAGGAAATTACTTCCACAGCGTCACGATCAGCGCGATCACGACGAGTGCGACCAGGTGGTAGGCGATGTTGAAGACGTACAAGTTCATGGATCGTTTCTCCCAGAGCACGCCGTTGAGCAGCGTGGTGGCGATGTAGCCGAACCACAGGAGTGTGGCGAACAGGACGGCCGTCATTGCATCCGCGATGCCAAGCGCATTTACCAGATGCGCGGTCACAACCGCGACAATGAACTGCTGCACGAACGCAGCGATCATCATCGGTAGCATCGGCCCCATGCCCTTGGCGCGCGCGGCATCCACCTCCGACTGCGGAATGTTCATCATTTTCAACCACTGTTTGCCGAAGAGCGGCCCGTGCCACAGGAATCCGACGAAGAATGCAGCCACAGCGGCGACGAGGATGGCGAGGTAATTGAGGGACGAGAAGTCCATGAGGATGGGGGAAGAATGAGAGGAAGGCCGGTACTGAGCATCTTACTTGGTCTCCGGCTCCAATAATATGCCACTCTTCGACACCGCCGGCTCCGTACACATGTTCCGATTGAAACAACACGGCCTCCGCTCGCCGGCTTTCATCTTGGAGCACGCAACGTCGATGCGTCGCTTGCGCGTGTCCGCGTTGGCGGTCGCGCGGATCCAGCGGATCCAATCCCAGCGCGCGGCGGGCGTGATGGCCTTCCACATCTTCTGCGCCTCGGGAACAGAATGCATGCCACTGCGTATATCCTTCGGCACCTCGGGTTCAGGCCATTCTTTCGCCGGTTCCATCGCCAGCGTCACCGTGGCTCCTGCCTGCGCGCCGGCGGCGGTGCCCAGAGCCGCAGTGATCTGAAACCAGTGGCTCCCCTTGCCGTCCGGTTCCAGCACGGCTGTGAACGGGGAATCGTTGATCCTTCCCTCCACCGCCGTCGCGCCGCGC
The DNA here is from genome assembly GCA_964632375.1 of uncultured Candidatus Peribacteria bacterium. Taxonomy (GTDB): domain Bacteria; phylum Patescibacteriota; class Gracilibacteria; order Peribacterales; family Peribacteraceae; genus JAQBQQ01. Next base: position 27,727 of record CAZWBO010000012.1, on the reverse strand, counting down.
GAGGGCAGCTTATCGCTCGCGCTCTTCGGCAAAACCAGCACATTCCACGAGCCGATGGTCGTGAGCTCTGCGGTGCAGCGGATGGTCGACATAGAGTCTGGCACAGTATCGATGAAGAGCGAACGTCGCGCTACTTCTTCGCCGACACATTCTGCGCCACCGCGGCTTCGACAAGCGCCTTGAATGCGCGCGCGTCCACTTCCTCGCCTTCGCGGATGTCGATCGCGCGGCGCGTGCCGCCGTCCAAACTCGCATTGAAGAGGCGCGTCGGGTCCGGCAGGCCGGCGCCCTTGGCGAACGTGAGCTTCACGGCCGTCTTGTACGTCTCGCCGGTGCACACGATGCCGCCGTGCGACCAGACAGGAACTCCTTTCATTCCATTCGATGGCTTCTTCCATTTCTGTTCTTCGGTCATTTCGGGGTCGGCTTCGAAAATGAGCCCGCGCATGCGGGCAAGAGTGTCGCTGCGCCAATCACTTCGCCCATCGGGCTGCATCTTTCTGGGAGTATCGCCGGATGATTTCGCCATGCTGGTAGAGAAGGAGGAGGATGCTCAGTATGCAGAGTGTCGGCTTGTGGCTCAATGCCTTACCCAGGCGAAACCAGCGTCGCATCCTAAGGATATTCCTGCGCCAGTCCCGCACTGCTCATGGCTCGCATCGTGTCGTTGGAGTTCGCATAGAAGCAAATCCTCGGCTGCCCATCCATGAAGGAGCCGAACATTTGCCTCTGCTCCAATGGACAGTAATTTTCAGGCAATCCTGTACATAACGTGAATGGTGTCGCCTTTCCTGGGCCTGATCTCATCTAGCGAAAAATTTCCACTTCCCGGCTCTTTTCCATTTACCAGGATAATGACCCCTTGCTTCTTATCGGGAAATCGATTTCGCAAAAACGCGTGGAGCGGCGAGATGAAGCTTAAGAAAATACCCGTATTCATTTGAATAAATGATGCTTTCAGTCCGCAACGCGCTAATGCAACATCCAAAAAAATTCGCAGATCATCCACATCGGAGTCCAATAAAAAACTACTGACGATTAATAAGGCATGGGTATCGTCACTGGCACTTACCGTATGCACCATCCATTCATTTTCGCCCGCTCGAATTGTCTCGGATGCATGAATGTGAATTGTTTCGTCCCACAGATAAAGTTGCTCCTCTAGCATATTGCTATTATACCTGTTTCCTTTGGAAGCTTAAGAATGCTAAGAGCCTGTTGAAAAAGCCATCAAACGCGTGTCGTCCCTCGTCTCCGCTCGGGATGACACGCTTCGCTTCTTGCTTGAGAGCACAATCTGTCATGGTGAGCGGAGACGAACCATGACACAGAGGTACTTTTTAAACACGCTCTGACATAATTTTTAGGTATTCTTCGTGATCTATGCCCAATGTCTGAAGATTCTTTTTAATGATGAACACGGGTACACGGCCTTTCCCCTGAAGAATAATAGGACGACAAAGGCCGTCTTTCCAATATGCTCGATGCGAGCCCTTCTGTCTGGAGAATCGACATCCGACTGCAAGCAAAAAGTTTTCAAATTTCTTCCAGTGGACTTCTATGATCTTCGGCATCAAGCAGGAACAAGTACCTTCAATGGTACTTTCTGTGCTTCGCTCACTTCAATAGAAGATTTCCAAGGCTGATTTTTCTTTTTCGTCCAGCCAAGTTCGGTTAGAGCTTCATCTACTGTTCCCATTTCAATGAGCTCTTCAACAAACAGCTGTATTGCTTCCTCAAAATTCCTTTTTGCTTCAACTAAAGTTTTACCAGAGGTAGTTACATCCAAAGCTGGTGTAAAGGCTATATGCCGCCCCTGTTCTTTAAGAAAGATCAAAGGAACTTCTAAGCTGACATTTACCCTATGTTTTTGGACTGATGGAGGCATAGTCACGATTGATAAGGACTTATGATATTATACTAAATTACATTCAGCGTACATATCCACCGTTTCAGATTATACATATTTTTCTGTGAAAGAAATTGATTCATGGGAAACAACGTACTGCTTTACTTTCAGGCCTCTATCAGCCTAAAAGTTCATGATCCTCTATGCTGGCGCTTTGTGCCGGTAGCTATTGTACCGGCAGTACATAGCGCGTGGCTCGTCCCTGGCCAATCTGTTTGATCTTTTTCAGATCAAACAGTTTCTTGAGTGCCTGATCAACCGTACGAATATTGATGCCTGTTTGTTCGGCTATGTCTTTCCGGCTCAAGGCATTCGTTCCTTGAAAAACATTCCACACAGCAAGCTGATTTGCGGATAATAGATGTTCCGTCTGGTCTTCCTTTGTCAGTGACACTGCTCTTTCTCCTTGCTTTGCAAACATGCGGAGAATGAAGAGCATCCACGGCGAAATATCTTCGTTCTTTTTCTTCCACGTACTTGTGGATTTCTTGAGCGCCAAATAGTAATCCACTTTGTGATCCTCAATGATTTTCTCATGAGACACATACGGCGCAAAACTATAGCCGTTCTGCAAGAGCAACAGGTTTGTCAGAATACGGCTCGTCCGTCCGTTTCCATCTTGGAATGGATGGATAGCCAGATATTCATAGAGAAAATTGGCGATAATAAGGAGAGGGTGATACGTCTTCTCCCTCAATTGCACCTGCGTCCATTCCACAAGTTCCTGCATTTCTTTCGGTGTGAGATATGGCGGAGTCGGATCGAAAATCACGCCTACCACTTTCCCTTTTGCATCAATAGCCTCCACGCGGTTCGGCATGAATTTGTACCGTCCTTTATGACGAGTGTCTTTCTCGCCGTATTTCAATGTTGCCGCATGAATATGTTTGATGAGGCTTTCGGAAAACTTCATAGCATTCCATGACTCAAACACTTCCTGAATGGATTCCAGATAGCCGAACACTTCCTGTTCATCACGCGTCTGGAGCTTGCGCACCTTGGCGTTCCGCAGAAGCTGTTCCACTTCTTCATCATTCAAGTGACTTCCCTCTATGCGGGTAGATGCTCCACTGGAGCTCACGATGACGGCCCGCTTCATGCGGGCAAGGTACTCCGGCGAAAGTAATTGAAATGCCTCCCAATAGCCTTTGCATTCGTCAATGCGCGCCAGCAACTTGATAATCTCTTGCGAGACTTTGGAGTCAAAGTTCAGCCGTTTCTGGAAGCGGTTGGGTGCCATGGAATCTCCGTAGGGGTCTATGGGATATTATAGGAGATTATAGGAGATTTGCAAAGCGAATTATGGTGAGTTTTTCTCTGCTCTTAAAGGTTTTATGCGTTCCTGAATTTGATAAATTTGGGGTGGAGATGATACGAAAAAGTTGGAACCGGATTCAGGAGGAAATTTTTGCCCGGCATCAATAGATACTCAGAGATTATTCTTTTCTCGCAAAGATTTATAGATAAAGGAATCTTTGACCGGCATGACTGTTAAAGGTTTCTTATAGACCACAAAAGAAATCGCTTGGCCTCTAAAAGCACTCTCGTATTGGTTCAACATTTTTCTTTGATCCTCCGTGAGCTCCGCCCCTTCAAGGTGGGCGCAGAGATGTTGATGTATGGGAATATCCCTGAAAAACATCTTTCGATTGTATGTCATAACGTTGTGCCCAAGTGTTTTTTCAAGATTCCGACGCGCTTGAGCTACAATGCCTTGCGGTATTACCCACTCTCGGTCATCTAGCCCAAAATAAATATCATTCGGTACATCATTGAGAAATGGAATTGCTTCCCTTGCCTGCTCTAGTACGGACCTAATTTCTAATACCATAAAACTAACTGAGCGCAGATTTCTGCTCAGGAACGGCAGGAACGTTCTCGACTTTATCCTGTGTTAAAACAGGTATTCTCTTCATATTTTTCTTTTTTACAGCACTGAAAATCGGCTTCTGCATATCAATCTTATTCACGATAACTTGATGAAGTGAATCGTAAATATCCTCTTCGGGAAATACAAGTTTCGCCTCTTTCTTCAGTCTCTTCCGTAAGAATCTCACAACTTCAATTGCATATAGATGCCGTGCGAGATTCGACGGCGCAAGCGCCTGAAAGCGCTTCCAGAATTTTTCCAGATCGTCAGAAAGAGCTGCTTGTCGTGTAAGGAATCCGAAACACTCTACCGAAAGTTTGACCTGGTCATTATCTGACAGATCGAAAGCGCATATTTTTCGATAAGTTATAGGCTTACCGAAGATAATACGATATAGCTCATAGCTGCGACCATTAGTAAGAAGAACCCAATCGATACCTTCATTCGCTGCGTAGTTCACAGCCTGGCGCAGATGATTTTCTGAGAGATCGATCTGAATTGCTTTCACCTCCACGATAAAGTGTTTCTTGCGGCCAACTTGCACAACATAATCTGCATAGGTTCCCTTAATAACATACTCGGTCTTCACCTCTTCCAGTTCCTTGTATCCCAATACTTCGATGAGAAGATTGTTCACCATACTTCGCGTGCCTGACTCATCTAGTTCGGTGTATTTCTTCTCCAAGAGATACCGTCGGCGATACGCTTTCAATTTTGAGAGCAGCTTTGCTTTCTGGGAATCAGAAATCATATAAAAGCAGGGAATTTATAAGCCATTTTAGCTTTAGATGTAGAAAACTCCAGCGAAAAGGCTCTATGTACCGAGATATTACGCCTTGAATGGCTTTTTGCTATACTGCGAATGCACTCGATATGTCATTGTAAAAAATTTCCAGAATCGCTCTAAAGGACAGAATCCTCTATTGGGATTTGAATGCGGCATAGAACACTAATTCCTCAGGTCGAATTCTACTCGTTGTAGGTACGGTGCCATGCATATGCTTGTCTAGCCTCTCATTCAAATCCTGGGTGCAGCCGGTGTAGTACTGACCGTTTTCCAGACGCAGAATGTAGATGTAGTGCATAGCGGATAAGTGTACATCTAACAGCCCCACTTCGCTCTGCAATCTATATGAGCGGATTGAGGTGTAAGTAGTTTCTTATTGAATATGGGCAGAGCTACGCGGGGCACACTCCTTTCGTAGATAAAGGATCGAAATGTGGCGTGCCACGCGGAGCTCGCCGCAGCGAGCGGAGTGTGGTGGAGCATTCAGGGTGAATTCCGAACCATCTCCATTCTTTACCCGTGATGTAACGGACATTCCAGAAATATACGTAAAGCTCGATTACTCCCTGCTTTCGCTTATAGAACTGTTGGATAAGCCGCGAGATATGAAACGGTTTGTGATTCTGTAATCAGGATTCGTCAATGAACTTCCGGGAGTTATTCCGAACGATCTGGCCTCAAGCGCTGACGGTACAAATCCTTCTTCGGAATTGGGCTAAAATAACCTACAATGCCATCTATAGTCCCTTCGATGTAAATGGCACAACTCTTTAAAAATAAGACACTGAAGGCTGAATTAAAGGACTATGTTGTGCCCGACTTTGAGCAGAGGCTAGCAATAATCAAAAGTTGGCATGAAGCCTCAAAAAATGGGTCACTAAAGAAGAAAACTGAAACCCAATGCGAACAGGCGTTCAATCAAGATTTCTTTGTAAATATTTTGGGGTATACAGCTTTCCCTAAAGACCCTTATACCATTGACCCAAAAGCAAGTACCGAGACAAGTGGCCAAAAGCCCGATGCGGTCTTGGGTTATTTTTCAGGTGAATTTGTACGCGTTGCGGCAGTAGTTGAAATTAAGGATGCAAATACTCCGCTTGATAGGTCACAAAGACGCGAAGGAAATTTCACGCCAGTTCAGCAGGCGTTTAAATATAAACCTCAGTACAAGGAATGCGGCTTTGTCATAGCTACGAATTTTATTGAATTCCGTCTGCACAGGGATAACCAACTCGATTTTGAAAGATTTACTCTCGAAGAACTAGCTAGCGATAAGGATGATTATTTTTCCTTCAAAAAATTCTATTATTTACTTAATGTCCAGAATTTCGTAATGAGAGAAGGTAAAACTCACACTGAGAAAATCCTTGCAGAAATTCGCATCGAAGAAGAACGCATCTCGAAGGATTTCTACAAAGAATACAAGTTATTACGGCAGCAATTAATCAAGAATATAGTGAAGAATAAAGGGTCTGTGAAAACTGCTGATTTCCCGACAATTGTGGAGAAAGCGCAGAAAATAATAGACCGTATAGTTTTTATTTGTTTTTGCGAGGACTTAGGCTTGCTACCTGAAAATAAAATTAATGAGGTTGTGCGTTATGCCGGAAATAGCCCGCTTCCCCCACCGATTTGGAGCACGATGAAAGATTTTTTTGCTGCGATTGACCATGGCAGCATAAAACTAGATATCCCCAATGGATACAATGGCGAGTTATTTAAAGAGGACTCGGTATTAAATGCACTTAAGATTGATGACGAGATATGCCGAAAGTTTACGGAGTTTGGGAAGTTCGATTTTGCAGAAGACCTTAGCGTTAATATCCTCGGTCATATATTTGAGCAATCAATAAGTGATATTGAAGAAATAAAGAGCATAGGCAATATAGATGATGCACAAAAGAAGCCGTCCAAGCGCAAAAAAGACGGTATTTTCTATACTCCAGATTATATTGTTGATTACATCGTAAAAAATACTCTAGGTGCTTATCTTGAATCGGTTGAGCATGATATTCTCTCAAATAGAAAACTTAAATTGAAAGAAAATATTCAGGAAGAAAATTATAATAAAAGAGCAATCGAGGCATATACCGAGTATCAGGAGCGATTGCAGACAGTAAGGATACTCGACCTTGCATGTGGAAGTGGAGCCTTCTTAGTGAAAGTGTTCGATTATTTGTTAAGCGAGTACAAGCGAGTAGGGGCGATGATTGCAGAAATGTCGGGTGTTGAAACACATCTATATGCGGAAGAGGGAGTAATTAAAGATGTCTTACAAAATAATATTTATGGAGTGGATTTGAACCCCGAAAGCGTAGAAATTACAAAACTCTCTCTTTGGTTAAAAACAGCTAAGAAAGGAGAAAAGCTGGTGACCTTAAAAGATAACATTAAATGTGGTAATAGTTTGGTTGATGATGAAAGTGTCGCTGGCGATAGTGCATTTAACTGGCAGAAAGAATTTGAAGGCGTCATGTCTAAAGGTGGTTTCGATGTAGTTGTGGGCAACCCACCTTACTTTAATGTCGAAACTCTGGGTGCAAATTCTCCTTACACGAAATATCTACAAGAAGCTCATCCTGAAGTTTGGATGGATAAGAGCGATATTCTTTTTTATTTCTTCGCGAAAGCAATTCAACTTACAAAGGAAAAGGGAAAGATTGGATTTATAGTTTCAAATGCCTTTCTTTTTTCTGATAAGGCTAGAAAGCTTAGAAATTACGTTTTGGATAAAAGTCAGGTAACAAAGATTGTAAATTTTGAGCAATACATGGTTTTTGAGGATGCTTCTATTACTTCGGCAATTGTTCATTTATCGAAAGCCAAGACTAGCTATAAATCTAAGGCATTAGTATTTAAAGAGAAGCAAATGGAGCGCGATGATGTTATTCGTCAGGTAAATGACCCACAGAATTATTTTGATGTAACATTTAAAAAAGATTCCGTATGGGCACTCGCAAATTCGAGCTATGAAGCACTTGATAATAAGATTGATAGTGCAGGGGAACCCATTGGCGATTTATTTGAGGTTGGTAGCGGAATGCAAACAGGATTAAATGATGTGTTCATTTTTTCTCAATATCCCAGCCAGTTCCCCAAAGCATTTATTAAAAAGAGAATGAGTGGCGAAATAATGGAGAGATATCTAATCAAGGAACCGTTGGAGTATTGCCTTTATGTCGAAGACGTTGAGGAGTTTGATAGTTTACCCGAAGCCATTAGGACATTTCTTGCAAATCATAAAGAGGAGTTATCTGAAAGAGCTGATAAAAAAAGAAGGGCTACTGCTAAATGGTGGAACTACACTTTTGCAATGCACAGGGAGCATAACAATTTGAATAAAATCTGGTGTTCCTACAGAGCCAAAGACAATACTTTTGTTTTTGATGACACGAATGAATACCTAGGACTCACTAACACGACTGTTATCTTTGGAACGAATCCAAAACTAAATTTAAAGTATGTGTTGGCACTACTTAATTCCAAGCTTTTAAACTTCAGATACAAAAGAATTGGGAAGCAAACAGGAAGCGGGGTTTACGAATATTTTTAGAATGGCGTGAGGAAATTGCCCATTCCAGAGATTACGAAGGAAAGTCAGGACTTGTTCGTGCGATTAGTGGATAAAATATTGCCTTTGAAGAAAGAGTTTGATGACAAGAGGAGCAGATTTCTAAAACTTATTAAGCAACAGTGTGAACTTGAAAAAATATCTGAGAAATTACAAGAATTTTATTTATTGGATTTTGAGGAATTCATATCGGCTCTAAAGCTGAAAAAGGTCTCACTTGAGAAAAAAGGTGATTTACTGGATTTCTTCGAGAAGGAAAAAACTGTTCTAATTAATCTAAAATCAGAAATTAATGAATTGGATAAAGAAATTGCTTTAATAAAAA
>CAZWBO010000012.1:17521-19255 GCA_964632375.1 uncultured Candidatus Peribacteria bacterium | reverse complement strand
TGATGATAAGGTGTATGAACTCTATCAATTAACACCAGAAGAACGTTTAGCTATTATCAGTGGCGATTTCTAAGCCTTAATTGGGTCAGCAATTCTTGGAACCACCAAGCGATTACTAAAAAATAAAACCTCATCACCCGTTTTTACACCGTGTGCCGTATATCCAAGTGAATATTCCTTCTTTCGCTTAGTACTTCTATATAAATTTTTAATCTCAGGTGTGTTGTCGTATGAGACAATCCAATGGACGTTCTTTATCTTTTGAATCGTCTCAGAAACATTTTCATGGTCTTCGTGCTTATAGTGGTTTAAATATAAAGATTGACCCTTTAAGTAGTAAGGTGGGTCAAAGTAAAAAATAGTTTGAGGATTTATGGGTTCACTCTGAATTTTATTAACTAACTTAATTGCGTCAAGGTTGTAGACTGTGATGTCTTTTTTTCGCGAAGCAATTTTCTTTATTTTTTTTATAAGTTCGGTTTTATTAAAACGACAATCAATTTTGTAATCTCCACTCTGTTTCTGGCCACCAATCACTCCTGCATTCAATGTTCCAGAGACATTAGTTCGGTTTAGGTAAAATGTTGACAATCCCAATTCTAATAACGAGGCTGTATCTTTGCGCTTTTGAATTTCCTTAGCCCTATGCCAGTTTTCCAAATTGATTTCCGTAGATTCTATTAAGGCACAAAACTTATTAGTATGCTTCAGTATTGAATGCCAAAAAGCATAAATGGAACGGTCTATGTCGTTGATGGTGATTTTCGCCACCTTGCCCTCCAGCAGTAAAAAGAGTGCTACTGACGCGCCTCCAGCATACGGTTCAATGTAATGTCCATGAATATTATTCAACTCACATATTTGTGAGATAAATTTCGCCAGTTTATATTTACCGCCGGGGTATCGGAGTGGAGAGTAGAACATTATTTTTTCTTTTGTAGTGAACCCCATAAAATTTCAAAGAATTCCTGCAAGTTGTCCCACTTGCCCTTTAAATCACTGGAAGTGGGTTGTGTCTTGTATGAATGGACGTAGCTATGGAAGTTTTCAATCGCAAGTAGGCTCTGTTTATTGGTAGCAACACTGCGAACGTTCTTAAGCTGACCGGCAGTAGCAATTGCTTTTTCCTCCATATAATCCGCAATTTTGGTGATTTTACCAGCAAGCTTAGTATCAGCGGGACATGTGCAGCCTTTCTTTTCCAAAAAAAAATCGACGCTTATTTCCAAGAATACTCTGAATAAAACTCCAACTGCGTTAGGAACAGTTTTTTTTGAATCATCCAAAAGCAAATCGTCTCTAAGTTCTCTGAAAACATTATTGATTTTATTTTCATCAATAACCAATGCACAAGTTTTTGGAATCAGATAACTTCTACTAGTTGATTTTGGATTGCTCCTTTTTCTTGAAGCTGCTGTCATGTCCGTAGCTTCGGCTCCAAAGAGATTCGTGTTCGTACTTGCTGCAATTTCATCTTTAACCCGTTCATACGTCTCAGGTATGATAGAATCAAAATACTCGGTGATTTCCTCATTCTTTAAGCGAGAGAATGGCTTTTCATTGTGCTTCGCATTTTGAAGAACATCTACAATAATCACCTTAAGTTTTTCATCGAAGCCCGTATCTTCAATTGTTAAGTTATTTTCTTCGTCTAGTTTAAAACCGAATTTATCCCATGCTGGGGACTGTTCAATCATCCTCCAGAATGTCGTCACATAGCCTGGACCAAGAACC
>CAZWBO010000012.1:14470-17511 GCA_964632375.1 uncultured Candidatus Peribacteria bacterium | reverse complement strand
CTTCATTTCTTCAGGAATATCAAGCTGCTTAATAATTTTCGTAATTCCGACCTTCAAAAATTCTTTCTGTTTCGCATTGCCTCTTCTAAAGCTGTGGTGGGCGCGCTCGTTATCTCTCCATGGAACTTCGTTGTTGCCTTTCATGTGCTTTCTCTCTAAATAGCGAACGCAGTCTTCTTCCTCAGCAGAAACAAGGCATTCGAGTTCAAAGTCATCATCAATATCAATTTTGGAACTCAGTGCTTCAAATTTCGGCTGCAATGATGTGTCTTGAACCAATTTCGGGTTACTTAACAGCTTATACGCAGCAACCCGTCTGTTGCCCTCCAAGACAATATGCCTATCGTCTGCTTTGTAGACGATTAATTTTTCAACTTGGGGCAAGTCAAACTCCGCAACAATTTCTTCTGCAAGATTCAGAATCTTAAAATCTCTGCGTGAACAAAAATATTTTATAAGTTCCTCCTCGGTCTGGTTGAAATACTTATCAGGAAAACGCGCATTCTCATCCCATAGGGACAAGTCCTTTATGGTCATTTTTGTAGCCTTCACTGATCTAGAACTGGCCATGTGAATATCAGATTTTGATTGGGAGTTATTGGGAGTTATATGAGGGCAATTATTCCATACTTTTGAACTTTTGGAATGTGCAAATATTTAGGCGATGACAGTTGCTAAATTCCCTTCCTGAAAATTTCCGAACTCGTACAAAAACGCAACAACAAGCTATCAATGCCGATTGATGGCAAAAATGAACCAACACCCCAAAAAGCCCCTTTCGAACTTTTTCAAAACGGCCTATAAGGCCGTTCTTCTATATAAGATCGCAATTCTATTAGTTTGAATTTCGGAGAATTCCCGAATGGTGGAGATGCCGGGACTCGAACCCGGGTCCAACGTGTAACCTGATTGCCCGTACGACCATGATCTTCTCGATTCTCACGCCGCCTCGGAGAAGATCAGAGAGGGCGGGTGAGTGTTGATGTCGAAGGTACGGGCGCTCGTGACATCACGCGAGCGCGTCGTCTCGCTGATGACGTCTCATCCCTTCAGCGAGAATCGAGGGCGAGACGCGTTTCCGTAAAGGGAAACTTAAGCGAAGGTCGGAGTCAGTTCCGGAAGGCGAACCTTACCGGCGATTTCGCGAACCTTTGCGAGGATACCTTTGTTGGCATCTATAGTGTGCAACAGTGGGTGCGGGAACCGTTGCCATCCCGAGTCGAGGCCGACCAGACTAGAAGTCACGCTGTCGATACCTGTCATCCCCATTGGTGTGAATGAACGCCAAAATGAGGATACAGTGAAAGATCCTTTCCCTGAAGCAGAAACAGTACTTTTTGCGCATGAATCCTTCCGGCGGAAAGATCAATTATCCGCTATACAAAGCCACGAGATCCCCCTAGAATCCCGCGCCCCTCACCCCGTTTCCATGGACCATGGCGATGTCATCCTCCGGTTTCAAGACGTGGGATTCCACTTCGATTACCACAAGCCGATTCTGAAAGGCGCGAGCTTCTCGGTGCGCGAGAACGCCAAGCTCACCATCATGGGGCAGAACGGCGCGGGCAAGAGCACCATCTTCAAGTTGATCATGCAGGAGCTGAAACCGACCGAGGGCGAGATCCACAAGAAGAAAGGCATGACCATCGGCATCGCCAAGCAAGTGCTGCCGCACGCGGTGCTCGACAACACCGTGCGCGAGTTCTTTGAGGGCGCGTTCGCGGAGACGAAGTACGACATCGAGAAGCACATCGCCAAGGTGCTCGATGCCGTGAACGTGCGCGCGCCCATGGACAAGAAGCTGCGCGAGTTCTCCGGCGGGCAGAAGGCGCGGCTGCTCCTGGCATTCGCGCTCATTCAGGAGCCGGATCTCCTGCTGCTCGACGAGCCGACGAACAACTTGGATCAGGAGGGCATCGACCATCTTACGTCGTTCCTGATGATGTACGACAAAACGTGCATCGTCATCTCGCACGATGCCGCGTTCCTGAATTGCTTCACCGAAGGCGTGCTGTACTTGGACGCGCACCAGCACAAGGTGGACCAGTACACGGGCGATTACTACGATGTGCTCGAGCGCATCGAGGAACAGATCGAGCGCGAGCAGCGGCAGAACGCGCGGATGGAGAAGGAGATCCAAGACCAGAAGGACAAGATCAATTTCTTCTCGCACAAGGGCGGCAAAATGCGCAAGTTGGCGAGCAAGATGCGCGACGCGGTGGAGGAGGCCGAGGAGAACAAAGTGGACGCCGTTCGTCATCGAAGCCGAAACGTTTCCCAAGCCGCTGGTGCACATTACGTCCGTGCACATCATGAAGGATCACAAGTTGGTGAAGAGGAAGACGGAAGTGACGGTTCGGCGCCGGTATCGCTTGCGCATCACGGGGCCCAACGGCATCGGCAAGAGTTCGCTTTTAGAGGCGATGGCGCACGGCAAAGAATCGGGCGCGGCCATCGAGCACGGCGTGAAGGTGGGGTACTACCGCCAGGATTTCTCCGGCCTGCCGCTCGACAAAACCGTGTACGAAATCCTCGCCGGCGAGCTCGAGATGGAAGACCGGCAGCTCATCTACGCCACGGCCGCGCGCTTCCTCCTGCCGGGCGACAAAGTGCAGACGAAAGTGGCGGCGCTCTCCGAAGGGCAGAAGGGCCTGCTCTGCTTCGCACGATTCTTGCTGCAGAAGCCGACCTTGCTCATTCTCGACGAGCCCACCAACCACATCAACTTCCGTCACCTGCCCGTGATCGCCGAGGCGCTCGGCAACTACGACGGCGGCATGATCCTCGTGAGTCACGATCAAGATTTCGTGAACCAGATCGAGATCAACGAGGAGCTGGATCTTGGAGCGCTGTGACCGAGGAAAATTCCTGCGGCGCGCAGTAGAATCCGCCCCCCTTCACTTCCACTGATCCGGCGATGCCATCAACCGCGCCGAAGCGATGAAGATAGTGCTGGAGGCGAAGCAAAAATATGCCAAGTGATCTATTTAGTAGATCAGACTTTTTCTTTTGTATATCAATAGATTGACCTTAGTAAAATT
>CAZWBO010000012.1:0-14460 GCA_964632375.1 uncultured Candidatus Peribacteria bacterium | reverse complement strand
CTTCGGAGCATGACGGAGGACTATGACAATGTATGTCTTGGCGATCTGGGGCTGAAGCAGCTGTACATGCTGGCACCTCAGGCGCTGACTGAAGAGCATGGGGCACGTATCGAGTTTCCGATGGGCGGGGCAATAGTCATCATCAGCGAGTGCGAGGGTTTTCGCACGGTTGAATTCAATCGTTGCGTAATAGAGAGGTTTCCCACTGCGACGATTGTCCGGCTTCAGAAAGATGTGCGCGAGGGCATCGAGGAGCGCGTATGCCGGTGAAGGATCGTCGCGTACACTCTTCTTATGCGTCGTCTCATCATCACCGCTGACGATTTGGGCATCAACGCGCAGCGTTCGCACGGCATCTTCCAGTGCGTGGAGTTCGGCGTGGTGACGAATGCGTCGCTCATGCCCAATGCCGGCGACAGCGACATGGCCGGCCGCCACGCGCGCGAGCGGGGAGTGGCGGCGGGGCTGCACCTCACGCTCACCGAGGACTGCCCGCTGAGCAACGCGGGCGAGATCGAGACGCTGCTGGAAGGCAATGGCACGTTTTTGCCGAAGGAGAAAATGCGCAAGGCATTGGATGATGGCGCAGTGGATGCCGTGCACTTGGAGCGCGAGATCCGCGCGCAAGTCGAGTGGATGTTCGACGTGTACGGCGCGCCGACGCACATCGACGGCCACCATCACATTCACGTGTGGCCGGCGGTCGTTCATGCGCTGCTGCCGATTGTGGAACGCTACGGCATTCGTTTCGTGCGGATGCCGCTCGAGGAGCCGTTGCCACCCTTCGGCTACGAAGTCCCCGCCGAACAACTGGCCGCCACGCGCGCGATGAACGACCGCGCTCGCGCTGCACGTGCGCTCTTTTCCGCGCACGGAATTATCGGCACCGACCACTTCCGCGGCCACACGCTCGTCGGGAATGCGTCGCTCAAGAACCTGCGCCATGTGCTCGGCCGCCTGCCGGAAGGTACGACGGAACTGATGGTGCACCCCGGCAGCCAGACGACGTACGGCTCGCCGTTCGATCTGGATCCCCAGCGCCAAACGGAACTACGAATGCTGCTGGATGACACGATTCCCAGTTTTTTACAGGAGAAGAAGATTGAGCGGTGTTCGTGGGCTGATTTGTGAGGAAAATTATTGACTAATTTAAATAGTATTTTAATGTATAAGACAGGTCTTCAGCGCAAAGGATGTGCTAGCTCTGGGAGTTCGAACATGACAGACAAGAAAAACGAGCGCGTGCCCCAAAATGAAACGCCCGCTCAGAGGAGACATCGTGTCTTGAAGAAGGCTTCCGAAGAGAGGAAGCCACAGGAGCCGCCTCCCGCGCCACCTCGCAAGAGGGGCAAGCGGCCCTGAAGACCACCCCGGGCGACACGACACCGTGTCGCCCATTTACATATACATAAGCCATAATAGGTGGATCATTGAATAAAGTAGTTTCTATCATTATTCATATCATTTCTTCAATAGAGAAAATCTATAGGTTTGAAGAGAAGAAAATATGATTAATTATTGATCACAATTTTTGTTCCGAAATAAGTCAACTGAGCTGCAGGCTCGTCTGTTCATCTCGAGGTGCGCTCTGCGTCGTACACGGAATGCAACCAGTGACGCCCGCGCGGACCGTGGTGAGCGACATGTGCCGCCGCGTGGGCGCGACAGAACACCGGTGAGCCCTCTGCGTCCAATGGTCCACATCCAATGGACACAATGAATGAAGTGATGAATATCATCTTCTGATAATAATAGTCGTTGTGATCACTTATCATCTGCAGGACGAGAGAATATTCGAATATAATATTGATCATTTTTTGTGATCATCTTTATGTCAATATCGGAAGATGTCATGGTGAGAAGCCTGTCCTGCCTGCCCGTCCGTAGCGTTGCGAAGGAGGGAGCTTGCCGAAGGAGAGACGAACCATGACACCGCCTGTCTTCGCGCCGAGTCCTGCAATCGCTGATGCCGAGTGAGTCGTCTGGTAGAGATGTGCAAACTCATCTCTACCAGATGTATAAAAAAAGGTGATTATTTGTAGAGCGCCCTCCCCAAGCCGAAAGTTCTTTGTTACAGTGTCCCTATGTCCACCACCGACCAACGACGCAGTCCGCTGGCCGTCATTTTGCTGACGATCTTCATCGACCTCCTCGGGATCGGGATCCTCATCCCCGTCATCCCGCAACTCCTGGCGAATCCCGCGTCGCCGGAATCGCTGCTGTATGGCGGCATGACGCTGCAGACCGGGTACATGCTCCTGGGGCTGCTCACGGCCTCGTACCCGCTGGCGCAGTTCTTCGCGGCGCCGATACTGGGGCAATTATCCGACATCTATGGGCGCAAGCGCGTGCTGGCTATTTCGCTCACGGGCACGTCGCTGTCGTACGTGCTGTTCGCGCTCGCCATCATGACACGGAACATCCCGCTGCTGTTCGCGTCGCGCATCTTGGACGGCATCACCGGCGGGAATATCTCGGTGGCGCAGGCGGCAATCGCCGACGTGAGTTCGCCCGAGAATCGGGCGCGGAACTTCGGGCTCATGGGCGCGGCGTTCGGCTTGGGGTTCATTTTCGGGCCGTACTTGGGCGGTAAGCTGGCTGATCCCGGCGTGGTCTCGTGGTTCAATGCTTCCACGCCGTTCTGGTTCGCGGCGATCCTCGCTTTCATCAATATCGTGTTCGTGCTCACGGTGTTCCGCGAGACAAACCAGCACATGCGTGCGGTTCGTCTCACGTGGGATAAATCGATCAAGGACATCGTACGCGCCGTGAGCATGAAGGACATACGCTTGATCTTCCTCACCAGCTTTTTGCTTACCGCGGGCTTCACGTTCTTCACGACATTCTTCTCGGTGTACCTCAATGATCAGTTTGGCTTCACCCAAGGCCGCATCGGCGATTTCTTCGCGTACATTGGGCTGTGGATCGCCATCACGCAGGGGCTCATCACGCCCATCGTTGCCAAGCGGTTCAAGGCGTACCGCGTGTTGAGCGTGACCATGGTGTTGCAGGGCATCATGATCGGTCTGCACGTGCTGCCGACCGACGCGCATTGGCTGCTGCTGCTCGTGCCGCTGTTCGCCATTCCCAACGGCCTCACCATGGCCAACTTGATGTCGTTGCTCAGCACTGTCGCCAAGAAGGAGAACCAGGGCGAGGTGCTCGGCATCAACGCCAGCCTCGCGGCGCTCGCGCAGACGATCGCGCCGGTGCTCTCCAGTTTCATCGCCGCGCCGCTCGGTTCGCGCGCTCCCATTATCGTCGCAGCAGTCATGGTCGTGCTGACGGGCTTCTTCTTCGCGGCGGCGTACCGCTCGCCCGTACGAGCATAACGCGCGCCGACACAACGGGAAGACAATGAAGATAAAATTGCTGTAGGTGTGGCGTAGAATCTGCTATTCTCCACGCACTCCCATGGTGTGAGCATCCCTTCGATTGCTCCTCATTGTCCCTCCCATGACCGCATCCGCCCTCATCACTCTGCGCGAGACGCTCGAGACGTCTCTGGTTGTCGGCATCGTGCTGACGTACCTGGATCGTACGGACAACCGTTCCTTCCGGCCTTCGGTATGGCTCGGGCTTGCCACGGGGATCGCGCTCAGCCTCGTGGTCGGCATCTTGCTGCACCGGTTCTTCGGCGGGCTCGAGGGACGAATGGAGCAGCTCTTCGAGGGGACGTTGCTGCTGCTCGCCGTGGCTCTGATGAGCTGGATGATCTTCTGGATGATGCGCGCCGGCCGCACGATGCGACAGGCGGTGGAGCGCGATGTATCGATGCATGTCCTCCGTGAATGTAAATGGGGGGTCTTCCTCCTCATTCTCTTCACCGTGCTGCGCGAGGGGACTGAGACAGTCATTTTCCTGCAGGCTGCGCTGTTGCAGTCGGGATTAGGTTTGCAACTGATCGGCGCCGCGCTGGGGATGCTCACCGCCATCGTCATCAGTCTTCTGATCTTCTGGGAGATCCGTCACATCCCGCTCAAGCGGTTCTTCGGTGTGATGAATGTGCTGCTCATTCTCTTCAGTGCCGGGCTCTTCATGCACGGTATTCACGAGTTCCAGGAAGCAGGATTCCTCCCCAAGACAATCGAGCACCTATGGAATACATCGGCGATTCTTCCGCAGGGTAGCTTCGTCGGCGGCATCCTTCGCCAGTTGTTCGGCTACACCGAGGCGCCGTCGCTGCTCGAGGTGATGGCGTATGGAGCGTATCTGATGCTGGCCGCCGCGTTGTGGTATCGGCTGGAACGTCGGAGAACATGAGGAAAAGATTGCAAGACTGCAAGAATGCAAGATTGCAAAAGACAGCTGACACTTTCTGTCGAAAGAACCCTAAGCGAGATACTTACCGCTCATCGCTTATCGCTGACCGCTCATCCCTCATTTCTTTCCCCTCTTCGTCGTATCGAACGGCAGCGTGAAGAACACCGTTGTGCCCTTGCCGAGTTTGCTCTCGATCCACATGTCGCCGCCGAGGTTCTGGATGATCCCCTTGGCGATGAAGAGCCCCAGGCCGTTGCCCACCGGTTTGTACTGCGCGGCGTTGGAGGCGCGCGTGAATTTCTCGAACACGTGCGGTACATCCTGCGGCGGAATGCCGTAGCCTTGGTCCTTCACCGAAATCTGCGCCATGCTATTTTGCTTGGTCACGTGGATCTCGATGGTGGTGCTGTCGGGCGAGAAATCGATGGCGTTCAGGATCAATTCCTGCAGCACGCCGAACAGGAGCTTGGGATCCAGCTGCACGGGATCCAGCTGCGGGTCGAGGAAGATCTTCAGGATCTGTTTGCGGCGCTGCAAGTGCGAGGCGGCGTCGCTCATGGAGCGCTTGAGGATATCCTTGAGGGATGCGAGTACTTCCAGCTTATAGTTCGCGCCCTTGGCCGCCACTTCGTTCGCCTCGGTCATGGCGCGGATGATGCTCTCCATGCGCGTCACGCCTTCCTGGATCTGCATCGTCACTTCCTTGTTGCCCCAGAGCTCCTTGCCGTCGGGATCCTGCAGGAGTTCGAGCCACCACTTGAAGTTCGCGAGAGGCGCGCCCAGTTGATGCGTTGCGAGTTCCATGAGTGCCAGGCGGTTTGCGTTCACCTGCTTGTTGGCATCGGCCGTTCCCAGAGAAGCGAAGCGTCGTACGATCATCCACAGCACCAGGCTCGAGAAGATCATGAGCCCCAGCGAGAAGCCGAACGCTTTCGCCGATGATTCCCACGTATTCTCGGATTTCTGCACGCCGAGGAAGCCGATGATATTTCCGTCACTGCCCTTCAATGGCGCGTACCCAATAATCGTCGTGCCCGTGCCGACGACGAGCGACTGCTCGGTGTTCCTCAGTAAGGTTGTCACTGCTTCGGCTGGGAGACTGGCTGGTGCGTCGCGTCGTTGCGGCAGCGACGATAGACGCACACGCGCGCCGGCAGCGCCGGTGCCGCTCGTCACGAGGAGGATCGATTCCGCATGCGAGAACTGACGCAGATCGTCGAGCTGCGGCTGAATGGATTCATCAATGGCTTCGTCACGCGACTGCGTGAACAGAATGTCCATGATACTGCGGTCGAGGGAGAGTGTCGCGAGCACGGCTTCGCGACGCAGCGACTCGCGGCGCTTCACATCCAAAAATTCCTTTCCCTGCGCGAAGAAACTAATACCCACCGCGATGGCGAAGAACAGAAGCAGCATGAAGAAACGCAGCGTGCGCCACGTGCTCCGGAGCCGAGTGGGAGAGATGGGGCTTTTGGACATGATGTGTCTTTGATTCCATTATACCAAAAAACGTGCCCGGAGGCACGTGGTTTTTGGCATGTTTCTGCAGAGTAGAAGCCGTTTTAGGATCCCGGTCGAGGGGCCGGTTTCTGCTGCGAAAAGCTTTTCAAAAGACGCATATGATAATTTCAGACTGTGCGTCGGTTGGCAGGTACGTTCGTTCGGAGATTCCGACCTGCAGCACGATTCCTCTGTTCAGAGAGAACCGGTTGCCTATCGGTCTGTGATACCGGAAGCAGGCCCGGCTGTGCGCGGGACAAATGTTGGATCATCTGATCCACTTGCATCTGGGTCAGCCGTAACTCGTACCGATCGACATCGCTCCCAAGCACGCCGCGGCGCTTGAGTGCTTCGGTGTACCGCCAGTGCCACGGAAGGACGCGGATTTCCACGCTGTCGGGCAGGGCGACGCCGTACGCGAGCGCGAGGATCTTCGACGCTTCAGCTACGTTGATGGACTCGTTCGGTCGGAACGCTGCCGTGCGGTCGCCGTCGATGATGCCGTTGTGAATGCCGATGCACAGCGCGGTCGCCTGTGCGTCGGTTGTGCGTACGTCGGCGAAGAGATGCGTGTACTGAATGCGCGGCGTGGTCGCCAGCGATGCCATGCAGTCGTACGTCTGGGCATCGTGCGGGAAGACCGTCTGCACAACGTGCGCGACGAACTCGGCGCGCGTCACGGCTGATGCGGCTTCGGCATGGGCGGTTACGGTGCCGAAGGCGATCGTCGCAGCGATCAAAGAGAGGCGAACGTGCTTCATGGGAAAATGTGGAAAGCCCATCATCATACCGGGAAAGGGGAGAGCTGTAAACGAGCGATGTGGCCATCATCGTCATCGCGGCGTCGATGAGGCGAGGCGTGCGCAATGGATCCGCCTTCCTCCTCCTGAGCGGCGTGCTCGGCGTGGTCAGTGCGGGAGCCGCGCTTGCACTTCCGTAGAATCCGAAGCAGAGAGATCCTGCTTCCCCGCGAACCCGTGCACGAACACGAGCCATGCCAAAAACGTGCAGGCGCTGGCGACGAGGATGGGCACATGCAGGCCTATGGTGGCGACGAAGCCGGCGAGGATCGGCGGGATCGCCGTGGCGAGCGACTGCAGCGACTGCTTGATGCCGATGATCTCGCCCTGCACATCCGGGCCGCTCATGTTCGACACGAGCGTGGTCGAGAGCGCATCCATCAATCCGTAGAAGAGCGCCATGAACGGAATGATGGCGTACAGGGGTGCCGCGGTTGTCGGCGCGAGGAGCAGCAGGAGCGTGCAGGCGAACAGGAACGTCGAGACGGCGACGGTGCGGGTGAGGGTGAAGCGCTTGCTGATAGGGTAGACGAGTAAGCCCTGCACCAGGGCCAGCCATAATCCCGTGTAGGCGAAGAGGTCGCCGATCTGCCCCGGCGTGTAGGCGAATTTCTCGAACAGGTAGACCTGGAAGAACTGCACGAAGAAATTGAAGCCGAAAGTCATGAGGAAGACGACGAGGAGCATCGTGCGCAGCCGGACGAACCGGAAGGCACGGCCGATGTCGCGCAGGCCCGTGAGTAGATCGATACGCCGGGCCGATTTGGTTGTCAGCGTTTCGCGGAAGAAGACGAGGAAGAGCGCGATGTTCACGAAGGAGAGGAGTGCGGCAAACAGAAACGGTGTCGAGAGGCGGAAGAACGGCACGAGCGTGGCGTCGCTCAGTTTTCCACCGAAGTACGGCCCGAAGATGAGACCCATGCCGAACGCCATGCCCGCCCAGCCGAAGTTGCGCGCTTTCGTTTGTTCGTTGCTCACATCGGCGATGCCGGATGCGGCGATGGAGATGTTGCCGCCGGTGACACCGTCGAGCAGACGCGCGGCGAATAGAAGCCAGAGGTGACGGATCTCGATGCCGAATGCGAAGAGCAGATAGCCGACCATACTCCCGGCAAGCGTGATGATGAGGATCGGCTTGCGCCCGAATCGGTCCGAGAGCGAGCCGAGGATGGGCGCGCCGAAAAACTGCGCGAGCGGGAAGCTGCCGAGCAGCAAGCCGAAGAGGATCGAGCGCTGCTCGAACGGCATGCCGGCGGGCAGCAGACTCTGTTGCCTGTCGAGGATGATCACCGTGAGCACCGGCACCGACACGCCCACGCCCAGCATGTCGACGAAGATCGCGACGAGCAGAGGGAGGATCGGTCTATCGCGGAACGATCGGAGAGACATGCGAATACTGTACTAGGGACAAGGGAAGCGGGACAGTCGAGCGTGTTACTTCAGCGCCGCTTTCATTACCCAGTTCCCGATCCCCAGCACGATGCTCGTGACGATCCATCCGGCGATGCCGTTGATCTGCAGGCTGACCAACCCCGCGTCCATGCGTTGCGTGATGACGTAGATGAGCCAGACGAACAGCCCGTTCACCGCCACGAGTGCGGTGAGCATGGCGAACAGCTTGAGCGGCAGCGCGACGATGCCGAGGATCGGCCGCACCACGATGTTCATCAGCGTGAGCAGCGCGCCGACGATGACTACCGCGGCGATGCCCCCGGTCAGTTGGAAGTACTCCGAGAGGTACGTGGCCATGGCCCACACCAGGAGCACGTTTAAAATTGCGCGAAGCAGGAGCCGCGTGGGAGCGGAGAGTTTATTGCGGGAATCACTCATGGCAGGGAGGATAACTGAAGCGGAATCGTTTTCCAATTGCTCGTGGATTTGAATATTTTTTTACCCCCCAGAGCGCCGTCGCTCGGCGCGGTCTCGTAGCGACAGTTCCCCTTGTAGAGCGGTCTGCCTCTCCGCGGACGATCATCGTTGATCCACGGACAAGACCGGGCCTGCCGGGGCCCGGGCAGCGATTCGCGAATCGCTGCTGCGGAGACTCAAGATTCAGAACTCAAGACTCATATCTTCTCCAGCCAAAATCTCACCTTCTTCCCGTCGATCTCCACGGACAATTCTGTACCCTTCGCGTTCCCGATCATCGCGTTCGTCTCGCGTTCGATCATTGCTGAGTGCGTGGCCAGGAGTTCGTCGGCGCCTTCTACCTTGAGGGAGATGCGGTCTTGCAGTTGCAGGCCCGCTTCCTTCCTCTCTTTCTGGATCGCGCGGATCAGATCGCGGGCTGCGCCTTCCAGTTGCAGTTCCGGTGTCACGCTCACGTCGAGGCTCACGACGACGCCGTGGTCGGCGGCGACGTTGTCGGTGTCTCCTTCTTTGCTGCGGTAGACGATCTTGGCTTCATCCGCCGAGAGGCGTTCGCCGGAAATAACAATCGCGTCGCCGTCTTGCGTGAACTCGCCGCGTTTGCCGGCTTGGATCAGCTCTTGCACTTTGCCTCCCACGCGCGGCCCCACCTTGCGCGCGTCGACCATGGCCACGGCCTGCGCGAGGCTGCCGGGATCGTCGACGAATTCCAGGTCCTTCACATTCAGCTCATCGCGTAAAAGAGTCAGATCATCCTGCGTGATGTTCACCGACTTGCGCAGCGCATCGGGGATGGCGATCAGCACTTTCTGCAGCGGCTGGCGCACTTTGATCTTCTTCTCCGACCGCACGAACAGCCCGAGCGACACGATGCGGCGCAGAAGACGGTTTTTTTCGATGGTAGCCAGCTCTTCCTTCTCCAGCGGCCGCGCGGCGGGCCACTGTGTCAAGTGCACCGATCCGTGCTCCTCGGCTACGAGGTTCAGGTAGATCTGTTCCGTTAAGAAGGGGCAGAACGGCGCGAGCAGCTGCGTGACGGTAAGCAGGACATCGTAGAGCGTGGCGAGCGCGTCGGCCTGTTCCTCGGGTTTGCCGCCTTCGATGGGGCCTTGTTCCTGCAGCGCGGATTTCCCCGCGAAGCGCCGCCGCGAGAGGCGGATGTACCAATTGGTGAGCGCGTCGATGGTGTCGTTCAGCTCGGCGCACGTGGCCGAGAGATCGTAGCGGTCGAGCTGGTTGGTCATGCGGTTGACGAGGTCTTGCGTCTCGGCGCGGATCCACTGGTCGAGCGGGTGCGCGGACACGCGGCGGTTGGCAGCGGGCTCCCAGCCGGCGGCGTTGGCGTACGTGACGAAGAACGAGTACGTGTTCCACAGCGGCAGCAGCACGTTGCGCACGGTCTCCTCCACCGTTTTCTCGGAAAACCGCACGTCCTCCGCCCGCACGGCGGGCGAGCTCATCAGCGCGAAGCGCACGGCGTCGGCGCCGTGACGTTCGACCACTTCGAGCGGCTCGGGGTAATTCTTCAGCCGCTTGCTCATCTTCTTCCCGTCCTCGGCGAGCACCGTGCCGTTCACGATGCAGTGGTGGAACGCCGGCCGGTCGAAGAGCGCGTTCGAGAGCACGGTGAGCGTGTAGAACCACCCGCGCGTCTGGTCCACGCCCTCGGCGATGAAATCCGCCGGGAACCCCGGCGGCGTAGAGACGCCCCGCCGGGGCGTCTCATATGATTCGAACGGGTAATGCGATTGCGCGAACGGCATCGATCCGCTCTCCACCCAGCAGTCGAAGACGTCGCCGACCCGGCGGAAGGTGGGGCGCAGCATCATTGTTTCGTGGTGCGTGTTCACGATCGGTTCCCAGATGGGCGCGCCGAGTTCCACGTGGCGCAGCGCGCAGATCCAGCGGCGGTGCGTGAACAACAGCACGCGCTTGCCTTTGTATTTCTCGCGGAGCATCAGCACCGCTTCGCGCACACGGCGCAAGAAGTCGCGACGGTTCTCGCCGCCGGGGATGATGGCGACATCTTTCAAAAAATTCTGCGGATACTCCGGATGCTCCTTGCGCACTTCTTCGAGAATCTTTCCTTCCCACTCGCCCAAGTCCTGCTCGCGGAACAGCGGCTCGATGGCGATCTCTTTTCCCCAGCCGCTCGTCGCGATGCGCGCCGTCTCCTGCGTGCGCTGCAGATCCGACGTGAGGATCACGTCGTAGTCGTTTGCATTCAGCTGCTGTCGCAACGCAGCGGCTTCGTCACGTCCTTTGTTCGACAGCGGCCGGTCCGTCGCGCCGGCAATGCGCTCGTCGATGTTCCAGTCGCTCTGCGCGTGGCGCACCACCGTGAGCGTCACGGCATCGGCATCGGTGCCCGTCGTCCACGAAATATCGTCGACGATCTCCTTGTGCAGATCCAACGGACCCTCCGCGCGGTGGTCCCAGTAGAACGTGTACGGCTCCGCGAAGGATGGATACGGCTGATTCACCAACTTGCGCGGCTCCTCGCCGGTGAAGAAGTTGCGCACGTGCTGCACGAGATCCGCATGTGTCACGACGAGCACGTGCTCGCCTTTATGTGTCGCGAGAATCTCTTTGAGAAGCGGCAGCAGCCGCGCCGACACCTGGCTCCACGTTTCCATGCCGGGGAAGTGGTAGATGCTCTCGACGGCGTCGGCATCGAGCTGCTTCGCGCGCTTGGCGCGCACGAAACTGAGATCGGTGAAGTCGACCGTCTTGCCCTCGTACTCGCCGAACGACACCTCGCGCAGCCGGTCGTCCACGGTCATCTCCGCCTTGGCGGCCTTCGCGACGATCTGCGCGGTCTGCATGGCTCGGTCCAGCGGCGAGGCGTACACGTGGTGGATCCTCTGGCCTTTCAACTTCTTCGCCAGGTCCTTCGCTTGCGCCTGTCCGTTTTTGGTGAGGGGCGTGCCCGGGACTTCCGCCTGGTAGATCGGCGCCAAGTTGCCCTCGCTCTCGGCGTGGCGCGCCACGGTGATCTTCGTGAAGCGCTGCGGATCTTTGGCGACAAGATCATCGCGGCTGCCGATCACTGCAAGCTCGCCTGTCTCATCGTTCCGCCAGATCGGCACCGGCGTGCCCCAGTAGCGGTTGCGCGACACCGACCAATCGTGCGCGTTCTCGATCCACTTGCCGAAGCGCCCGTCGCGGATGTGCGCAGGAACCCACTCCGTCTTCGCGTTGTTCTTCAGCATTGTGTCTTTGATCTTCTCCACCGACACGAACCACGACGACGTGGCGTAATTGAGCAGCGGCGTATCGCACCGCCAGCAGTGCGGGTACGTGTGAGTATAACTTTTTTGTTCAAATAGTTTCCCATGCTGCTGCAGATAGAGGTTGATCTTCTGATCCGTGCTCGTCGGCTTGTCCTTGGGCTTCACCTCCATGCCCGCAAAGTCCGTCACGTCGTTGGTGAACTTCCCCTCCATCGTCACGTGCTGGAGCATCTTCGCGCCCTCGCGCTTGCCCACGTTGAAGTCGTCTTCCCCGAACCCCGGCGCGATGTGCACGATGCCCGTGCCATCCTCCGTCGTCACGAAATCTCCTGCTACTACGCGGAACGCGTCTGGGTACTGATCCGCGAAGTAGGGGAACAGCGGCTCGTAGGTCATACCGATCAGCGCCGATCCTTGTACCGTCTCGATGGCGGTCACGGTATCGCCAGAATCTTTTTTCTCATCAGATTGCAGTGATTGGAAGAATTGCTCGGACGCGATGAACATTCCCTTCTTATTCTC
Source organism: uncultured Candidatus Peribacteria bacterium (assembly GCA_964632375.1). Lineage (GTDB taxonomy): Bacteria > Patescibacteriota > Gracilibacteria > Peribacterales > Peribacteraceae > JAQBQQ01. Next base: position 2,273 of record CAZWBO010000012.1, on the reverse strand, counting down.
GTCATCACTGCCGATGGAGAATTTGACGTACTGCACATCCGGCTTCACCGCCAGAAACACATTCCCCGGCAACGTCCACGGCGTCGTCGTCCACGCTAAGAAATACGTCCTCTCGTCGGATTCCTCGGATTCCTTCACCCTAAACTTCACCACCGCCGACAAATCCGTCACCTCTTTATATCCCTGCGTCACCTCGAAGTTACTGAGTGGTGTCACGCACCGCGGGCAGATGTGCATCGGCTTGTGGCCTTCGTATACCAATCCCTTCTTGTGCAATTCCGCAAATCCCCACCAGATGCTCTCCATGTACTCCGGATCCATGGTGCGGTAGTCCCAGTCCATGTCGACCCAGCGGCCCATGCGCTCCACCGTGGTACGCCACTCCTTCGTGTACGTCTGCACGATGCCGCGGCACAGATCGTTGAACGCCTTCGTGCCCATGGCCTCGATGTCGTCTTTGGTCAGGTTGTGCGCCTTCTCGATCTCGTACTCCACCGGCAGCCCGTGGCAATCCCACCCGAACCGGCGCTGCACGCGCTTGCCCTTCATCGTCTGGTAGCGCGGGATCACATCTTTGATCGTTCCTGCCAGTAAGTGCCCGTAGTGCGGCAAACCCGTCGCGAACGGCGGGCCGTCGTAGAAGCTGTACTGCGTGTCTTCGTCGTCGGTGCGTTTCTTGTTCGTATCCTCGACGATCCTCCCGCAGATGGACCGCTTGAAGGTATCTTCCTCCTGCCAGTAGCGCAGGATGGCGCGCTCGAGGTCGGGGAAGCGCTGTTTAGGGTCGACGGGGTCGAACATAGGTAAGGGGAGTATAAACGAGTTTTTGGTTTTTGGTTGCTAGTTTTTGGTTATGGCAGTTTCATTTCACCTGCGGCCTTCACTAAAAACTATCAACTAATAACTACTAACTCTCAAACCAATTTTCCCGGAAACCCCGCAATCGCCCGCAGCACCGGCACCTGGTACTCCTCGATACTCCGCAGGTTCACGCGTTCGTGGGGCGTGTGCTCGCCTTCGCCGGTGGAGGGGATGCAGACGACGGGGATGCCATGCTCGTGTGCAAGTATCGTCTCGTCGGCCACGCCGCCGCCCGCCTTCAGTTCCACGGTGCCGCATCCGTGTTCCGCGGCAACCGACGACGCGATGTCGGCCATCGTGCGCACGTAGGCGGAATCGTGCTTCTCCAGCCATGGCCGGCACAGCGGTGTCACGCGTCCGTGCTCCATCTGCACGCTGAGCCCGTCGCCGACGATGGGAATCAAATGTTTCTCGACGACGCGTCGCACATCCTCGGGCGTCATGTCCGGGTCTGTGTAATGGATCTGCAGATTGAACCATGCCTCGCCCGCCACGCTGAGCGATTTCGGCTGGCTGGAACCCCAGCCGCGCACGGCGACCAGCGGGTGCGAGAGCAAATGCAGCGCATCGTGCGGATGATGCGGCAGGCGGATGTCCATCGCCGCGAGCTTCGCCTTCGCGTCGCACTGCACCGCCAGTTGCTCGAACATGTCGCGCGTCACCGATCCGACGTGCAGCTGCTCTTTTTGTATGCGCACGTCGAGCCCCACGCGCCCCGGCCGCCCGATGACCACCTGCGGCGAGTCGGTGAGTTTGCCGCCCACGAGCAATTCCGTCGACACCGCGCATGTTGCTCCCTCGAAGAGATTCATTGTGGAATGCGATGCCGCGAAGGTTCCTTGCGATTGGTCTTCCTCCTGCCCCACGAGGATCACGCGGATGCGCCGGTGCGGCGCGATCGTCACATCGTGCAGCGCGACGAGGATGGCCGCGATGCCGCCGAGCATGTCGTAGCTGCCGAGCCCGGCGTACAGATCCGGTTCCGGCAGTTTCCGCAGCGCGCACGGATCGTGGTCGGCGGGGTAGCTATCCGGCGGTACCACGTCGAAGTGCCCGTGCCAGATCATCAGTTCCTCTCTACCGTCGCCAATATCGATCACCACGTTGCACTGTTCGGGGTGCGCGGACGCGTACGGCAGATCTGTCGGATACGATGCCAGGCGGACGTCGCCGAGTTGCCACTCCTTGGCGAAATCATGCAGCCACTGCGCCATGCGTCGCTGCGCTTCCAGCGTGTGCGCGCCGATGCGCACGAGTTCGGTCAGAATGTCCAATACTGAAGGGAATGGGCGATCCATACGTAGGGTGACGGACTATACGCAAATTCTCTTGAAGGTAATAGCGTATTTTCTGCTTTCTGGAAGCCAAGAAAGAGGATTTTTTGTTGACAGAAAGGGGAAAATAGAAATAAT
>CAZWBO010000011.1:24001-32928 GCA_964632375.1 uncultured Candidatus Peribacteria bacterium | reverse complement strand
CCAGCAGGATCTCGATCACCGTGAGGACGTAGTAGACGTAGTGGTAGACCTTGGTGGTCTTGGCACTCACCACCAAGGTGGATTCGGATGAAATTTCGTCGCTCAGTTCATTATCATTCGGCATGCACGGAGGATACCAGAGTGATTCGCTCTTGTGCAGTATCAACAGCAAGGAGAGTGGATTCCTAGGTTCCGAACATCTATTTCTGAGGATCAGGCACTTCAAGACTCAAGATTCAGTAGTCGAGACGCTTATTTCCCCGGACACATCGCCTCGACCTCCGGCGGCACTTGGCCCTGGTAGGTCTTGTCGAAGAACGCGGCGAACTCGCCGGCCAGTGTATCGGCCGCCTTCTCGTAGGCATCCTTGTCGCTCCACGTTTCCTTGGGATCCAAAATCTTGCCGTCGACGCCCGGACACGACGTGGGCACGCGCAGGTGGAAGCGTTTGTCTTCGCGGCACTCCACGTTCACCAACTGCCCCGCCAGCGCCGCATCGACCACCGCGCGCGTGAGCGCGATGTCCATGCGCTGCCCCACTCCGTACGGCCCGCCGGTCCAGCCCGTGTTAATGAGGTACACGTTGGTGCTGTGCTCCTTCAGCTTGCTGTTGAGCAGATTCAGGTAATCCTCCGACGCGAGCGGCATGAACGGCCCGCCGAAGAAGCGCGAGAACGTCGTGGTCGGCGATGTCACGCCCGCCTCTGTGCCGGCGAGCTTGCTCGTGTAGCCCATCAGGAACCACAGCATCGCCTGCTCGTGCGTGAGGCTCGCCACGGGCGGCAGCACGCCGTTGGCATCGGCCGTGAGGAACACGACAGTCTTCGGATGCCCACCGCGCGCGCTCTGCACCACATTGCCCACGAACGAGAGCGGGAACGCCGCGCGCGAGTTCTCGGTGAGGCGGTCGTCGTCCACGTCCACCGATCCATCCGGGTACACCATCGCGTTCTCGATGATGCAGCCGTGCTGCTCCACCAGGCGCTCGCCGAACACGGCATCGTAGATCATCGGCTCCTTCTCTTGACGCAGTTTGATGAGCTTGGCGTACGACCCGTTCTCCAAGTTCGCGACACCCGTGTCGGACCACAAATGTTCGTCATCGCCGATAATGGAACGCTTGGGATCCACCGACAGCGTCGTCTTGCCCGTACCCGAGAGACCCAGAAACAAGTGAGAATTCCCCTCAGGATCCGACGATGCCGAGCAGTGCAGCGGCAGCACGTTCTTGCCTGGCAAGAGCCCGTTCATCACCGTGAAGACGAGCTTCTTGATGGCGCCGCAGTACAGCGTGCCGTACACGATGCCGATGCGCCGTTCGAGATCCATGGCGATGAGTGCGTCGACGGTCTTGCCCTTCTCTTCGCGCAACTTCCCCTTGTACTTCTCCACCTGCACCTTGTCGGTCGGCACGACCACGATGGTGAATCGATCGTCGCCGAAGGCGCTCTGGCTCAGATCGTCCGGCAATGCGCGGAACATATTGTCGCCGAACAGCGCCGAGATCGCGCGGGACGACACGGTGCGCACCGGCAGCGTGTAGGCCGGATCCGCCCCCACGCTGCGGTCGAGCACAAAGAGTCGATCCTTCTGCTTCAGCACGTCCAGCGCGTCTCGCAGCAAGCTCTCGAACATTTCGGGCTCCATGGCGATGTTGTTCGGCAAACCCCACGCGACGTGCATCGGGCTCCCCGCATGCCGCACCGTGTACGTGTCTTTCGGGATGCGCCCCGTAGCGTTTTTAGGGTTCCAGATCGCAAGAGCACCGCTCTGCGTCACCAAACATTCCTTGCGGTCGACAGACGCGCGAATGAGCTCGGCGCGCGAAAGATTCACGGCGACCTTGGGGTGCGTAGAGAGGAATTGATCGATGGATGTGGAGAGGGTGTCCATGGAATTGAGGGGGAAGTCCTTCGATACGTCCCTCCCGTGCCAGGCTGAGTAGCCCGCAGCGAAGCGAAGGGCGTATCGAAGCGTGACACGGGAGGGACTACTCAGGATGACGAATAAAGAACAGAGCACAATTATGAGACCGCCCTGCACGCCGCGTGAATGTTCGCGAACAGCGTCGGTAAATCTTTGTTCGGAACCGACGAGAATGCAACCCGAATGAGGCTACCGAGCGCGATCACACCGGTGGAGTAGTCGGCCAACAGTTTCTGCCGCACGGCCTCGGCGTCCAACCCGTCGCGCAGCTTCAGGCACAGGAAGTACCCCGAGTTGCAGGGCAGCAAGCGGAACTGATCCGCATACTGCGGGTTCTCGAGTGCTTTCTTCGCATTCTGGAAACGCGACTGCAGCAAGTCAAACTTCTGATGTTTCTCGTCGTCGTACCCAGGCGTCTGCAGCGCCTGCAAAATGAGGCTCTGCGCCATGTGCGAGCAGTTGCTCACCGTGCCGCGGACGACGCCCGCAGCTTTCTCTTCCAGTACCTTCAGCGTGTCTTTCGTCATCCCCTTCCCCGCGAACGTGATGAACCCGATGCGCATGCCCCACGCGAATTCTTCCTTCGTCGCGCCATCAATTTTTACCGCCAAGACGTTCTCGTGTACCTCCGAGAACGGCGCGAAGACCGATTCCTTGTACGCGGCATCGTCGTAGAGCAAGCCAAAGTACGCATCGTCGACGATGACGACGATCTTGTTCCCCCGCTCCGCGCTCTCGCGCACTACCTGCACGATCCGCTCCACCTCACCGCGCAGCGGTGTGTAGCCGCTGGGATTATTCGGGAAGTTGAGGAAGACGATTTGCTTGCCAGGTGTCTCCTCCAACTTCTTCTTCAGCCCATCGACATTGAAACCGTCGCCCGCGAACGTCGTGAATGTCGAGAGCGTTGCGCCGTACGCCTCTTCGAAGATGAGTTCGTAATTGTCCCAGTAGAGATCCGGCAGAATCACCTGATCGCCAGCGTCCAGAAACAAGTAGCCCGCCACGCTCAGCGAATGCGTGAGCCCTGCGTTGACCACCGGCAAGCTCGTCTCGGCCTTCAGCGATGGATTCTTCTTCTTCATCTCCTCCAGCCACTTGTCGCGCAGCGGCTTCTTGCCGTAGCTCGGCGTGTACGGGAACACGTCTTTCGCCGGCAGATTCACCGCCTTCTGAATGGTGGACGTATGCAGCGGCGTCTTGTCTTCGTCGAGCGCGATGCCGATGGTCGCGTTGATTTCTTTCCCGTCGGCGTCGGCCGATTGGCTCAGGATGCCGAGCTTGGGGAAGTACGCCGCCTTGCCCCGCTGCGAGAGCAGCGAAAAAATCTGCGGCGATTGCGCTTCGAGTACGGTATTGAGTGTTTGAGCGAGCGGATGGAGCGTGGGCATGGCTGGAGCGTAGCGCGGGAAGGAACGTTGAACAAATAGGACGTTCTCCGAGACAAACTATGACCATGGGTACGACTACCTCTTGAGTCGTTTGTACGTGTTCTCGTTCCGTCTGGCTACCCGCACGATTGTTACCGCTTTTGTGTTGGAATCGATGGAGAACACCAGACGATACCGACCCATGCGCACACGAAACATCCCTTTCAACCCTGCTAAGGCGACAATGCCGGGTACTTTCGACGGATCCTGCATCAATTGCTGCAGTATCAGCAGCAGTGCCTCCTGTTCTTTCGGAGACAGCGTGCGGAGAAATTTCTCGATCTTATCCATGGCGGATTTTTTTCAGGAGCGTAATCATATCCTCTACGGGAACCCCCTTTCCGTCATTGTCCCGATCCGCATCAAACAGGACTTCCTCCATGGCGGCAGCCGACACATGCAATGGAGTGATCACCAATTTGTCGTCGTGCATTTCCACCAAAAAATTGTCGGTGGAAAAATTCTTTCTCCACTGCTTCGGCAACGTGATTTGCCCGCGAGGAGTACTTCTGAGAACCTTGTGAGTCATGCTGAAAGTAGGAAATGTACGAAAGTAAGTATATCAGACAAACCATCCAGGAGGAAGGTGAAATGCCTTCTTCAGCGTACAGAAGTGAAAAGAGCGAAGTACTTCCCTGGAGCGACGTTGAGTGTTGAGCGCATTGCCGGCCCTGCGTTTTCCTGCTATAATCAAGAGATTCTCGCACGTGCGAAAAAGCTGAAACACAAGACAAAAACTCACACTCGATGTCCTTCCACGCACTCATGTTCGGCTGGGAGTATCCGCCCCACCACTCCGGCGGGCTCGGCGTGGCGTGCCAAGGGCTGGTGCGCGGGCTGGCCGCCAACGGCGTGAACGTCACGCTCGTGTTGCCGCACGCGCACGGGCGCGAGGATCACGCGACGGTGCGGTACCCGACGGATGACCTGTTGAAGACCGTGCATGTGGACAGCCTGCTTGATCCGTACGACGGCATCGCGGAGTACGAGACGCGTTACCATCATCAGATCACCACAACGCCGCGCGAGACGGGCGCGCTCTACGGGCCCGATCTGGGGCAGGCGGTGCTCAACTTCACCGCGCTGGCAGTGGAGATGACGAAGGATCTGACGCCCGACATAGTGCACTGCCACGACTGGATGACCTACGGTGCCGGCCGACGCGCGGCCGACTACCACGGCATACCGATGGTCGCGCACATCCACGCCACCGAGTTCGACCGCACGAACTTCTCCCCCAACCCGTGGATCCTCGAGCGCGAGCGGCTGGGGCTCCTCTCGGCCGACCGCATCATCGCGGTGAGCCAGTACACGAAGAACATGCTGATCGAGCGCAACGGCATTCCGGCCGACAAGATTATGGTAGTGCACAACGGGCACCATCAGCCGTATGTGGAAGCGCGCCGCCCGGACACGCTGGGCGCACATGCAAAGAAGCAGCCGCTCGTCCTATTCCTCGGCCGCATGACGGTGCAGAAGAACCCGCATGCCTTCCTCGAGGTGGCCCGCAAGATCCACGACTACGATGCCGACGTGCAGTTCGTGATGGCCGGCGGCGGCGGCATGCTGCCGGAGCTCATCGACCGAGCGTGCGAGATGGGCCTGGCCGACAACATGCTCTTCACCGGCAACGTGCAGGGCCGCGAGATTAACGCGCTCTACCGCAAGGCGGATTGCTTCGTCATGCCGTCGCTCTCCGAACCGTTCGGGCTCGTGGCGCTCGAGGCCATCGGCCAGGGCGCGCCCGTGGTGGTGAGCAAGCAGTCCGGCGTCGCCGAAGTAGTGGAGCACGCGTTCAAAGTCGACTTCTGGGACACCGACATGATGGCCGACTGCATCCTCACCATCCTGCGCGAGCAGCCGCTGGCGGATCAGCTCCGCGCCGAAGCTCCGCGCGTTCTGCAGCGCCTCACCTGGAAAAACCAAGCGAATAAAGTCACCTCCATCTACCACGACCTCACCCAGTCGTAATCCTCCATTTTCCATTTTCCATTCTCAATTCTCAATTCGTATGCCTAACATCTGCTTCTACTTCCAGCCTTCGCAGAAGGCTGCCCACCGTAGCCTCGGCGAAGGCGGGCCGCTCACTACTGTAGGTACTACGGCCTTCTGCTACGGCCGGCGAGTCATCTCAGCATAATTTCTCCTACCCATTATGCATCCCACTATTTGTTTTTACTTCCAAGTCCACCAGCCCTACCGCCTGCGCGATCTGCGCATCACGGATATTGGCAAGGTCCAGACATGCTTCGACGACGCCAAGAACCGCGCCATCTTCCGCAAAGTGGCCGAGAAGTGCTACCTGCCGGCCAATGCGCTGATGCTGGAGCTGCTGAATCAGTACCCGGAATTCCACATCAGCTACTCGCTCTCCGGCGTGTTTTTGGATCAGTGCGTGGAGTACGGGCCGGACGTGCTCGAGTCGTTTAGGAAACTCGCCGCGACGGGGCAAGTGGAGTTCATGGCCGAGACGTACTACCACTCGCTGAGCTACCTGAAGTCGCTGCCGGAGTTCGTGGCGCAGGTGGGAAAGCACGCGCGCCGCATCCGGGAACTCTTCGGCCTCACGCCGCGCGTGTTCCGCAATACGGAACTGATCTACAGTAACGAGATCGCCCACGTCGTGCGGCTGATGGGCTTCGATGGCATCCTCGCCGAGGGCGCCGACCACGTGCTGCGCGGCCAGAGCCCCAACGAGCCGTTCGTGCCGCCCGCCTTCCGCATCCCGAAGAAGATGGAAGCGATCATCGCGAAGAACCGCCCGCTGCCCCAGCGCGCCGCATCGATCCAAGTGCTCTTGAAGAACTACAAGCTCTCGGACGACGTGGCGTTCCGCTTCTCGGACAAATCGTGGGTCGGCTTTCCGCTCCACGCCGACACGTTCACCGACTGGCTCACGCAGACCGGCGGACACAGTATCAACCTCTTCATGGACTACGAAACCTTCGGCGAGCACCAGTGGGCGGATACCGGCATCTTCGACTTCGTACGCGCATTGCCGCATGTGTGGCACGATCGCGGCATTCCCACCGCCACGCCCTCGCAAGTCATCGACAGCTGGAACAAGAAGTACTCGAAGGTCTTCGACGCCCACACGTTCGTCTCGTGGGCCGACATGGAACGCGATCTCTCGGCCTGGCAGGGCAATAAAATTCAGGACGCCGCGCTGCAGGCGCTCTTCGACCTCGAGCACGCCATCAAGCAGACGGGCGATGATGAGCTGCTGGAAACCTGGCGCAAGCTCTCGACTTCGGACCACTTCTACTACATGTGCACGAAGTACTGGAGCGACGGCGACGTCCACAAGTACTTCAGCCCGTACGAGTCGCCATACGAGGCGTATCGAAGATTTAGCCATGCTATTTGTGACCTCAGGGAAAGAATTGAGAATGGAAAATGGAGAATGGAAAATGTTGGAAGCAACTCAAGCCACGAATCGCTGCCATAATTTTCAATTTTCAATTATCAATTTTCAATTCCCCCATGCCCCGCTCCCTCGTCCTCGGCAACGGCTCGATACTCGCTTCCTTCGACGAGCATCTGCTGCTGCGCGATCTGTACTACCCCTACGTGGGCATGGAGGATCAGACGACGTACGGGCACATGCACCGCGTGGGCGTGTGGATCGACGGCGTGGGTCTCTCGTGGTTCAACGACGGCACGTGGCGCATCGAGGCGCGCTACCGGCCCGAGACGCTCGTGGGCGACAGCGTGATGCGCAACGACCGGCTGGGGCTCGAGATGACGGTGGAAGACTACGTGCACCCGGTCCATAACCTGCTGATGCGGCACTTCCACGTGCGCAGCACCGACGGCTGCCGCAAGACCGTGAAGTTCTTCTTCAACCACGATTTCCACATCTACAGCGACAAGCAGAAAGACACCGCCTTCTACGAACCGTACACCAACAGCGTCATCCACTTCCGCCAGAACCGCTACTTCCTGGTGGGCGGCACCGCCGACAAATCGGACCAGCGGTTCGAGGGACGCCGGGGCGGGCGCTACGCGTCCATCCTGCCCAGCATGCACGAGCTGAAGAGCGGGGGCATTTCGTCGTTCACGACGGGGAAATCGGAGTACCGCGGGCTGGAAGGCACGTGGCGCGACGCCGAAGACGGCGTGCTCTCGCGCAACCCCATCGAACAGGGCTCGGTCGACTCCACCATCAGCATCGATGCCATCGTCGAAGCGAACAGCGAGACGGAAGTCGTGCTGTGGCTGTGCATCGGCAAGACGCTGAACGACGTGCTCTCGCTCCAGCAAACCGTGCTCACCGAGACGCCCGAGAGATTGCACCGCAACTGCCACAACTACTGGAAGAGTTGGGCCAACAAGAGCGTGCGCCAGAGCTTTAGCACACTGAGCGCGCCGCTGGTGGACCTCTACAAGCGCAGCCTACTGATCGTCCGCACGCACATCGACAGCCATGGCGGGATCATCGCCGCGGCCGACAGCGACATCATGGCGTTTAATCGCGACACCTACACATACGTCTGGCCGCGTGACGGCGCCTTCATTTCGCTCGCCATGGACCGCGCCGGCTACAGCGAAGTGACGCGCAACTTCTTCGAATTCTGCGCCAAGGTCCAGATGCCCGACGGCTACCTGCTGCATAAGTACAACCCCGACGGCTCGCTCGGCTCCTCGTGGCACCCGTGGTTCGCAGGCGAGGAACCGCAACTGCCCATCCAGGAGGACGAAACCGCGCTCGTGGTCTATGCCATCTGGAAGCACTTCGAGACGGTGCAGGATTTCGAGTTCCTGCAGAAGATGTACGAGACGTTCGTGAAGAAAGCAGCCGAGTTCATGACGGAATTCCGCGAGGAAATCACCGCCCTGCCACTCGCGAGCTACGACCCGTGGGAGGAGCACCGCGGCGTGTTCACCTACACGACGGCCACCACCATCGCCGGCCTGCACGCCGCCGCGCAGATCGCGCATATCCTGGGCCACCACGTGCATTCCGAGCGCTACCAGCACGCGGCGGACGAGATGAAGCAGGCGCTGTTGTTCCACCTGTTCGACGAACCAACCGGCCGCTTCGTGAAGCGGATCGTGCGCAAGGACGGCAAGACCGTGGAGCGCGACCTCACGCCCGATGCGAGCATCATGGCCGTGTGGATGCTCGAGGTGCTCCCCGCCGACGACCCGCGCATCGTCTCGACCATGCAGCAGCTGGAACAGATGCTGACGGTGAAGACCGGCATCGGCGGCCTGGCCCGCTACCCCAACGACGTGTACCACCGCCAGACGCCCCTGGGAGAAGAGGTACCGGGCAATCCCTGGATCATCACCACGCTCTGGCTGGCGCAGTGGTACATCGCCCGCGCCACATGCGTGCAGGATCTGGTGAAGCCACACTCGCTGCTGGACTGGGCCGCCGCCCGCGCCTCCAAAAGCGGCATCCTGCCGGAGCAGATGCACCCGGAAACCGGCGCGCCGCTCTCGGTCGCCCCGCTCACGTGGAGCCACTCGACGTACGTGGAGACGGTGCTGAAGTTTCTCGAAAAAGAAGAGGAGATATTGGGTGGGAAGTGATGAGACATATACGTGGCACGATACTTACCGAAG
>CAZWBO010000011.1:19451-23901 GCA_964632375.1 uncultured Candidatus Peribacteria bacterium | reverse complement strand
GACATCCGCAGCGGTAACGAACCGCTGCTACGGTGATTTCGTTTGCTATCGGTGATGACTCTAAACGGAGAGGATGTTTTCTCGCAGGCGGATGGAGCATGAAGCATGGCACCGCGCCGTTCTTCTTCTGGCAGAGGATGACAACGGCGCTCTGCGAGAGGAAGCGAATCCATTACAGCAATTCTCCAGTATCAATTTTCCATTCTCCATTCGCTTCAGTACAGTAGTGCCCATGCGACGCGCCACTGCCTCCTTCCTCATCGCTTTCCTTTGGACGAGTATCGCCCCCGCCGCGTGGGGAGCCGATGAAAACCCGACCGCTGCCACGGGGAGCACCATCACGAAAGTTGATCGTGTCGCGCAGAATCGCCAAGAACGCGCCGATGGCCTCAAGGCGTACCATCTGAAGATGAAGTCGCTGCTGGAACCGTACGAGTCGGCAAAGAAGAAGTACATCGACGAACGCAAGGCCCTGCGCGTGCAGTGCCGCGAGGACATTCGACGAAGCAATCGCGACACGAAGTTCACGACGGAACTCCGCTGCATGCGTGGGGAACTGACATTGGACCGCGAGCTGGCCGTGGAGGAGAAGAAAGTGCTCGAAGGAATGCCGAACCAGACGAATGTGGTGAAGATGCGCTTCCTGGAGCCGATGAGCAACCTCGTCGACGCGCTCAACACCTTCATCGCCGCCATCGACAAAGGCGTGTTCGAGACCGAGGACGAACTGCGCGAGGCGCGCAGGAACATGCAGGCCAACTACCGCGATCCCATGAACGAGGCGCGTATCGTGGCCAAAGCCGACCGGCTCCTCTACCCCGTCGATGCGCTGCTCATCGGCACCGTTCGAACGCAGAAGGAACAGACCGACATTGCCGGTCACCTCCTGCCCGCCTGGGACGACGCACGCGCCTGTCTGCTCGGCGTCGATCGACAGCTGCGGACACTCATGGAGGCGACGACCGTGAATCGCCGCGCCACGTACCGACAAACCCTCGCGGATCTGCAAGGCTGCGTGGATCAGATCACTGCCATGCCAGATGCGACAGTTGTCATTCCTCAGGCGTCATCGGGGAGCACCCAATGACATCCGTGGAACGGTAGTACATTGCTCTATCCTCACACGAATTCGGAATCGCCTGCGAACAATTTAACAATGTAGCAATCTAACTCATGCATCCAAAAATTTCCTATCGGATCGAACGCTCCCGCAACCGCCATTCCCGCGCCTTCCTGCGCGACGACACCATCATTATTCGCTTGGCCAAAAATCTGAGCGCGCAAGAAGAACAGGAACATGTCGATAACCTGCTCAAGCGGATGAGCCGGCAGGTGACGAAGGAACGGAAACGGCTGAAGGTCGATCCGTTCCATCCGCTCCTGCACGGCGAGACAGATCTGCGCGTCACGACCGCCACTGGCAATACGTATGATTTCCAGCTGGAACCCGGCGAGCGGACGCGCACGCGATCCACGACGGCGGGATGGACCATTGAGATCGGTCCGCGCACGGCGCGCGACACGCTGCACCGCTTGCTGTGGAAGCTCGTCGCCGAGAAAGAGAAAGCAGCCATCGACCGCCTCGTGCGCGACATCAACGCCCGCACACTCGACGTGCACATTTGGAAGACACGCTTGCAGTACGCCTCGTCGCAGTGGGGCAGCTGCAGCCCGCACGGCATCATCATGGTCAACACGGCGCTGCTGTTCACCACGCCCGCACTGCTCGAGTACGTCATCATCCACGAGCTCGCCCACCGCCGGCAGCGCAACCACTCGGCCGCCTACTGGCGCGTGGTCGCGTCCGTCCTGCCGAACTACGACGATCTGCGTAAGAAACTCCGCAGCTACCGTCTTACACCCGTATGAGCGGTGGTACACTGCCGCTATCTTTTCCCCACTTTCCATGACTCTCTCGTGGCTCTACGACGGCAGCGACGACGGCGATGATGAAAACACCAACCCCGCCGAACCCTACGAGAACGTCCCGGAAGATATTGGCGTGAGGATTGGCGAAGGCAGCGATCCCGAGAGCGGGAATATGCTGTGAGAAGAAAGGGCGGTTCTTATCGCTGATACACGCTGCGGTAACGAACCGCAGCTACGGTGGGTAATCATTGATGCATTTTGATTTGCGTCTTAGTTTTTTAATTGCAATCTTGCAGCCTTGCAATCTTGAATCCTTTCCCCATCATCATCTTCCCCAACAAAAACACTGGCAGTCCCACCACTCCCGTCCAATCGCCTTCGATCCGCTCGATCATCAGTTGACCCGGTCCGTCGATTTGGAAAGATCCGGACCTGTCGCGCCATAACTTCGTGCCGATCCACCAGTCGATCTCGTGCTCTGTCAGACTCGCAAAATGCACCGATGAAGAGCTGATATCTTCCTGATGCGTGCCATCGGGACCGACAAGGCAGAGACCTGAATGTACAACCGACGTGTGCCCGCTCTGCAGGCGGATCATCCGGCGCGCGTCGTCTGCATCCAGCGGCTTTTCGAGCAACGTGCCATCTTCCGCCACCACCAGCGTGTCGCAGCCGATCACCCAGCTGTGGGGGTTCTTCGCTGCGATATCCTTCGCCTTCAACACGGCTAAACCGACCGCGCGACGCGCGGGATCGCCTTCGGGATGATCCTGCTCGCTGACGGTGCTGGGGATCACGTCGAACTGCAGGCCGAGGCCTGCCAACAATTGCTTCCGTTGCGGGCTGGCCGAGGCCAAAATGACTTGATGGGACATGGGCATGATGAACGATGTGGGTGAGACGCCATGGTATGGCGTGTCTACAGGAGGCCGGTGGCGTGGCGGACGCGGGCGATGGTCGCGTCGGCGATGGTGCGGGCCTTTTTGGCGCCGTCGACGGCGATTTCTTGTAGGCGCGATTCGTGCTTCTCCAGCGCCACACGCCGCTCGCGCATCGGCGCGAAATGGTCCATGTACGTTGCCAACAATCGCTTCTTCGCTTCGCCGTAGGGCAACCCATTGCGGTAGTCATCGGCCAACGCCTCCGCATCGGTTTCGCTCAAAAATAATTTGTGGATCTGATAGATGATCGACTGCTCCGGGATCTTCGGCTCCTCCGGCCCCTTCGAATCCGTCACGATGCCCATGATCGCCTTCTTGATGTCCTTCTCGTCGCCGAAGAGCGCGATGGTATTGCCGTAGCTCTTGCTCATCTTCTGGCCGTCGATGCCGGGCACCACGGCCACGTCGTCGCGGATCTGCGGCTCGGGTACCACCAGCGTCTCGCCGAACTCATTGTTGAATTTGATGGCCAGATCGCGCGTGATCTCGAGGTGCTGCTTCTGGTCTTTGCCCACCGGCACCACGTTGGCGTCGTAGAGCAGAATGTCGGCCGCCATCAGCACCGGGTACGTGAGCAGCCCCGCCATCGCCGGAATCCCCTTCTGCACTTTGTCTTTGTAGCTCACCGCGCGCTCCAGCACCCCCACCGGCGTGAGCGTCGAGAGGATCCACATCAGTTCCGTATGGGCCGGCACGTCGGACTGGTAGAAGATGATCGCCTTCTCGGGATCGAACCCGCACGCGAGGTAATCCAGCAGCACATCGCGCTTGCAGCGTCGCAGCTCCGCAGCGTCGCGGACGGTCGTGAGCGCATGCAGATCGGCAATGAAATACATGCTTTCTTCCGCACGGCCGATCCACTCCAGATTCGGCTTGATGGAACCGAAGTAGTTGCCCAGGTGCAGCTGGCCGGAGGGTTGGATACCAGAGAGAACGCGCATGGCGAGAGTGTACAGGAGAGAAATTCGAAGCACGAACCGCTCGTCACCCTGAGCTTGTCGAAGGGCGGATTTCGTGCTTCTGCCACCTGGATCATCACCGATTCAATGCCCTGAGCTTCTTCAGAATCCCCTCGAACACCTTCGGCATCGGCGCCTCGATCACCAAATTTTCTTGCGTGATCGGGTGCTTCAGTTGGACTTTCCACGCATGCAGGAAAAACTTCGCCAGGCGGAATTCCCGCTGGAACACCCGGTTGTATTTCTCGTCGCCGTACTCCCAATCCAACACCAATGCATGCCCGATGCCGGCGAAGTGGCGGCGGATCTGGTGGAAACGGCCCGTGACAATATCGGCTTCGACGGAGAGAGAATTGATGTAACGCTCCAGCACGCGGAAGGTCGTGGTGGCCGGCACCGTTCCTCTGCCTGTCCGCGCCGGCAGCGGCTTCGTGATCTCGCCGTGGTCACGTAATCCCCTTCCCGCCAGGAGCGCCCGGTACGTCTTCAGTATCGCCGGCTCATCCGTCTTGGTCTCGCCCACCATCACGTCGAACGCCAGCTTGGTGCGCGCGAACAGCACCACGCCGGACGTCTCGAAATCCAAACGGTTGAGCGGCCGCAGGCCGGGGTACTCCTGCTTGAGGAAATCCAGCAACGGCAGCTTGTCCACCCGCCCGGCTCCCTTCACCACCAATTCAC
>CAZWBO010000011.1:0-19441 GCA_964632375.1 uncultured Candidatus Peribacteria bacterium | reverse complement strand
TCACCGCTGAGCTTATTGACCGCCAGCAGGTGCGGATCTTCGTGCAGGATGCGGTCGCGATTGATAGCCATGCGGAAAGTGTAGAAGCCGGACGCCCGATGCCAAATGCCAATTTCGCGCCATCCCACTGCCTTCTGCCCTCTCCCTTCTGTCTTCTATCCATAAATTTCTCCTCTATTGCCATTTCTAGCCTATTCTTGAAATTGCGAATACTTGCCGAATCCGGTATACTATAAGTTGTTATGGCGAACAAAAAGAAAATCCTCATCGTCGAGGACGAGAAAGCCCTCCAGACAACGCTGTACATCAAGCTGATCAAGAAGGACTTCGAACCGACGATCTGCAGCGACGGCCAGCAGGCAATCGAGATCCTGGGAAAGGACAAGTTCGATCTTGTGCTGTTGGACCTGATCCTCCCGATGAAAGACGGCTACAGCGTATTGGAAGCGAAGGCCAATACCATCAACAAGGATACGCCCGTGATGGTGATGACGAACCTGACGCAGCCCGAGAACCTGGCGCGCGCCAAGCAGCTCGGCGCCCGCGACTGCTACATGAAGGCACAGATCACGCTGAAGAGCGTGATCGCGAATATCGAGAATATTCTGGGGTTTCCGACGGTGGAGGCGGCCTGATGAGCCACAAAACCGCCGGACTGAAGGAATCTGCAGAGCCCACGCTCTATTTTTTGAAATCGACTTTCCCCGTCGCCCGATCGACCGTCACTTCTTGGACGGGCCCGCGGTACACGCCGCTGAGGTAGTGACCGTCGACCCGGATTTCCCGCTCGACAGGCAAGCCACCGGCAGCGTCCGGCGACGAGACGAGCACGTACATCGCCTCCTCGGGAGTCGGCACGCGCATGATGCGGCTGAGGGACGTCGGGAAAACGTTGTAGGCATTCTGGAATGCGATGTTCTCGGGCGAGTAGATGCTGACCACGCCCTGATTGTGCGTGAGCACATAACGCACCGCTTCGCGGTACGAAAGACCCCAGTAGTCGACGCGGCCGGGTGTGAAGACGGCATCGATCACGCGCGTGGGCAGCGAGAAGTACGCGAACTCCAGGGGATGATTGCGGAGCATCCACAGCCCCGTGAGACTGAGCTGCACGCCCAACGCCACCGGCACCAGTTGCCGGAGCAGCGGATTGCGCTTGGTGCGGCACCAGTCCAGTGCGCGCCACATGCCGCTCACCGCCACTAAGAGAAATGCGGGGTACACGAAGTACACGTGCCGCCATTCGTTGTAGATCCCCGCGCCCGAGAGAACGACCGAGAGGATCGGCAGGACAAACCACGCGGCCATCAAAAGATCCTCGCGCGCATGGATGATCATGCGGAGCGGATGACGGATGAGAGCGGCGAGGAGCAGCAGAAATCCGCAGAGAAAGAACGCCGTGTAGAGGACGGGAGTGGTGATGAGCATCCAAGCCGGGATGTAGCTCCACGGCATGTGCGCGTACGTGTGGCCGAAGAGGACCGTCTCGCCGCCGAGCGAGCTCATGAAACGGTACGCCTCTACAAAGTGCGCAAACGGGTGCTGCCACAGGAACGGCCAGAATGCGACCGTGGCCATGGCCGTGACAGCCAGATACACACTGGCGAGCAGGAGCGTTTGCCGCAACCGCAGCGAGGACTGTGTGAGCAGACGGGATACCACGTCCATCCCGAGGTACAGCAACGTGAGCACGACGAGGATGAGCGCCGGCATGCGCAGTGCGAGGGCCAACGCGGTGGCAATGCCATGGAGTATGGCCGAGCGTACGGTGCGCTTCTCCCCCATCCGCAGCAGCGTGAGCATGCCGAGAACGAAGAACGTCGTTGCCGGAATATCGCGCGAATTGTAGAAGGAGTGGGCGAAGAACCGCGGCGTCAGAAAGTACATGGCGCACGTGACAAGCGCCCATCGCCAGCTGTCGAAATGCCGCCTGGCCAGGGCGTAGAGTGCGACCAGCCCTGCGAACCACAGCAGGAAAACGGCAAAGTACCGCACGTACACGCGGCGATAGACATGCGGCACGTCGTCCGGCGCGGCCACTGCGTTCTCGATGATCTGCAGCGGCAGCTCGACGACGGTACCGTGGTAGCGCCAAGCGGGATTCTCGGGCCACTCGGCGCCACGGAACACGTAGTCGTACGCATCGCGCCCCAGCGAATCCATGGTGCCTTCGTCAGTCGGGATGCCGTACTGGCGGAAGGAGAGCAGCCCGATGAGCAAGACACTGCCAAAAAACAGCAGCGCCGCACGACGCTCGCGGGCGGAGGGGAAGAGGAAAGAGAGGATGCGCATGGAAAGAGGGATTTTTTGCATGGTAGCAGCATGCGGTACGGCAGACGACACTGCCCGTTACGACGCGAGGCTGCCGAGCTGCGTGGTTTTTGCTATGATCCGCCTCTGCAACGATCCTGCTCCACCTGCGGCCAACTCTTCGACATCGACAATCGTGATCTCGCGTTCTACGACAAAGTCTCGCCAGTCGTTGGCGGAACAACCTTCACCGTTCCTCCACCCGTCGATTGCTACCCTTGCCGCCTGCAGCGGCAGCTCCTCTTCCGCAACGAGCGGATTCTCTACCGCGACGCATGCGACCTGTGCACGAAGCCGCTCCTTTCGCTGTACTCAGCGGAAAAGCCCTTCCCTGTCTACTGCCCTCCCTGCTGGTGGAGCGACAAGTGGGACCCGCTCACCTACGGCCGCACATTCGAGCCGAGCCGTCCGTTCTTCGACCAGCTGAAAGAACTGTGGGACACAGTGCCGAAACTCGGCATCCTGCATTTTCTGGACATGGCGAACAGCGAGTACACGAACGACGTGATGCGCCTGAAGAACTGTTATCTCGTGTTCGACGGCGAGCAGGCAGTGGACTGCTACCACGGCGAAACCTTCGCTCTAGTCCGCGACTGCTGCGATTTCCTGTTTCTGCAGCAATCGGAGCTCTGCTACGAGTGCGTGAACTGCTTCGGCTGCTACGACCTGCAGCACGCGCGCTTTTGTCAGAATTGCTCCAGTTCGGCGTTCCTGCTCGATTGCCGCGGGTGCAAACACTGCATCGGCTGCTGCAATTTGCAGCAGAAGGAGTACTGCATCTTCAATCAGCAGTATTCGCAGGAAGAATTCGAGCAACACAGACAGGCGATGAATCTCCACACACGATCCGGCATCGAACATGTGCGTGCGCAGGCCGAAGCATTCTTCGCTACTCAGCCCAAGCGTCGCTACCGCGGATCGCCCAACGAGGATGTGACGGGCGATAATTTGATCGGCTGCAAAGACACGCACGACACGTTCGACTGCGTGAACCTGCGCGACTGCCGCTACTGCACCAATATACTGATGGGAGCCAGCGACTGCTACGACGTGAACATTTGGGGCGGATCGATGCAGCTCACCTACAACAGCACCTGCTGCGGCGAGGGCGTGAACCAGGTGATCGGCAGCTTCTACGCCACCCACGGCGCGTCGCAGGTCTCGTACTCGTTCTTCTGCGGCAAGAACTCGTCGAACCTGTTCGGCTGCATCGGATTGCGCCACCGGCAGTACTGCATCCTCAACAAGCAGTACACGAAAGAAGAATACGAAGCGCTTGCGCCACGCATCATCGCCGCCATGCAGGCAGACGGAACCTGGGGGCAGTTCCCTCACCCGTCGCTCTCGGCCTTCGCGTACAACGAGACCGTGGCGCAAGAGTACTTTCCGCTCAGCAAGGACCAGGCATTGCAGCGCGGATACGCGTGGAAAGACACTGCGGACGACGTAGGCGCCGTGAGCAGGACCATCGCGGCCGACCGGCTGCCCGAGAGCATCGACGACATTCCCGACGATATCGTGAACTGGGCCATCATCTGCCCGGTTTCAGGAAGACCCTTCCGTTTCACCAAGCAGGAGCTGGATCTGTACCGCCGCCTGCGCGTACCCGTCCCGCAATTTCACCCCGACGAGCGCCACCGGCAGCGGCAACAGCTGCGCAACCCGCGACACTTGTGGAACCGGCCATGCAGCAGCTGCGGAAAGGAGATGAAAACCGATTACGCTCCCGAGAAAACGGAGCGAGTGCTGTGCGAGGAATGTTACGAGCGGGAGGTGTATTAGCGGAACATAGACATGAACTCCTTCCCTCATTCATACTTTCACTATGCCTTCCTGCCCGTTTTGCCACGCTACATTCAAGATCCATCCGGACGAAGAAACTTTTACTCAGAAAATTACTTTTACCTACGGTGATCAAGTATTCCATCCTCCCCTCCCTCTCCACTGTCCGGATTGCCGCCAGCAGCTGCGCACATGTCATCGCAACGAGCGTTTCCTCTCGAAAGGCGTCTCCGGATTCTCCGGCAAGGATATCGTATCGCTCTACGCCAGAGAACCGTTGTGGGGCGAACCGTACGTGGTGTACTCACAGGAGGAATGGCATGGCGATGGGTGGGATCCCCTCGACTACGGCCGCGACTTCGACCAAAGCCGTCCATTCTTCGAGCAATTCGCCGAACTCCACAAAGCCGTGCCGCGCCTGGGGCTCATCACCGTAGGAAACGAGAACTCCGGCTTCACCACCGGCACCGGTTACTGCAAGAACTGCTACCTCATCAATTCCTCCGAATACTGCGAAGACTGCTACTACGGCAAACTATTCCAGAGCTCCAAAGACTCGGTCGATTGCCATTACCTCTACGACAGCCAGCTCTGCTACGAGTGCTTCAGTTGTTACAACTGCTACGGCTGCCAGTATGTGAGCTTCAGCCAGAACTGCAACGACTGCCTCTTCTCGTCGAACCTCAAATCCTGCAAGAACTGCTGCCTGTGCACGAACCTGTCGCACAAGGAGTATCACTTCATGAACGAGCCCTTGAGCAAGGAAGAATACGAGAAACGGCTGACCGAATTCCGCGGGCAGTTCACCCGTACCGAGCAGATGAAGACTGCACTGGCACAACAGGTGAGCGGTATGATCCGAAAGTACGCGAACGTCGTGAACGCCGAAGGGTGCACCGGCGACTACATCGAGAACAGCAGCAACTGTGTCGATTGTTACGACATGACCGACTCCCAAGACTGCCGGTACGTCTGCGTGGGCGTGAACACCAAGGACTGCTACGACTGCAGCAACATGTACCTCAAGCCGGAGCTCTGCTACCAGACACTCGGCACCATCGAGGCCTACAACGTGGCGTACTGCCTGTACGTGTTCTACAGCCAGCGCATGCTCTACTGCGACACGTGCTACTACTGCAGCGACTGCTTCGGCTGCATCGGCCTCACGCGCAAGCAGTACTGCATTTTCAATAAGCAGTACACGAAAGAAGAGTACGAGATGTTAGTGCCAATGATCATCGAGCACATGCGGAAGAGTGGGGAATGGGGGCAATTCTTTCCGTTAGCCCTGTCACCGTTCGGTTACAATGAATCACTGGCCAACGAGTACTTTCCGCTGAGCAAGGAGCAGGCGCTGGCAAAAGGATTTCAGTGGCGCGAACGCGATATCCGCGACTTCCGCCCCCAGACCGCCACCCTGCCGGAGACGATGGGGGAAGCGCCGGATTCGCTGACGCAGGAGATCTTCGCCTGCAGGGATTGCACGAGGAACTACCGGATCATCCCGCAGGAACTGGCCTTCTACCGGACCCATCATCTCCCGCTGCCACGCCGTTGCCCCGACTGCCGTTACGACGCACGGATGAAACTGCGTAATTCGCGTCACCTCTGGCAGCGCCAGTGCGATCGGTGCCACAAAGACATCATGAGCACGTACGCGCCGGAGCGGCCCGCCGTTCGAGGCTCTGAGGAGCCCTCAGGCTCTCGAAGAGAGAAAGTGTACTGTGATTCTTGCTATCTCTCTTCCATCTCCTGATACGGCTGCGCGTTGACATGTAAAAGGTATCAGCTGCCAGAGCAGGGCAGAGCGAACTGTCCTCTATATTCCCATCCTGACCCCTCCCTGTTCCACGACAATGATCAAGTAGAGTTGGTCTGCTTCCAGCATCATGCTGCCGTTCGATCCGTCGGTTTTCTGCCACGTGATGCCGTTCGTCGTGGCGAAAGTCCGCAGGCTCTGCCCCAGCGTAGGATCGGCCGGGTCATTCAGCGCTGCATCGGAAGCAGCGAATGTGCCTGGATACCTCTCGATGAAGACGCTGGATCCCGCATGAGCCTTCTCGCCACTGGCGTTCTTATCGGAGTACCGGTAGATGTAGTACTTTGCAGGCCTGCCGTCCGACGCGCGTGCGAATGCCGCATCGAGTATCTGCGTCGTCATCTGCGCGGGCGTAAACATCAGATAGAGAGTGCTCTGATTCAAGACGGCGCAGTCCAGTAATGTGCTTTCGGTTACAAACACCGGCACGATGCCTTTCCTGCCGATACTGATGAGACGGGTTTGGGCATTGGAACAATTCTCCGGCCTGACACTCTGCGAAAGTGGTGCCGAGGTGCTCGGGAGGTGTGTTGCGTCGCCCTCGTAGGTAGCGTTGAGGGTGTGGCTGCCGGGTGGGAGAGTCGCGAGACGCAGCATCGCGAGGTCGTTTGCAACGTTTGCTGTCCCACGCACGTGCCCGCCTTCCCTGAATGTCACCGTGCCAGCGCTACCGGGAGGCTGCACTGCCGCGGCGAATGCCACCCCCTGTGCATGATCGGAGGGATTGACGGACGATGAGATCGTCGTCGTGGTGGCGAGGGCTGACCCGGCGTTCCTGTAGGAACCGTTGAGCGAGAGGGAGACGCCCCCACCGGGCGCGACGAAATTCCATCCGTTCCACACAGTGATCTTGTAGAAAATCATGCGGATGAGGACGGGGCCGGTTACTGTCTGCAGTGCCGAAATACCGCTGAGAGGAATAGTGAAATTTTGCTGAACTTGCGAGACGGGCGTGCAGGTGACGGCGAATGATTCGTAGGTCACGCCCCCATCCGTACTGAAGCGCATGTCCGCACACATGTCTTGGTTGGCCATCCACGCCATATGCAGTCCAGAGAGTGCCAACTGCTTGCCCGGTACAGGAGTCAACGAAAAATCGACATATTCGTGATTCGCGAGCGCCTCTGCTGCCGTTTGCGAAATATGGAACACCCTAGGACGAAGATCCAGACTGCCAAGCCAGGGCACGTCGGAATATCCCGTCAAGCCATCGCCCTTCTGAAGATCACTGACAGTGACTGCCGGCGACGTAACGAGAAGCGGCGACTTCGCGGGCACAAACGTCGTATTATTGCCGTACGTATCGAAGTTCCAGCGGAAGAGTTGCCCCGGACGACTCGAGGAATGAATGATGGTACTCACCTCGTTGGATGGCATGCTGATGCCCGATGCGTTAGTGGCTGTCACCGTGAAATAATAGGCTGTATCTGCTTTGAGCCACGGCGGTGAGTAGCTCGTCGCATTGCCCACATCTGTCGCATGCGAATAGACGCCGGATACCTCGCTCACGCGCACTTGGTACCCCGTCGCGCCACTCACGACATTCCACTGCAAGCGGGGATTGCCACTGCCATCGAAGCTCACTGCGTACAGAATGGGTGCAGCGGGGCCAACGGCTCGCACGGTCAAGGGATGGAGCACGAACGGTTCCGATGCTTTGCTTTGTAGTCTCACGTTGTGCAGACCAGCGGTCAGCGAGACGGTACCGCTTACCCCACTCACCGCGGAGCCATTGACGATGGTCGTGTCCCCATCAACTGTGAGCTCCACAGAAGTGGCACCGGCCGATGCGGGGAGTGTGATGGTGTACGGTGCAGTGCGCGGCACGAGCATATTCCATGTAATGACGCAGTACGATCCACACTGCCACTGACCCGTGTTGGACGTAATGCTATTTTTCAGGTGGATGTTGGGGATAAACAGAATGCCCGGGACCAGCGAACCATTGCGCGCTTCCGCTCGCACGGCATTTTGCCTGTCATCTATCCCTTGTACGATGGGTGCGGCACCGAGATCCAGGAGCCCCTGCTGCGCGTAGGTCTCACCCCACGAAGGCCATTGCAAGTAGGTGCCCAGCACATTGATGGCTGCCCCTGCCCAGTGAAACATATCGATCGTGAGCGCCTGCACTGCCTTGGCCCGAGGGTCGCTGTACTTCACGACGATTTGCAAGGGCGAACCCCCCGTATCGCCTCCCAGCGACCATCCACCTTCGTAGCTAAGCATGTGGAGACCATACGCTCCGGCCCAATCGACCATGTTATTGAGTACCTGCATGAACACCTGTCCGGAGGGCTGACCGGTCGCCTCCCCTCCACCAGGCATTCCACTTGCAAAGATAGCATCGGCACTGGCTATGCGCATTTCACCAATGAATGCTCTGAGATTGGTGCGGTTTGCGCTCGTATCACTATCCCCTTTGCCGACCAGAGAGATGGTGTGCTGCGATCCCGGCTGTGCCGTGAATGTCTTGGTGACGTAGTAGTCAGCGAGCGGGAGAAACCAGTGGAAAGGCTTCGATTTCCATGGCTCTGAGGCGTTGTACCCAAGGAATGTGTAATCACCGGTGCTGATATCCGTTTCTTGCGGCGTACCACGGTCGAGGATCACGCGGACTGCCAGTGTGTCTGATCCTCTATTGAGTGCCCGGAAGGCCAACGAGTACACGGAGGATACTTGCGTACTGGGAGCAGTAAACGTTGCGGTAATGACGCCTTTGTCTGTGATATATCCCATCTGCGGACCGTACGTCATATTTGTATTCCACGGCAGCGTTGCATTCCCCGTGTAGGGAGCGGGAATGCCGGCGTCAGGATGCGCAGGATCACTCACGCGGTAGATACCTGCCGCCGTACTCGACTCATCGGATGGCGGCGAGAATGTCCATGCAGATCCAATCGGCGCAGGGTTGTAGCCAGCCTGCACAGGAGTTTGGTTGAATGTAGGATCCGGCATCAGGGGGGAAATACCTTCACTATTCACAGCGCCGTAGTACGTAGCGCCTCCACCTCCCCACAGGTAATAATTCACAGGATGTGGATTGGCGACATGCTCAGTGCCATCGGCATTGTTGAAGTAGTCATCGGCGAATGTGAGCGCGTAATCTGCCGATCCCTGTGCATTGGTGTACTGCCACTCGTACACGGGACGGATGCGCGTCATCATGGCTGCGTCGCCGAACACCGAGCGGAACGTGTTACTGTGCTGGATGATACGCAGCATAATGGCTCTCCATCGCCATATGTACATGTTCACGTAGTAGGGACCTGACGTATTGGGGTTGGCATGCTCGATCGGCAGATGGTCATAGTTGATGATCCGACCGTCCGCATCCTGCGCATCCAAATGGCCAGCAGCGAGGGCGTTGACGTTCATCCAGTCGAACCAGTAGGGATTCACGTAGTTCCACAGTTCATTGCCGATTTCTATGTACACGTGCAAGTTGGGGTTGAGTGGCGGGTACACAGGGTTTGCTTGCGGACTGGTGTAGGGATTCACGCCGTCGGTCCCGTACTTGATGGCGAGTGCAAGGTTGCGCACGTAGTCGTCGCTGGCCAACACCGGCACGGAGAGCATCATGTCGCGCCCTGTTTCGTTGCAGAGCATGATCTTGTATTCGATGCTCGGCCCGTTGTTCATTTTTTCTGTAGCAATGGGAGTCGTCCCATCGGGCCAAAATAGCTTATTGTCCGACTGTGAGCCGTTCGACTGGTTGAAATACATCGGTCGCGTGCGTTCGGACCAGTCACGTTCCAATCCCGCAATGATCTGAAAACGCAGCAGAGTGAAGTGCCCCGCGGCATCGCGATAATGATTGGTAAAGAGGGTTGTTTCCGGATAACTCGTGAGTGCATCCGGCGCAATCGGACGCATGAGTTTCAGCTGCGTGATGCCTGCCGGCCCGTCTGGCTTGCCATCGCGATGACTGTTGGTGAAGGAAAAATAGGATGCATTCCAGTGCGCGGGCTTCATCATGAGTGTGCCACGCGTCGTGTTCGTGGCAGCATCGTAGATGGGATTTCCCGTGCCCGACGGCCCGGCGACACCGCTTTGGCCATAGGTCTGATCCACATTGCCAAAGGCAATGACATCGGCAGAGCCGCGAAAAGAAAAGGCTACCCTGCCTCGCATGAGTGGATCGATATCCAGGCCGACGTTGATGCCTTCCTGAATGATGCCCTGTGCATCTTCCATGGGCCAGCCATCACTATCCTGCACTGCATTGCTATTTCCACTGCCACGATACCAGCTGTTGCGCGACCCTTTGACGATGTCCGCGAACATCGCCCCTGGATCAAACGTGTTGATGCCCGTCTGGATGGTGGTATCGATGACTTCCTGCGGAGTCGACGCACTCGACCAACGCAGCGCAAGAGCCGCATCACCGATTGTTTTTTTGTACTCCAACTTCACGTCGTAGGGCGTGTGTGCAGTCATGTCGAACGTTGCATCGTCACTGCTGCGCGGATGCGTGTCCCAGTGATCGATGAGGGTTGTCCAGCTACTGGTTCCCGCAGGACGGATGAACAGGCGGACGCCACCGGCGGAGACAGTCGTGAAGGTGTAGGTTTCGGAGAATCGTGCCATGATCTGCCCTGTCCATTGTACAGACCAATTGTTCGGGCCAACGTTCGCATAGGTCGGATCGATGGAGCCGCCGGGTTTCCCGATCGTGCCCCAATCGAAATCGACACGGACATCCTTACGCGTGAAAGCGGGCGATCCCGTCAAATCCGCATTGGCGAAATACGCGCCGGACAATCCGGCGTTCAACGTGCCGCCACCTTGGTTGATGTCGCCCATTGCCCACGCTTCCAAGCGCCAGACCAGTGCAAACGCTACGACCAGTACGACGAGCCAGAACGCGGAGCGTGCGCGGAGAGAGAGACTTTTTGTTTTTTTCATGTGGAGAGTATCGATGAGGCGTTTGCGGAATATTTTCATAGCATTGTACTCTAAATTCATGTTTTTTTCAACTCCCACGTGAGGAGGCAATCTTCCTGTTTTCGCCTTCTGCTCGTCAAAAACAGGGCCATCCGCACGGAGAGTTTTGTAGAGACGACTCCTTCTGATTCTTGACAGGGGAAATGCACAAAAAAATCACAACAGAGCCGTGTTTCTTCCTCCAATCCCTGCTCATCTTGTAGGGAAGAACACTCTGCCTTTCAGACATTTGTCACATCCCCAGCAACATCGCCGCTGCCGATATCATGGGGCGGGAGACCGTTTGGCCCCACGTCCGCACAGCCGAACCGATCGGCGAGACGACGTAGGCCATGCTCGGCTTGATCGCCATGCCGCTGCTGTTCATGATGTCGGGGCGGTTGTCGTGCAACCCGTCCGTACCATCACCAAGGCCGGCGCGTTGCTCCAACCCCGCATACGTGTTGTAGCAGTGTCCGTACCCGTTCTCGAGGACGTAGTTCCCAAACATGCCGTACTTCACATACTCCCGAACTCCGACCTCGTTGAATAGCTCCAGGTGAGCCAGGAACTGAGCCCTCGCCCGCGGGTGAAGCGACCACGCGACGGTACGAAGGTGCTGCTGTGTCGGCGTGCCGCCGAGCCCCATGACCGACGGGCCGCCCTCGTAGCAGAGGTACTTGATGCCGGGTCGTCCCGCCGCTGCGAGTGTTGTGAGGTTGTTCGCGTGCGTCTTTGCTATGGCTCCGTACATCGTCGCCCGGATGTTTCGCTGAAAAGCGTCTCCGATGTCCATGACTTGTGGAACGGTCATGGCATCGTACTGAGCAGTTGTGATGGAACTGTTCGAGTAGGGATGGCTGAACACGTACGGAGCAACCGCGAATCCCTCGAATTGAATAGGTCCTGAGAATGCAGGGTCGGTGTTATGTCGGCCATGAGTGTCGATGAGATCGGCGTCGGCTGCGAATTCGAGCGCTCGGTTGCTGTTGACAAACTGCGCGTTGAGCGCGAGCCCAAGGTCGTTCACGTCACGCCCCGCCGCCGTCCATGCCGCTCGGGCCAGCGCGCGGATCTGCCCGGCCCGCATCACGTACCACCGCCTCGCACGAATAGCTTCGTCTGCGTCCCATGCCGGGTTGTTTGGACGAGCCAAGGCGAATTCGCGAGCCATGACCCGAATGAAATGGAACTGTGGATACGCCGGATCGCCGTTCCAGGGCTCGTTCGTGTATTCGAACCACACGCGCCTCCCTGCCGCAAGCCGACCAGCCAGATACGTGAAGAAATCAGTCACATACCGATCGGTCGCCGCATGCGGGATCGCAAACCAGGCAGTGCAATCGGACATCTCATTGGTCAGGTCGATCGCATCCTGGACCGGAGCCCCACCCCATTTCTTCCAAAGCTGCGACCCAACAGGCAAATCATGCGCCACGATCGGGCTTGAGAACCAAGCTTTGATGACAAATTCGGTGGCCGAGATGACCATCGCCATCGCGTTGCTCCATGAGACATTTTCCACGGATGCGTCCTCGTGTGGAATTGCGTGCATGAACGGCCAAGGAGCGCCCTCGGAGGGGAAGTAAAGCGACACAAACTGGCCCGCTGCCAAGTTGTGCGGCGCGGCGCATGTGACCTTGATCCCCTGCTCTCCGTCGCGGACGTAGGCGGCGTCGGTGTAAGGCTCAAATCGCGTGATCCCAACTCGGCCGTCCTGCCTCTGATCAAGGATCGAGAGCGTGCTGGATGGAGTGTGATCCGTGAACTCGGCAACTGGACAACCGTTGTCTGTGTACACCCAATCCTTGGCACGGAACACCTTGATGCCCGCGAGCTTTTCCATAGCCAGAGGATGAAACTTCGGCGGGTTCAAAACATCCGTGATATGCTTGTCAAATAGACGAATATTCGAGACGGTGCCATTCGTCTCGTCGATCCAGATGAAAATGCTGGGGGCAAGCTTGCCGGGGAACGCCGTAACACCGGGGTAGACGCGGATGTTGTTGGTCGCCCCCGTAATGACACGCTGGGTCGGGTCGTCGTGCGTGGCTGTGGAATTGATGTTGAGATCCGCATTCCCGGGCCCATCCCACAATAAAGTGTAGCGACCCGTTGCCGCATGTGGATATCCATCGAACAGTTCCGGGGCATCCATGGGAGCAATGCAGAGCTTCTTGCGGGGTTCAGACGAGTTGACCGGCATCCCCTCGGCGTCGAATCCACCGCAGTCAATGCCCCAGGCAGTTCCGTCGCTTCCCGACCAGTTGGGAGACCCCGTCTTCGCCTTGTTGGCATAGACCGGAATCGGCTCGTAGTAGTTGCCGGCATACCACATGCCGCCCAGGCGCATTGTGCGTTCATCAGACGGGCTGAAATGAAGTGGCGAGTGCTCGCCTGCGTAGCTAACACATGAGACATCTACCAAGGTAGGACACGAGCCTGCCGTGGTCACGATGGAATCAGCAGTGAGGCTGACGGTTATTGTTTGGTTCTCTGCAATCTTGGTTGGCAACAAGTAGGTGACATGCGGAGCGGAAGTGCCCTCGAATTGTGGATCGCACCAAACGGCAAGACCCGCCGTGATTGGTGATCCGTTGTTAATGCGGTAGGTCGGTGCCGGGCCGGGAACGGCGGTCACGGTCGGATCGCCGTAGTCCGAGCCGAACGAGACGGTCAGCGTTGTGCCCGATCCGCCAACCCACAGAAGCATGACTTGATACGCGAGAGGAGGTGGCGGGGAGAGTACTGGGGATGCCGTCACACGGATTATCTTTCTGCCGCCAGACGACGGCGTGTAGGTGAAGGTCTTCGGGTCTTGCGCGGCTGACCATGTGAGACTTGCCGGGGTGAAGGTTCCTCCCGCGCCGCCGTCCGATGGTGTGATCGTACCCGTGTAGATGCCACCCGTCGGAGCGAGCGTGAAGTTACTCGATGCGACGCCTGCTACGCCAAACCCCTGTACTGCCCCTGTCAACGATATCCCCGTTGCTGGCAAGACAACGCCGGCGTCGTGGGCCAGAATGTCCGTCCAATGGATTCCCGTTGTCGCAGATGCGGCAAATAGGTCGACTGACATCAGCCCAACGTGTCCCGCTTCTATGACAGGCTCACTGTCCACCACCGTTTCTGCGAGTCCACCCGTCATCGCAGCACTATTGAATCTGCATGTGATACTCCCTTCAAAGACAGTCACGTCGATGGTTTGCGGTGTACCTGAAATAAGCGTGTAGTTCTCTGATGTCCCCAGCAACGTCAATTGGCCATTGTTGATGCGATAGAGTTCGAAATGCTGAGAGGGAGATACGAAGTACAGGACATAGCCAGTCGCCTCGGTAACCGACCACCGCAGCGCGATGCCGTCGTAGGCCTCGCCCGTGGATGTGTGCCAGATCATCCGCGCGCTGACGGTGTAATCTGGCGTTGTCGGGACGCCCGATGCGTAGATCATGCCGCGAGCGAAAGATCCGGTGTCGTTATAGACAGACCCTGACCCCGTCAGACTGAAAAGGTTTGTACTGCAGTACGCCGCCGGATGTGCTTTCCACGTCGTGCCTGTTTCCCCGACGTGAGCCGTGAGCTTGGAAGTAGGCCCGGTGAATGTGTCGTGGACGAAAGAAGACATAATGTCAGATACCTGATCGTAACGATGAAAAGTTCAAGCAGTATATACGAGTTTGCACCCAAGACGATGTGATACGAAATAGTGGGATTTTTCGGCTTCGTTGCGAGAGACTCTCTCTTCGTGGCGGAGGGGTTACATCCCCAGGAGCATCGCCGCAGCAGAAGACACTCCTGCGGTCATTTCTGTCACGAGAAACGGCAGAGCAGGTGGCTCGGAGACTCCCGAGAAGTTCGGGAAGGTGAGTGACTTGGTGCCAGTGCTCTTTGGTGTATAGATGAACTGCTGGCTCGGGCGCTCCGCGGAGATGCGCAGAAACGACGTGGGGCCATCCAAGCCCACCGCATCGAACCTGCCACCGTCCCACCAATCCAGGGGCTGTACCGTGAGAACACCTCCGCAGCCTTGTAGCCATGCAACGGGCAACGCCGCGTCGGCGGGCACGGTGACGAGTGCAAAGGGGGCTGCCGTGCCGACGACTCCCGTCGTTGGTCCGACAGCACGATAGCTCTCTGCAAGTACTTTCGTAGCGCTCACAGCGTATGAGATGCTTGCAGGATCGTTCAAATCTCCATCGTTACTGACAGAGAGTGTCACCACAGCATTTGCATCCGCTTCTGCAGGCACAAACTGAAAGAGTGCCCTTGGCCGCTCCGTCGTCAGCACAGCGACGGACGGGAGAAACGTGCCGCGACCAGTCGAGCTGCTCGGGGTGATCCTCACTGGACGAACAACACTCTTTTTTGCAGGCAGTGTCACGACGAAGAGGCCGCTTGGCATATGTGCTTGCCCCGATGCGGGTGCGGGGGGAGTGAGCGTGTAGCTGGTGGCTGCTGGCCACTCTGCGTCTCCTCGCTCTCTCCAGTCGAACCCCGTGAACAACCAGCGGGTTGCTTGGTTGTACTGCTTCTGTGCGGTCGGAGTGAGGTGGCACATCGTCCCGCCAGCAAAGATGTCGTCGAAGCGCTGACGGTACACATTGTTGCGAGCACCCGCGATATGGACCGTGTACCAGTAGTACCAGGCGAAGGCAGGGGCGATCAGGTGATTGACATCGGGGGTTGCGCCAGTATCTCCGGTATTTTTGTGACCGTTGCCTGTACTGTCTAGTATGTTGAATGTGTCGCCACTCACGGAAGCTGACGATGGGAGGATGAAGTCAGGGTCGAGCGAGAACGTGCGCGTCGCACCCGTGTAACTCTGAATGCGAGCATAGACCCCTGCGAGCTTGCCACTCGTCCATTGGATGTACGCGTACTTGTAGTAGTCATCCTGCGTCGAGAGGCCCGCTGCCGCGCGAAATGTGCTGGCAGTCGGGGATGAATCCTGCACGGAGGAAGCAATCGGGTTGGTTACACCCGTCGACGTTGGCACATGGGTGTAGGCGAACGATCCGTATATCCATGGTACCGTCGATTGATCGATGTTCACAGCCATGCCTGCGGGATACCAGCAGTGTTCCCATATCCAGTCGATCGCAGTTTTCACTGCACCCGGAATGGCGGCGACGAGCTGAGCCTGCGTGGTAGTGACGCCTGGACTGATGGTCACGGTCTCCGTGCTCGGATTGTGCCGATTGCGCGTCCAGTAGGTAATGAGTGCCTCACACGTGAGGGCCACCATGAAGGGTCGGACGTAGACAAACCAGTAGCGCTGTTCGGCTGGTCGCGTCCACTGGACGATGTGTTCGAGCGAAATGTAGGCGAGCATGTCTGTAATCTGGATATGCGTGCGCCCAAGACACTCCGATTCGATGCTATCGATCAGTGCGAATGCGGTCTCGCGACTATAATCAAATGTTTTAAAATAATAAGTCAAGGATCGAGGAGATATGGAGTTTTGTGGATCGAGAAAAGCAACCGCATCGCGACTGTCGAGGTCACCTGTCTCGAGGTAGTGGCGTGCGATGCCCGTGCTGTACTCATGGTAGAGCTGTACGGAGCCGTACGTCAGCACGTATCGATCGCGGAAGCGTACGAGTGACGCAGCGATGGGAACACTCCAATCTGTCGGGCTCAAGCTATTATTCACCATGTAGTCGCGCACATTCTGAAAGCACCTCGTTGGATCGTAGTGTTCGGGTCCATTGAGAAAGTAGCCCGTCCCCGCCACGTACGGATTGACAGTGAGCGGCCAAGCAAGTTGTGACTGAAAGAACGCAAGGTTCGTCAGGGGGGTGTACAGTACCGTGAATGCGATGGCGTCAGGATTGACGAGCGCGCCGGCATTCGCGACGGAGAGCGTCCCCATCGTGCTAATCGACGTACTCATCGATGGGGTGAAGGTGAACACAGCGGAGCGCATTGATGTACTGAGAGAGACAGTAGGGGGGCTGAATGTCCCCGCCATGCCCGCCATAGCCGGCGTGATGGTTACGGGGCTCACAGGATCGACGCCATAATTGAGCTGTACCTTGAATGCGGATGAGATGAGACCGGGCAAGCCAGTCGACGGTCCAGAAAGGGCGTAGTTTGCAGACGACGCAGCATAGTCAGCGTACGGATTGGCAACGAAGGCATTCACTTCGCTGTCGCTGAGGCGCTTATCCGAGACAGCTACGAATTCGTAGTCTCCGTAGGCGTAATCACCACTTTCCCCGAAGCTGGACACCATGTGACCCACGATAAACGGTCGCTGGTCACTATCGAGCGTACCGGTCAGAGGAGACACGTCCGATGTCGTCGTCCAAGTGCCCGATGTCGTGCCAGTCACTTCAGAAATCAACATAGCCGTCGCCCTGTCATACACTCGGATGTTCAGATGGGCACCACTCTGCCAGCGAGCCACGACCAAATATGCCGTACCGTTGGTCAGCGTTGTATTGCTGCTGTCCTGCGTGTAGTAGGTCGTGCCGCCAAGTCTGAGGATCGCACGCACGCGCTTATCAGAGTTTCCGCTGGAATTGATCCCGAAACTACAATACGCATAACCGTACAGCTTCCCAGCCAACAGCGCATTGCTGCCGTTGTACGTCCACGTGCCTCGCGGCGTGATCCCAACTGCCACGGTGAACGCGGTCGTGGGACGGCGTTGCCCCGGCGCATCGTCAGCGATGAGGAAATCGCCCGCAGCGGACGTGCGGACCTGCGGTCGCCCGGCCACGTCCACCCAGGCCGCGTTACCGACCAAGGTCAATGGCGTGGTGGCCGTTGGGCTGTCGTCGGCTGTGGTCGCGCCGCTCCCCTCACGCATGCCGTAGAACGGCCCCCATGCCTGAGGGTTCGTCACACCGAAGACGCTGGAGAGAGAAGGTTTCGTCATGACACAGCAGCGTTACAGATTGCCAAAGGCCAGGGAACCATCGTACGTATTCGTACCTGTACGCAGTAGGATGACCCAGTCCGCTTTGCCGCCTGCAGTCAGGACGGGTGTCACTCCCCCTGCCCACGTGATGCCCGGCCACCACGTGACGCCGAAGCCATTGCTGGTGATGCGGATCTTGATCGCTTCACCGGCATTGGCTCCAACGATGGCAAAGGTCGTATTGCCTGTGAGGCTGATCATGAACTGATTATTCATGGTCAGGTCGAACAGAGCGACACCGCCGGCGGCAGAGACAGGTGTGGGAAGCAGCGGCACGAATGATTTGACTTTCACGGTCGCCGCCGACGCATCCACGATGCCCGTCAGCGTCGGATTCATCAGCGCTTTCTGCGTACCATCTGCATTGTGTTCCACGGTGAGGAATTCATTGAGGATGGTGCCCCACACACCATCATCACCACCGACGAGGGGAAGGCGTGCTGTCATAGAAGCAGGGAGAAAGAATGCAAAGAGAAGACGGAGCGGAGTGTACCGTAAAAAAGAGAGTATCAATCATGGGATATTACTGGCTTTTTATATTTTTAGTTGTTGAATATTCTTCTTCACCCCCGGCAGATCACACACCACCGTGATCGGGTGCACCACGTGCGCGGGCATTTGCCCTTTCCGGTACTGATCGATGGAATCGAAGCAATCGTCGTACATGTTGCGCATGCTGTCGTCGGCGTAGAAGGCGACGTGCGGCGTCACCACCACGCGTGGGTGTTCGACGAGCGCGCGGTTTTCTTCGAAGTTCTTCTCGTGCTCCAGAACATCGAGCAGTGCGTATCCCACTTTTCCGCTCTCGACTGCGCGCAGGAGCGCGTGCGAATCGATGAGCGAGCCGCGTGCCGTGTTCACGAGAATCGCGCCGTCTCTCAGCGTAGCGAGCGTCGTGTCGTTCAGCATATGCTCGGTATCCGGCGTCGCCGGCACGTGCAGGGTGATGATGTCGCTGTGGCGGAATACTTCTTCCAGCGACACGTACTGCACGCCGTAGTGCTCGACGATCTCGTGCGTGCGGCACTGATCCACAGCCAAAATCTTCATATCGAACCCGTGCGCGATGCGGGCCACTCGCCGCCCGATGCGCCCCGTGCCGAGGATGCCGATGGTCTTCTCCTTCAGCGCCACTCCTCGCAAGCCATGGTAGTCGAACGCACCGCTTTCCACGCTCTTACTCCCTTCCGGAATGTGCCGCAACGTGCTCAGCAGCAACGCGAAGACGTGCTCGGCAATGACGTGTGAGCCGTAGTCCGGCACATTGCACACCTCGATCCCCCGCTCTCTGCACGCCGCCACGTCGATGTGATCGAAGCCGACGGACCGCGTGACGAGCAGCTTCAGTTTGGGCAATTGCTCGATCACCGACCGCGGGAACGGCACCGTCACGAACGTCGAAATGATCTCGGCATCGGCGCAGGCTTTAACGATGTCTTCGCCTTCCGGCGCGCCGGCAACGCAGACGGCGTCGGGAAACCGCGCACGCACGGCGGGTTGGTCTTCGGGATCGGCGTCGAGGAAGAGGATGGCAGGCATAGGGGGAGTGTAGCAGATTTCAGCCGTTTCATATGATTGCAACTCCCATCCGATGCCCTTACACTTCTGCGGCAATTACAGGATTATCGGTCAAGGTGATAGCCAGACGCCATTCTTTCACACCAAGGACGATTAGCTCAGCT
>CAZWBO010000010.1:22050-33866 GCA_964632375.1 uncultured Candidatus Peribacteria bacterium | reverse complement strand
GATAAAGTGCTCGATAAAGCGGCCGAGAAGGGCGACGAGAATCAGCAAATCGTCGGCAACCGCACGCGCGTGAAAGTGGTGAAGAACAAGGTCGCTCCCCCGTTCCGCCAGGCCGAATTCGACATTCTCTACGCCAACGGCATCAGCCGCGAGGGCGAGATCCTCGATCTGGGCGTGAAGTACAACGTGATCGAAAAAGCCGGTGCGTACTTCCGCTACGGCGAGGAGACACTCGGACAGGGTCGCGAGCAGGCGCGGATGTTCCTCATCCAGAATCCGCAGGTCGTCGCGAAGATGAGCGAGGAGATCCGCGAGGCGTCGGGGATGGTTGTGTAGTGAAGAATGCAGAAAACAACAGGGAAGAAAGGCAGAAGGCATATCGCCGCTGCCTTTCTTGAGGAAATGGATGGGAGGATGTGCCGATTAAACAGTCTCGTAGGAGACATATCCACATTCCCTCCACACGCGGCACACAGATGCGAGCAGAAAGTCCAGCCGTGTCATCCGCATTTCGTTGCACGCGCGGGGGCGGTACCTAGAATGCATGTTCCGTCTCCACTCGTCCTATGTCGATCACGCCGTCCATCCTCCAGGCCCAGCCGCATGCAACCGAGGCGGAACGAACGGTATTGGGAGCCCTTCTGCTTGATCCAGAAGCCATTATCAAAGTATCGGACCTTCTGGTGCCCGACGATTTCTACGATCCGACGTACCGCATGATCTTCGCGACGATCATGGACTTGTACCAGCGTCACGAGCCCATCGACTTCGTGACGGTGTCGTCGCGTCTATCGGACAACAAGCGTATCCAAGACATCGGCGGCAGCGCGTTCCTCGCAGATCTCGCCACCGGCGTGCCGACGTCGTCGCACATCTACCAGTATGGGCAGATCGTCAAGACCAAGGCGGTGCACCGGCGCATCATCGAAGCCGGACAGAAGATCACAGCGCTGGGATACGAGGTTGAGAAGCCTGTGACGGAGCTGCTCGACGAAGTGGAGAAGTCCATTTTCGCCATTAGTAACACCTTCCTTAAAGACAAGTTCATCCACATCCGCGAGATCCTCGGCGCGCGGTACGAGAAGTTTGCCGAGATGCACGAAGCGCGCGACAGCAACGCGGTGAAGGGCGTGCCGACGGGCTTCCAGGCGCTCGATGGCAAGCTCTCGGGCCTCCAGCCGAGCGACCTCATCATTCTCGCCGCGCGCCCCTCCATGGGAAAGACCGCTCTGGCGCTGAATATCGCCCAAAACGCGGCCATTCGTCACCACAAGACCGTCGGCATCTTCTCGCTCGAAATGAGCAAGGAACAGCTGGTCGATCGCCTCTTCGCCTCCATGCTCGGCGTCGATTCCTGGAAGCTCCAGCGTGGCAAATTGGAGGATTCCGACTTCCAGAACATGGGGCCGATCATGGACGAGCTCAATAAGGCGAACATCTTCATCGACGATTCGGTCGCCTCGTCGCTGCCCGAACTGCGTGCGAAGGCGCGCCGCCTGCAGATGGAGTACGGGCTCGATCTCATCATCATCGACTACCTGCAGCTCATGAGCACCGGCAACAGCCACTTCGCGGGCAACCGCGTGCAGGAGATTTCTGAAATCTCGCGCACGCTCAAGCAGATCGGCCGCGAGCTCCACGTGCCCATTCTTGCGCTCTCGCAGCTCTCGCGTGCGGTCGAGACGCGTCCGGGCAACATCCCGCAACTCTCCGACCTGCGTGACTCCGGTTCCATCGAACAGGACGCCGACGTCGTGATGATGCTCTACCGCGAGGATTACTACGAAGAGGACAGCTCGCGACCCGGCCTCTGCGATGTGTACATCCGCAAGCACCGCAACGGCCCCGTCGGTCGCGTGGAGCTGATGTTCAAGAAGGAGCAGACACGCTTCTACGATCTCGATCCATCGCAGAGGACGAACCGGCCGGGAGAGGAAGAGTAGGTAGAAAAAGACTGCAAGATTGCAAAGAAAATCCAAGGGGAGAACTCTTGGGTTTTGGTTTGGCTTATTGCAATCTTGCATTCTTGCAATCTTGAAATCTTCCTCCTCCCCCTTCCGTAGCTCTCCCCTCGGCTCTATTCTACCCCCATGCCCCTCCTCCCTCCTCGTCCCGAGCTTTCGCTCCACTTCATCCTCGGTTACGCGTTCTTTGCGTTCTTGCTGGGTCTTATCCTCACGCCGTGGTTCATTTCATTCCTGCGTCGCAATCGTTTGGGGAAGCAACTGCGCGTCGAGACGGTGGATGGCCGCGAGGCGTCGATCTTCCGCAAGTACCACGAGAAGAAATTCGGCACGCCGACGATGGGCGGGTTGCTCATCTGGGGATCCATCCTGTTGACGGTTCTTTTTTCGCGATTGTTGGCTTTCTTCGGGGTCGTCCAAAGTTCCCTCCTGCAACGGGGCGAGGTGTACTTGCCGCTCCTCACGATGATTGCGCTTGGCCTATTGGGTGCGGTGGATGACTACCTCAACATCGTGAGCAGCGACGAGAAGAAGATCCGAGAGTTCGTGCCGACGATGAAGGCGTTCTTCGTCCTGAGCGTCGGCGCGGTACTGGCCGGGTTGCTCCTCGTCTTCCGCGGCGTCGATGAT
This sequence comes from uncultured Candidatus Peribacteria bacterium, assembly GCA_964632375.1. Taxonomy (GTDB): domain Bacteria; phylum Patescibacteriota; class Gracilibacteria; order Peribacterales; family Peribacteraceae; genus JAQBQQ01. Next base: position 31,272 of record CAZWBO010000010.1, on the reverse strand, counting down.
CCGACGATGGTGTTGGTCCCGCACGTCGGCACGGCGCCGTTCTGGAATGTCGCCGTCGGCATCGTCGTCCTCACGATCGCGCTCTTCCTGCTCACGCTCACGAAGACGGTGGATGAACGGTTCATGCGATTTCTGGTGAAGCAGGGGGCCAAGAAGGGATTGGCAGTTCTGCCGAAAATAACGTCGTTGCTCCTCGTCGCGCTTCTGGGCGCTCTCTGGTTCTACGTGCGTCTGCACCGCGATGGCATCGATGTGCCTTTCGTCGGTCTCCTTCCGCTGGGGTGGTGGTACATTCCGCTCTTCATGTTCATCATCGTCGGTACGGCGAATGCTGTGAATGTCACCGATGGATTGGATGGACTCGCGGGGGGGCTCTTGGTCATTTCGTTCGGCGCATTCGGCGTACTTGCGTACTTGCAGGGCCTGTACATTTTGGCCGGTTTCTGCGCAGTAACGACGGGTGCGATTGTCGCCTTTCTCTGGCACAACGTGCCGCCCGCTCTTTTCTACATGGGCGATACCGGCGCGCTCGCACTGGGCGGCACGCTCGGGCTCATTGCCATGATGACGGATCAAGTGCTGATTCTCCCGCTCCTGGGATTCGTGTTCGTGATCGAAATGCTCTCGGTGATCATCCAGCTCACCAGCAAGAAGCTGCGCGGCGGCAAGAAGGTGTTCAAAGCCGCGCCGATCCATCATCACTTCGAGGCGCTCGAGTGGGGCGAGAGCAAGGTGACGATGCGGCTGTGGATCATCGGGGCGTTCTTTGCGTTCATCGGGATTGTGATGGCGATGGCGGGGTGAGACGATGCATCTGAAGGTATACTTTTGGGTTCGGCGTTCCCCTGCTCGGCCAAGCAAGCGATCAGCGGTGAGCGATAAGAAGGAAGTGCATCTCAATGCAATTGCTTACCGCTATCCGCTCTTCGCGTATCGCGCTCCAGTAAGTTTCCGCTCCACTTGCCGTCTGCAGCAACGCAGGTATCTACGCTTCACTTTCGCTCTGTTTCCCGTATCATCCAGCCATGTTACGCATCGCTATCAATGGCTATGGCCGCATCGGACGCAATGTCCATCGACAGTTCCTCGAGCGCTACGCCGACCAAGTGGAAGTCGTGGCCGTCAACGCTTCTTCCGACGCCGAGATGCGGGCGTATCTGCTCAAGTACGATTCGCTCCACGGGAAAATCAACGCCGATATCGCAGTGGAGGGCGATCACTTTCTGGTCAACGGCAAGAAGGTGATGGTGGTAAAGGAAAGAGATCCTGCCAAGTGCCCGTGGAAGGAATTGAAGATCGATGTGGTTGTGGAATCGACGGGTCATTTCGAATCGAGCGACAAGGCCAAAGGACACCTCGATGCCGGCGCCAAGCGCGTCATCGTGACGGCGCCGATGAAGGACGACACACCCACGTTCGTGAAGGGCGTGAATGATCAAGAACTTTCCGGTGAGCACCGGATCATCTCGAACGCATCGTGTACCACTAATTGCATCGCGCCGGTCATCAAGGTGATCGACGAGACGTTCGGCATCGAGCATCTGCTCGTGAGCTCGGTGCACGCATTCACGTCGTCGCAGAACCTGCTCGACAACCGTCCGCAGGAGGAAGGCGAGATGCGCAGGGCGCGCGCAGCCACGCTCTCGATGATCCCCACGAAGACGGGGGCGGTGAAGGCGTGCGCGAAGATCTTTCCCCACCTGAAAGGAAAGATGGACGGCATGGCGTTCCGCGTGCCGGTACCGACTGTCAGCTGCGCGTACATGGCGTTCTCGCTCAAGAAGCCGACGACAGTCGAGGAAGTACATGCCGCCTTGGAGAAGGCCGCGCAGACCGACGCGATGCGCGAGATTCTGGCCGTGTCGCACGAGCAGTGTGTCTCCATCGACTTCCAGACCGATCCGCATTCGTCCATCGTCGACGCGCCCTCCACCAAGGTGGTCGATGGCACCGCGCTCCAGCTCCTCAGCTGGTACGACAATGAATGGGGCTACGCGATGCGGGTGACGGAAATGACGGTGAAGATGGGACAGTTGATCAAATAATCCGAGAAACACGAAATCCGAAGCACGGAGCAGAAGGTTTTTCGACCGTCGTGCTTCAGATTTCGAATTTTTCCGGCAATTGTTTCCTGATACGATGTATTCCTATGAATTCCCGTCCCTCTCTCAACGAGCATCTCTACACCCATGCCCAGGTGCCCGATGGTCTGCGCCACCTCATCATGCACATCGCGACGGCGACGAAGTACATTCACCACGCCATCCGCACCACGGAGGCAGGGTTGGCGGGGACGGAGAACCAGTTCGGCGAGAAGCAGGTGAAGCTCGACGTGCTGAGCGAGGAGATCATTCGCACGCACCTGGCCGAGAGCCACCTGGTAGCCACGCACTTCTCCGAGGAATCCGACGACATCATCGAGCTCGATGCGAAAGCTCCCTACTCTGTTGTCTATGATCCACTCGATGGATCCTCACTGGTTGATGTCAATTTCGCCATCGGATCGATCTTCGGTATCTACCCCGGCACGGATATCATCGGCCGCAAGCCCAGCGACCAAGTGGCCGCGCTCTACGTGCTGTACGGTCCACGAACCCTCCTGGTCTACAGTACCGGCAACGGCGTGCACGAGTTCATCCTCAACGAAGTCGGTGAGTTTGTGCTGCTGCGCCAGTTCCTGGGCGTGGGAGACACCGCGAAGACATTCAGCCCCGGCAACATGGCGGCGGTGCAGGAACATCCTCGGCTCCAGAAGCTCCTGCAAGAATGGTCCGAGACGCTCACGCTGCGGTACGCGGGCTGCATGGTGGCCGACGCGCACCATGTGCTCAGCAAAGGGCAGGGCGTGTTTTTCAACGTCGGCGGCGGAAAGTTCCCGCAAGGCAAGCTTCGCATGATCTTCGAGTGCGGGCCGTTTGCCTACCTGATGGACCAGGCCGGCGGCGTTGCCAGCGATGGCAAGCAACCGCTTCTGGAAAAAGAGATCGTGAGCTTGGATCAGCGGACGCCGATTATTATGGGATCGAAGGAGGCGGTAGAGAAAGTGTGCGTGGCGTTGGGATAGGGACTGCTTTTTCCGCATCGGCCTCTCACTCATATTCTTCGGTTGAAAGGGGTGCCTGTCTCCTCATTATTAGCGACTGTCATGGTTCGTCTCTCCTTCGGCAAGCTCCCTCCTTCGCAACGCTACGGACGGGCAGGCAGGACAGGCTTCTCACCATGACAGTTTCGCTTACCAGAACGGCTGCTCCAGCGCTTTCTGCATCACTTCCTCCAGCGTGTGCGTCGGATCGTACTTCGGCGGCTTGCCTTCGATCTTGAAGACGCGTTTCATGGAGCGGTAGGTGCCCCACGGAAAATAGCGCTTCTTCGGCGCTCGCTTCGGGCGGCCGCCCTTGTCGCCTTTGGCGGGCTTCTCCGTCTTCTCTTCTCGCTCGACGGTCGCCATGGGGAGCGGCTTCGGGTTGCCGTTCTTGCTCCACTGCACACGCCCGACCACGGTATTCTTGTCGGGGTCCACGTAGACCAGGTCGTCATCGGCGTACGAACCGGAATCCGTTGTCATGGCGACGGGTTCGGGTGTGGGGGCCGGCGGTGTGGCGGGATCAGTCATGTGTAGAGACGGTGGTCTTCGGGCTCGGGGGGCTTCGGCGGTTTCGGCGGAGGCGGTACGGCGATGTTCATGTCGCGGTGTTCGGGGATGATGGTCGCTTCGGGGTGGCGGAAGATTTCGTTCGGCTCCGCTCTGCGTCGCAACTGGAACGTAATGAAGCATTCCGTCGTGGTGACGAGGCTGGCAATGAGGGCGACGTAGAGACCGTAGCGGATGTTTAAACCGGAATAGTCGCGCGTCACCTGCAGAAGCACGCTCAGCGATGCGATGATGAGAATGGTCGCCTGGCCGGCGAGCGCGAGCCGCACGCCGTCGCGATGACGCCGACGGAGGATCACCGGGCCGCCCAGGAGCGGTACGAGGGTGGCGAGCAGGAGTGTGATCGTCAGGAGAAAGATCGCGAATCCAATGAGCGCAGTGTAGTGGTGGAATCCCGTGTAGCGGATCGGGTGATCGTCACCGGCTCGCTCGCCGCCGAGCCAAGGGAGAAACAGCGAGATCAAGGTCACCAGGGCGCTCCCATTGATGATCTGCTCTTCCAGTTCGAGTGCCTTCAGCCCATGGACGAAGCGCGATGGCATCGACGGCGAGGATAGCATTGCGGCACCTTTCTTGCTAGTGTCGGAAGCGAGCTTCTCGCGCGCCGTCGCATCGCATGCAACAGTGTTTTCGGTTGATCCCCTCGCCTTTTCCATCGTTCCGTAGTAGTGTGCACCGTTCGGAACATTCACCAAACTTATGAGGATTGCGATCGATGTTCGGGAGGCCTGCAAGCCTGAGCGCACGGGCAAGGGACAGTGGACGTACGCATTGGTCGACGAGCTGCTGAACCGGGAGTTTCCCCTGGTATGCTACAGCCAAGAGCCGTTGCCGCTCTCGTGGCTCGACCGCGGTGCCACGGAGATCCTCATTCCCCTCTCGGGGCTCAAATGGCACGTGCGCGTCGCGTCGTTGCTGCAGGCGAAGACCGATATCGATCTGTACCTGAGCCCGACGAGCTACCTGGTGCCGTACTTGCTCGGGAAGCGTTTTCCGTACGTACCGGTCGTGCACGATCTCATCGCCTTTCGCCGCGAGCCGCACAACCGCAAGGCACGGCTCATCGAACATTTCACGCTCCAACGGACGCTCGAGAAGGCCGGACATATTCTCACGGTGAGCGATGCCACCAAACACGATCTGCGGCAGAAGTTTCCTCAGGTGCCGTCCGAGAGGATCACGCCGGTGTTCGCCGGCCCCATGCAGCAGACGGTGCCGCTCCACACATCGGATCATCAGACGATCCTCTGCATCGCCACGTTGTGTCCGCGCAAGAATCAGTTGCGGTTGATAGAAGCGTACGCCCAGCTGCCGCCGGCGCTGCGTGCGCAGTACCGTCTGGTGCTGGCTGGTGCGCGCGGGTGGAACGACGCGCCTATTCTGGAGCTGATCGAACGCACGCCCGGCGTGGAGTGGCGGCAGTACGTGTCCGACGATGAATATCTGCACTTGCTCGGAACCTGCGCTGTCTTCTCCCTTCCGTCGTTGTACGAAGGATTCGGCATGCAGATCCTCGATGCGCTGCAGCGCGGCATTCCCGTCCTCACCTCGGACCGCGGCAGTCTGCGCGAACTGGCTGGGTCCGCCGCTCTCATAGTCGATCCCGAGGACACGCCTTCCATCAGTAGAGGACTTGAGCAATTGCTGTCCAATGCATCACTTCGAGAGACGTACCGAACGGTAGGTCCGGCGCAAGCGCGACGGTATTCGTGGCAGCGTACGGCAGATTTGGTGTTGTCGGCGATAGAGAAAGTGACGGGAGTGGCGGGACTCAGAGAATAAGATTGCAAGACTGCAAGAATGCAAGATTGCAAATCTTCGCTTGAAGTTCTGCAACACAGCACACTATCATTCTTCTCCAGTGTCCTACCACCGTATCGGTCTAACGGCCAAGTCGGAGCTGATCCATCGCGAGGATCCGCTGCGGGCAATCATGCGGGTACTGCAGGAATGCAATGGCGAGCTGCTCTTAGATAAGAGACGCTGCGCCCACTTGTCCTTTGCGAAGGGCTGCGCGTTCTACGACAAGGAAGAGGGTTTGGATCTGCTCATTGTCGTGGGCGGCGATGGCACGATCCTGCGTACGGTGCGTGAACTGGAGAATCCCTCCATTCCGCTGCTGACGATTAATTTGGGAACGGTGGGTTTCCTCGCCGAGATGACGTTCGATGAGATTGAGACGCTTCTTCCCCGCTTCCTTCGCGGGGAGGGGTGCATCGATACGCGCGCCACGCTCCACGTCGACGCGCGGCGCGATGGGAAGTCACTGTTCAGTGGCATAGTGTTGAATGAGGCCGCTATTTCGCAGGGAAGCATTGCGCGACTCGTTGATCTCCGCACGAGTATCAACGGCCAGGAGCTGACGAACTTCCGCGCCGACGGGCTCATCCTCTCGACGCCCACGGGTTCCACCGCCTACTCGCTCGCGGCGGGCGGGCCCATCGTGCATCCGCAGCTGCCGGCGACGATTCTCACGCCCATCAATCCGCACAGTTTCAGCCAGAAGCCCATTGTGATCCCGGGCCAGCAGATCATCGACGTGGAAGTGTGGACGCCCGAGAATAAGTTCAAAGACATTGAGGTGAGCCTCACGCTCGACGGCCAGACGTACATCTCGCTCCAGCGCGGCGACACGATCCGCGCGGTGATGAGCACGCGCACGGTGAAGTTCCTACGGCGAAGCCCGGATACGTTCTACGGAACATTGCGGACGAAACTGCGGTGGGGAGAGAGGATGGAGTGAGGGCTCTGCCCAAGCTCCCACAGCCCAGCATATTCCATAGTCTGTATTCCCTCCCTCACACCCTGTCACCCTGAGCCTGTCGAAGGGTGCTCCCTGGCATGTACTCCCTCCCGGACTCACCAGGCTCAGTCACTCATACCCTAATCCCGCCCAGGATGTCGATGTGCATTTGTCTAATCGCTCTCCTCACCCCCTCACCACCATCTCCTCCCGATCCTGCCCCGTGCCGATCATTGCCACAGAAACACCGAGGTGTTTCTCGATGAGCTCGATGTACGCCCGGGCCGGCTGTGCGAGCGTGTTGTAGTCGGTTTTCCCTTTCGTCGGCTGCATCCAGCCGGGCATCACCTCGTAGAGGGGTTTATTCTCGTCCTCGTAGCCCACTGCGACGGGTACCGTGGCTTCTTCATCCAGCACATCGAGTTTGGTGAGGTTGATGTGTGTGAAGCCGTTGATCATCGCCGCGCGCTGCACGCCTGTCAGGTCGAGCCAGCCGCAGCGACGCGGGCGGCCGGTGGTGGAGCCGAACTCCCCTCCCCGCTGGCGGATGCGCTCGGCATCGGCCGGCTGCAACTCGGTGGGGAACGGGCCTTCGCCCACGCGGGTGGTGTACGCCTTCACGACGCCGATGACCGACGAGACGACGCGCGGCGGCAAGCCGAGCGCGTGGATGGCGCCCATCACCGTGGTAGCGCTGCTGGTGACGTACGGGTACGTGCCGTGGTCGAGATCGAGCATCGTCGCCTGCGCGCCTTCGATCAAAATTTTCTTTCCTTCGTGCAGCCGCTCGTGGAGGAGCATCGTCGTGTCGGCGATGAACGGGCCGAGTTTCTCGGCGGCCAGTTGCAGGCTCTCCCACTCGGCAGCTGCGTTCGTCTGGATGCCGAAGAGTTGTTCGAGCGCGCGCAGCTCGGCGTCGAGTTTCGCGCGCAGTGTCGAGAGATTCGCGAGGTCTTCCACGCGCAGGCCGATGCGCAGCGCCTTCGTCGCCATCGCCGGCCCGATCCCCTGCTTCGTGGTGCCGATCTTGCCCTCGCCGCGCCGCTCCTCGAGCGCCGCATCCGCCGCGCGGTGCGCGTCGAGCAGCAGGTGTGCCTGGTGCGAGAGGAAGAGCCGCCCACCCAGCTCAATCCCCTGTTCGGTCAACCCCTGCATCTCCGCCAGCAGATCTTTGCAGTGCACGACGGTGCCCGCCCCAATAACGTTCTCGGTGTTCGGGTGCAAGAGTCCGCTCGGCAGCAGGTGAAACACGTACTTCTTGCCGTCGACGAGGATGGTGTGCCCGGCATTGGCGCCGCCCACCGCCCGCGCGACCACGGGAAAGTGTGCCGAGAGAATGTCGATCGCTTTCCCCTTCCCTTCGTCGCCCCACTGCGCGCCCATGATGGCGCAAACTTGACCGAGTTGTGCGAGGAGTTGTTCCATGCCGAAAGCGTACCAGTGCTCTGGATCAGTTGAAAATGCGAAGTATTGATAATAGGGCGCCAATTTTCCGGTGCTGATGGGGTGGCCCCCTGCAGAGCGGTGTCTGCAGGGGGTTTACCGGGTCGCACGAGGCGACCCGGCAATGCATTTCAGGGTCCGTGGGGAGGCGCGACGCCGATGGGCTCGAACGTGACATCGTCGATCCACATCAAAGCGACGTCACCGGTGAGCCGGAAGTTGAGGCCCAGCTCGGTGTCTTCCGACTCGGTGCGGAAGATTTTTTCGACCTGCATCCACTTCCCTTCCACGCCCAGGCGCTCCTCGTATCCGCCTTCCTGCACGACTTTCCATTCGGAAGGAACGTCCTTGAACTGGCGGAACCGCACGTACGCTTCTCCGTCGGAGCCGTGCGCGAGGTAGTACCAGAAGCGCAGACGCATTTTCTGGCTGTAGCGCACCGGCCTGTCGCCGAATGCGTAGAAGTGGAAGCCGGGAGTTGTCGCATCCAGGAAGATACTGTCAGGAGCCGAATGGAAGAACTGACAGTCACGCCGCTCTTCGGGCGCGGGTACCCAGTCACCGATGGCCTGGGCGAGTTGCTGCTCTCGATCCATGGCCAGCGTGTCGCGCAGCACAGCAGTGCCAAGATGCACTTCCAGCTGACGAATGCCTAGGAGCGGATCGTAGTCTCCGTAGACTTCGTGCAAATGGTCCAGTCTCAGCTGGAGACGGATGACTGTACCGGGCCGCAGCGAGACGACCGATTGTATCGTCATCTCCGGTGCGGTGCCGTCGCCGGTCCATACCGCGATGGTTGCCCGCTCCTGGCAGCACTGCGATTCATACACTCCGGAGATTAGATGGGTCGAACCACAGAGGCGGTTCAGCCCGGTGGCGACGATTCGTGCGCGTCGCGGAACGGCGTGGCCGGGAAGCCGCGAGTTCGAGACGTCACCGTCGAGAGACGCAATCATCTCCGTCGATCGCACATCCATCGGGGAGCCGTGGTACTGGAGCCGGTACGAAACCAGCCATCCTCCTTGGTCTTGATCGATCGATCGCGAAACAACAACGAGGTTGAACTTCTCTCCCGCCGAAGTCGGCGGGATCTGGGCGAGGATCGCGAGGAGGAACGTTGCGGGTGCCATGCGGCACCTCCTTTTGGAACTCTGAAAAATCGATGTGTTGCCCAATCAACGATGATTGAGCTTGTGAATAGCATCCGAAGCAAATGCGCATCCGTCAAAGAAACGAATCATAACAGAAGGTTCGTCGCTCACCGTGCAGAGAAATATGTCTGATGCAGCCGGATCAGTCTACATTGCTGACGATGTGCGCTTGATCTTTGCGGCACTCCACCACGTAGCCGGCGCAGAAGGGATGCTCCTTTGCGGCCGCGACG
>CAZWBO010000010.1:14234-21950 GCA_964632375.1 uncultured Candidatus Peribacteria bacterium | reverse complement strand
GCGGCACTCCACCACGTAGCCGGCGCAGAAGGGATGCTCCTTTGCGGCCGCGACGAGTGAGCGCAGCATGTGCGTGCCATCTTCCCCGCCGAAGAGCGCGGTGTGCGGTTCGTACGCCGACACGTCATGCATCAGTGTGTGATGCCGCGGGATGTACGGCGGATTCGAGACGAGCACGAAGTGCTCGCCGATCCCCGTGAGCGGTTCGAGCGCGTCGCCATGGAGGAATGCGATGCGGTCGGCAACACCGTGGCGTTCCGCGTTGTGTTTCGCGACGTGCAGTGCTTCTTTGCTGATGTCGGTTGCCATCACGCGCAACGACGGCGCCAACAGTGCGAGCGTGATGGCGATGCAGCCGCTGCCGGTGCCGATATCGACGATAGTCGTCACGTCGCTCTCCAGGAGCGGCTTCGCCACACCCACGATCTGGTGATCGAGCGGACGCACGTCGTCGTGCGGTGCGTTGAGAAACTCGAGTGCGAGATCGACAAGGCCCTCCGTCGACGGGCGCGGAATGAGCACGTCGCGCGTCACCGTGAACGGGCGTCCGTAAAATTCCTTCTCGCCCACGATGTAGGCGATGGGTTCGCCGGCCGCGCGGCGCTCCTTCAGCTCTTCCCAGTGGCGCTTCTGCACAGACGTCAACGGCTGTTCGTTGTGCATCAGCAGCCACGTTCGTTCCTTCCCCAGCAGGTACGCGAGGAGGAGCTCCGCATCGAGCCGTTCGAGTTCCGAACTCCTGAGTGCCTTTTCGATCGTCATGGCGGTATGATGGTGCATGTGACGCGGATTGCTGTCGACTGTCGGTTTGCGGGAACCCAGACGGGCCTGGGGCGCTACTCTCGCGAGCTCGTGTCGGCGCTGCTCCGGCGAAAGGACGAGATTCTATACATTCTGCTGGTGCACTCAAGCGACGAGCCGTGGATTGCCGAACTTCCGCAGCAGGTAGAGACAATATCGGTGCCTGCTCCCCACTATTCCCTGCGTGAACAGTGGGAAATTCCCCGCGCCATCCGGCTGGCGCAGGCCGATCTCTTCTTCGCGCTCCACTTCAATGTGCCGTTCTTCTGCCCGGTGCCGTTCATCGTCACGGTGCACGATCTCATTCTCCATCGGTATCCGAACAAGGCATCGATGGCGAAGAAGGCGGCGTACCGCGTGCTGATGGCGCGGGCGGTGCGGCAAGCGCGGCGCATCATCAGCGTGAGCGCATTCACGCGGTCGGAGCTGCGGCACTTCTACGGCAAGCGCATGGCGGCGAAGACGGTTGTCATTCACGAGGGCGTCTCCCCTCTCTTCACGCGGGCATCCGATGCGGACATCGCGCGCACGCGGCGCACGTACGATCTGGCGGATCACTTTTTGCTGTACGTGGGTAATGCGAAGCAGCACAAGAATGTGCAGATGCTGATTGATGCGTTCGAAGAAGTCAGGAATCAGAAGGCAGAAGTCAGGCGGGAGCTGGTGCTGGTAACCGGCGGAAGAGAGCGAGACGGTGTACGATTGGCTGATGGTGTTCGTGTGATCGAAAAAGTGGCCGATGCCGATCTGCCGTCTCTGTACTCCGCGGCCGATGCGTTCGTGACGGCGTCGCTGTATGAGGGATTCGGTTTACCCGTCGCCGAAGCGGAGCGCTGCGGTTGCCCTGTCATCGCCGCGAAGCGCGGATCGATTCCCGAAGTTGCCTCGCCCTCAGCGACGCTCCTCGAACCGACGGCACAGGCGTTCGCCGCCGCGATGTCTCGCACGTCGTTCCTGCCGCCCACTCCCACTCCCCTCCTCTGGGAAGATACCGCCGCCGACACGGCTCGTCTCTTGCTAGGCGACTAAAAAACTTGGGAATTGGTGCCTTGCAGTCTTGGGATTTCCCTACAATGGGTCTATGGATCGTCTCAATACCGTCCTTTCGAAAGTCCTGCAGCGCCGCGGCCTCCACGGCCAGGCGACGGCGTCGATGATCGTGCACCAGGCCCAAGAGTGGCTAGTGAATGCGCTGCCGCAGTTCGCTCGCGATCTCCGCGTGCTGCACATCAAAGACGGCACGCTCGCCATCGCTTCCGCGAACAGCATCGCCGCGCAGGAGTGCCAGCAGGTGGTACCTTTGCTGAAAGAATATCTTATCCGCGATTGCAAGCATGCGCAGTTGGAGAGCATTCAGATCATGCGCGAGCGTGCCGGATAATCACATCACCCGACTGTCGTATGCCCAGTGCAGCACGGCTTGTCGTTGTCGTTTTCTGCACGCCACATCACGCTTGCGGCAGTTGCGCGCGATCTGCGCGATGTGCCGCCGGATGGCCAACCAGCGCTTGATCTGCCGTTCGTCTTCGTCCGGCATGCGCCGGCCGCGGTAGTAGCGGCAGTACCACTGGAACCAGCCGCGCGGATCGGCGGGGTGGATCCACCCTTTTTTACGCCAGACCGAGAGCGCCTGGCTTGCATTCACCCCAAAGCAGTTGAGCGAGGGATCGTGACGCTCGTGACAGAGCGCGGCCTGTGCGAACCAGTCCGCGGGGAATTCGTCGCGGCAGTCCGTCATGTACTTGCCGCCGAAGACGCCGAGCGCGAGCATTTCCTTCGGCGTCAGCTCGGGCCGGAAACGCGGGTCGAACTGCGCTCCCTCCGGCTCCGAGATCGTGTACTCATAGCCGTCCTGCATCAGATCGTGAACGGTGATGATTGGCAGGAGAGGTTTGTGCGGCATGTCCTGTGAGGATTCCACTAGAGTAACAGATGACAACAAGGAGTGTAATGACGAAGTCGCTTCTTTACCGTGTCATTGGGAGTTGGCGTCTTGGGGCCTTGGGCTTTTTTGCATTCTTGCAGTCTTGCATTCTTGAAATCTTCCTCTTGCCATGGCAATTTGCCTTGTCTACACTCCCCCAGCTCTCCAAAAGCGTTCACTATGCTCGTCATTCGCCTGCAGCGCACCGGCCGCGAGAACCTGCCCAGCTACCGCGTGGTGGTGGCGGAGCATCAGAAGCCCGTGAAGGGCAAGTTCCTCGAGATCGTGGGGCACTACCTGCCCGCGCGTGATCCGGTGGTATTCGAGCACGACGACGCGAGGATCCAGGAGTGGATCAAGAAAGGTGCCATCCCCAGCGACACAGTGGCCCGTTTGCTCCGCAAGAGCGGCACGAAGAACATGGACAAATACATCCAGCGCTACACCAAGCGTCGCAGCAAGAAGGCGCCGCCGGAGGAGGCCGTTCCGGCTGCCGCCCCCGCCCCCGTTGCAGAATCGGGTGACAACGTCGCCGCATAACGGTATCCTGCCGCGCATGGATACGACTGCGACATCCCCTGAATTGCCCGGCACGGCGTTTCTTCGCTTTGTGTTGGAATCCCTGGTCGAAGATCACGACCAGCTCTCCATCGAATCGACGCAGGACGACTTGGGCATCCTCCTCACCGTCCGCGTGAGCGAGCGCGACATGGGCAAACTGATCGGCAAGAACGGTCAGACCGTCCAGGCGTTGCGCACGCTGCTGCGGATCATCGGCGGGAACCACTCGCAGCGCATCAATATGAAAATCCTCGAGCCGACCGCAGCGGCTTGATTCCCTCCCCCTCCTCCCCATGCTTCGCGAGCTTCTCGAAAACGGCAACGTCATCGACATCGTTGCCACGTTCATCGCGCTGGCGCTCATCGTGGCGTCCATCCTCTGTTTGGTTTTCATCATCGTCGGCGGTATCACGTTCATCCTCTCGGCCGGCAACGAGGACAAGATCAAGAAGGCGGTGCATACCATCCGCTACGCCATCATCGGTCTCTTCGTCACCTTCGGCGCGTTCTTCCTCGTCAACTTCATCGCCCGTCTGCTCGACATTCCATTCGATCTCAACTTCGGCACCATCGTGCAACTGATGCAGGAGATCTTCGCGGCGTTGCGGGGGTGATGCAGTACTGATTGGCATTCGAACCCGTCGAAAGGCGGGTTTTTTTATGTCTATCGTCAGTCGACGATCCCGTGGCAATCCCCTATTATCTGTGCGTTGGGCGCCTAGCTCAGTTGGTTAGAGCGACTCGCTTACACCGAGTAGGTCAGGGGTTCGAATCCCTTGGTGCCCACCAACCTTCGCTCGGCGAAGGTTGCCGGCAGTAGCTCCGGCATGTTCACCATCCCCTCCCGGGAAATAAAAGACTTTTATGATGCTATCGGGAGCCAATGGGAACGCTTGCGTTCTGGCATCATGGCTGACAAACCCATTGAATCCTGCTCCAATCTCGCCTACCATGCCCGCATATGACACTCATCCTCTGGATCCAAATCGTCGTGTCACTCCTGTTGTCGATCAGCATCCTGCTGCAGCACCGCATGTCGGGGTTGTCCTCCACTTTCGGAGGATCCGGGGCCACATTCGTGCAGCGTCGCGGCGCGGAGCGCGTTATTTTCCAAGCATCAATCGTTCTGAGTATCGTGTTCTTCGGGCTGGGGATCGTGGAGTGGTTTGTGCAATAGCGAAAGCCCAAGATTCCAAGGCCCCAATTCCCCACTGCTTTCCCCTGTCATCCTGAAGAGCGCCGCAGCGCGTCTCGAAGGGTTGGGTTTCTCTCTCCAGCTCCTGAACCTGTTTGTTCCTACGGGTCTTTTTCCGCTACCATGCGATTGATGTCTTTCCGCAAGCGTGCTTTCAAGATCCTGGGGGCGATGTCGCCGTGGGAACGCTACATGCTCTTGAGCTTGTCAGCGTTGTTTGCGCTCAGCTTCATTGGCTTGCTGCGCCTCTTCTACGTGCAGAACACCGTGTTCGTTCCCAAGCGCGGCGGCACGTACATCGAGGGGTCGGTGGGCATTCCCGGTCCTCTCAACCCGTGGCTCACCGTCCAGAACGACGTGAATCGCGACATCGTGTCGCTCGTGTTCGCGGGGCTTCTGAAGTACGACCCGACCACGAAGAAGATCGAAGACGACCTGGCAACAATGGAGGTATCGCCCGACGGCAAGACGTACACGCTGCGGCTGAAGGAAAATCTCTTCTGGCAGGATGCGACGAAGGACGATCCGCACCCCGTGGCGGCCGACGATGTCGTCTTCACCTACCGTACCATCCAGCAGCCGGATTTCCCGAACCTTCTGCTGCAGCAGAATTTCCGTGGTGTCACCATCGACAAAGTCGACGATCGCACGGTGCGGTTCAAGCTGGCGGAGGCGTACAGTTTTTTCCCCAGTAATCTCACGCTGGGGCTGTTGCCGGAGCGGTCGTTTCAGAACGTGAACCTCGCGAACTTGGATCAGCTGGTGAGCCTGAGCGAGTCGCCGGTAGGGGCGGGGCCGTACAAGATCAAGACGGTGGTCGAGACGGATCTGTCGACGGAGGTGACGCTCGAGCGCTTCCAGCGAACCATCCCGCCTCCGTACCAGCTTGACCGTATCGTGTTTCGCATCTTTCCGGATTACCCCACGTTGCTGTCGGATCTGCATAACTTGGATGGCATTCGCCTGGTGCCGCACGGCGAGCGTGGCGAGGCGTCCATTCCCAAACGCTTCGTCGGTGTGAGTTACACGCTTCCGCAGTACGTCGCGCTGTTCTTCAATCTCGATCGGCCCGCGCTGCAGGATCAGAAACTCCGCCTCGGCCTGCAGCTCGGTACGAATAAGCAGGCCATCATCGATCGTATCCACGAGCAGAAGATCGTCGATACCCCCCTTCTCGAGATCAATCAGAGCGACTGGCACTACCACTTCGATGCCGAATCGGCGCAAGGGGCGCTGTACACATCGCGCTGGTTCGTGCCCGAGCGGCTGCGGCTGCAGGATCTGCTCGAGATGAAGGAGGCCAACGATGTGGGCGTGCTGCACATGCCGCCGGTGGTGTACCTGAGTACGGGGGCGGTGCTCACTCTCTCCGGCTCGTATGCGAACGGCATCGAGCGCGGATCGACGCTCAACGGCATTCGCCTGAGTGACCATCCGACCAATACCGGCGCGTGGGTGGTGGCAATCCCCACTCGGCACGGGACGGGCTCGCTCAAGGCCGGCCAGAACTTGCTGCGGCTCACGGCCCCGAACGGCAAGATCGTCGATTCGCTGTACGTGTACCGCGCGCCGGATGCCGAGACGTACGGTCGAGCGCTGGAGGAGCAGCAGCTCGTCGGTCTCTTCCTTCGGTCGAAGGATCCGCAACTGCCCGCGAGCGACCGCATGACCACGCAGTCGATGTACCTTGATCGCAGCTTCCTGCGCCGGCGCGGGTCCAATGATCCTGTCAGCATCCGCCGTAACGAGAAAGGACAGCTGCTCACGCTGCGCCTGCTCACCAGTTCCGCACCTGCGGCCTACAGCGATGTGGCGCAGATGATCAAGAATCAGTGGCTGCAGCTGGGCGTGCAGGTCGAGATCGATATCCCCGCCTCGCGCGATGCGTTTCAGGATAAGCTCCAGCGCCGCGATTACGATGTGCTCCTCTTCGGCCAGTCGTTGCTCGATAACCTCGACAGTTACCCGTACTGGCACAGCAGCGGCAAGCAGAAAGCGAGTGGCAACGCAAAGGATCTGCGGAGTGACGCCTACAATCTCTCGCAGTATTCCTCGTTCAAAGCCGATACGCTTCTCGAAACTATTCGCACCACTAGCAAGGAAGATGAGCGGCAGAAGGCACTCAAGGGATTACAGGAGCAGTTGAAGAACGACGTGCCAGCCGTGTTCCTCTACTCCCCTCTCTACACCTTCGCCTACCACCGACGCATTTTGGGTGTGGAGCTCGGATCACTCTCGCTCCATTCGGACCGTTTCCTCACGCTCCAAAAGTGGTATGTGAAGGAGCAGAGAATCTTTACGGAAGGGAAGAGCTGGTGGTCGTTTGTGGGGTGGGTGCCGTCACTGTTGTGAAAGATTACAAGACTGCAAGAATGCAAGATTGCAAATTCTTCGCGGAGCTGGTCCTGAACTTGTCGAGGGAGGCTCCGCAGGGTGACGGCGGAAGCGGGGCTTTGGTTTGGTTTATTGCAGTCTTGGAATCTTGAAGTCTTCCTCAAACTACCGTCTACCCTATCTCCGTTGACGGACAAGCCCGAGTGGCGTAAGCTGCTTGAGCTCTTTCCGTCGGAATACGCGAAGCACGCACGAATTCATTCACTCACCTCTCCTATGGAAGTTCTCCTCCTCGAGGACGTCAGCGGCATCGGCAAGAAAAACGACCTTCTGGTCGTTGGCGATGGCTTTGCCCTCAATTGTCTTCTGCCTGCCCGTAAGGCGCTCGTCGCCACGCCCACCGTGCGCAAGCGCTACGCGGATCAGATCCGCAAGCGCGCCGAAGAGAAGGAGCACGACCGCTCGCGCCAGACGCAGGCCGCGTTGGCCCTCGCCGGCAAGTCGCTCACGTTCGCCCGCAAGGCGAGCAAGACGGGCAAGCTCTACGCCGCCATCACCGAGGGGCAGATCAGCGAAGCATTCAAAGCGCAGCACGATCTCGAGATTCCCGCCGCCGATATCGCTCTCGACCAGCACATCAAGTCGGTCGGCAAGTTCAGCTTCCAAGTGAAGATCGGCTCGTCGCAGCAGACGATGCAGGGCGAAGTGACAGTGGAGAAGTAAGTGTTTTTTGCTGCTGATGGACGCCATTGATGCGAGTACCTTCGCAAAGCATTTTGATTTTTTTGCAGTACAGTGGAAAATGGCCTCATTCATGCTGCTCGAACTTGCTCCACCAGCTGCTATCGACGTTGCTCTTTCGACGCTCATTCCCTCAGCCCTGGCGGTGCGGAGCCAACAG
>CAZWBO010000010.1:0-14224 GCA_964632375.1 uncultured Candidatus Peribacteria bacterium | reverse complement strand
GATATGCTCCTGCGGAGCGGCGATCCAGGTGATCAAATGATTGCCTATCAAATTGCGAAACAACTGAAGGATCCGGAATACCTCGAGAGATGCTGCGAACCCGGGGCGATTGTGCAGTTACACTGGTGAGAATCAGGCCAGCAAGGTATGCGGACCGAGCGCTATACTGCCTCTATGGACTTCGGTGCGTTTATCGATCGTGCGATTGGCGAGTTTCCTGCTCTGGCAGGGATGTCTGTTCACATTCCGCGGCAGCTCCGCACTGCGTCTTCGTTCATGGCGACCTCTACTGGGAGCACATCATCGCGCGCGAGAACCATGACGGCCTCACGGGCATCATCGATTTCGGCGACCGCGCCATCGGCGATCCGTCGTTCGACTTCGGGGAATTGTGGGCGTATGGGAAGAAAGCGGTAGAAGCAGTATACGATCAATATGAAGGGCCGAAGGATGCGTCGTTCCTCGTTCGATCGTTGTACGGCTACAAGCGCGTGGGCATCAGCGCGTTCGTCAACGCGCTCAAGGGGGAATACGGGACGGTCGAGGAGATGTATCGATTGTTCGGGGAGACAGTCCAAGCCCGATATTCATGATGAAATTACAAAGAGAGTGTCTGAATTTCAGGAGAGAGCCCGCCATCGCTGCGCGAAGGTTGGTGGAGCACGTTGGCTGTTTGCTGAACTGCGAGCGATCTATTTTCTCATGAGGAAGATCGATCTCATGACGCAAGAGGTTTGAAACCTTGTTCAACCAGATGCTGAAGGGGGATAAAACGCGGCAAAGGAAGTTTCTCCCAAGCAAACCATTCCCATTTCTCGCATTTTTCAGGCTCTCGGTTTTCCGCAGTGCCCATCGGTGCTTCTGCAAGCATGAAGATGGTAACGTAGTGTTTTCCCTCGTTCTCAAAAATATCATTCGTGACGGAACCTAAACGGACACTTTGTATGTTGAGTCCCGTTTCTTCTATTACTTCTCTTCGAGCGCAATCCTCCCATGATTCGCCGTATTCCAAATGGCCACCGGGAAAACTCCAACTTCCCTCTCCATGGGCATTTCGTCTTTTTCCAAGAAGAACTTTGCCATCGCGGATAACACAAACGCCAATGCCGACACGAGGAGGGTTATTCATTCTTCGGAAGAAGAGGACTACTCAATCCTATGCTTACCTCCTTCATTGTTCCATAATTTATTTGGTACAAGGTGTCTGTATCTAAACATCGTTCCCGATCCTGATTTGAGATATCTTTCGAAAACCAAAGCCTCGTCCATTGTTGGAATGCTGATGCGAAGCGCAATTTCCATGGCCGGAATTTCGAAGTGTGCGGAACATCGCCCTTATTATGTTTCTTCACGCCATGCGTGGAGCCAACATATTCTCGTCCCTCCTTGTTTTCGAGAATGTAGACGTAATGCCACATGGATGATTATCCTAGTCCATGCGAATTGGCCTGCCAACCGTAGTCAGGAGGTCTCACGTAAGAGGTCCACCTCCGCTCGTTGCGACGAGACTACAGTGGACAACCTCCTGCGGAGGTTGGTGGGCCGTGCTACAGGACGTTAGGACTACATTCGTAGCGGCCTGAGGAATTGTAGCGAAAAGAGAGGTATAGTGCGGTGGTGATTGCACAGTACATCTCCATCGACGAACAAAAGAAACGTATCCCCGGCTACAAACCGGAGGAAGCCGAGAAGTACCATCGGGAGTCGGCAAAGACTGCTGATGCTCTTTTTGCTCATGCTCTCAAAGAAGATCCAAGTACAACTGTGATCCTGCTCTGTGGTGGGAGCGCGTCGGGCAAGACGGAATTCTGCTCCGAACATCTGACCGACGAGAATGCGATTATCTATGACGGCACTCTTTCGTCTCCACACGGAGCAGAGGTCAAACTCCGCAACATCCGTAAAGCGAAGAAGAATGCGGTGGTCATTGCGGTATTGCCTGAAGATTTGGAACGTGCCTACACAGCATTTTTGAAACGCGACAGACAATTCGGGGAGGAACATTTTTACAGAACTCATGTAGGATCGCGGCAAACAATGCTTTGGATTATGCAGAACTTTCCTGAGGTGGAGGTTCGTTTATTTATCAGCACCTACAAGCGTGGTCCGTCACTCTCTTTTGATGCTCTGGAATTTAAAACAAGAGACCAACTTCTTGCCCATTTGCAGTCTATTCAATATACTGAAGAACAGATTATTTCGCTTGTTACAGCCCTATGAACAGGAAAGCACTCCCCCGTCGGAATCTCTCAAACCCTGTGATCCGGGAGTATGATAAAGCTGTGCAACGTGGCAGTTGCGATTATCATGTCGTGCCTCATCAGCAAGGCTGGGCTGTGAAGCGAATTGGTGCTTCGAGGAAAAGCAGTATTTACGAGAAGCAAGAGCATGCTGCCGATGCCGCTCGGAAACAAGCGAAGCGTGAAGGTGTGGAGCTTTTCATCCATGGTCGTGATGGTCGTATTCGCGAGAGGAATTCGTACTCCTGAAAAGTGTTCCTCTTCAGGGGTTTGCTTCGATCGAATGAAGAATGCCAAAGAATGATCGCTGATTTTTAAGCACCTCAAGTCCCGCAGTTTGGACCAATGCATCAGGGCTTCGACTTAGATGACAACCGCTCCGTCTGGACCACTGATCATCAAGAGCATCTTGCAATTGTGCCAAGACTCGCGAGCTGCTCCGGCCATGCTCCAGCAGAAGGACTCTTCCCTCCGGCCTGCAGACTCTCTGCATTTCCTGCAACGCTTCTTCTGGATGAGGGAAAGTACAGAGAGCGAGTGTCGACACGATTGTATCGAAGGAATCATCAAGAAACGTAAGAGATTCGGCATCCATCGTAAGGAGTTTCGGGTTCAGCTGCAGCATTTTTGCTCTATCTCCTGCGATGCTCAGCATCTCTTGGCTCAAATCAATACCTGTAATTATGCAATTCTGAGGATAAAAAGGCAGATCCCTTCCCGTTCCAATCGCGATTGCCAAGACCTGTCCGGTTGCCTTGCTCAATAACTCTCGGCGAGCCTTTTTCAATCCTGTGACTATTTCCAACACATTCAACCGCCAGTCGTAGGATGGTGCTTCGGCATCGTATTTCTGCCGGATATCTTCGGAATCAAGTTCCATGTTTAGCAATTGGCACGAGATGCCTGTATCGAAACATTGTCCCCGATCCTGACTTCAAGTATTTCTCGAAAACCAAGGCATCTTCCATTGTTGGAAATGCTGATGCGAAGCACAATTCCCATGGCCGAAATTTCGAAGTATGCGGAACATCGCCCTTATTATGTTTCATGAGACGCTTCTTCACGTCATGCGTGGAGCCAACATATTGTCGTCCCTCCTTGTTTTCGAGAATGTAGACGTAGTGCCACATGGATGATTATCCTAGTCCATGCGAATTGGCCTGCCAACCGTAGTCAGGAGGTCTCACGCGAAAGGTCCACCTCCGCTCGCTGCGGCGAGGCTACGGTGGACAACCTCCTGCGGAGGTTGGTGGGCCAGGGTGGACTTGAACCACCGACCACAGGTTTATAAGTCCTGTGCTCTAACCAGCTGAGCTACTGGCCCGTACGTGCAAAGAACATCGGGTAAAATCTGTCAGGCATAGTATCATAATTCGCATTGGGGAAGGATCGTCAGTTAATGTCTACCGTTTGCCGAAAGAAACATCGAAACTCCGTAAGGCGTGCGCACGCGCTGCGTCAAAAATGCGCTGACATCGGTTGAATGGTGTCTGTTCTTGTTTCTTCCCCGTCCATTTCTATGCAAACATCTCTCTATCATGTTCGAAAGAGGCCGGTATTGATGGCGATGGCAGTGGCCGCGCTACTGTTCATCACGGCCGCATTCGCTCCCCTGCCCTCGCGCAGCGAGACAACCGCGCATGCCAATGGTAGCTACATTCTGCTGAGCGCGTACGCCGGTTCGCCAGGCAGTATGTTCGTCGTAAACGGGTACGGCTTCCAGCCATACGAAACCGTACAATCGATGTTCAATAGCATGAGCGCGACTGCGACGGCCGATAGCAGCGGCAATTTCGCGAGCCCGTCCATTGGCGTCCCGTCCATCACTGCCGGTTCCTACCCCGTCACCGTCACCGGACTCAGCTCCGGTAACAACAAAACACTCTCGTACTACGTGCACGGTTACTACCCTACGGGCGGCGCGACTACGTACTACCTGATGCCGAATCAATCTCTGGGATTCTTCGGTCGCAATTTCTCTCCCGGTGAATCGGTAGAAATTCGCGGTCCTGCGGATCAATTGCTCCAGACTGTAATAGCCGACGGCAGTGGCAATTTCAACGTATCGAACGTCTACACGGTGCCCTTTTCTATGGCGGGCAGCACGCAGCCATTCAAATTGGTGGGCAAGACGACGGGCATGCCCATCTCTATCCAGATTGCGGTGGGCCAATTCCATCCGAACATCAGCCCGTCGACGTTCTACCTCCCGAAGGGATCCTCCTTCGGTCTCACGGGCATGAATTTCGCGCCGAATGAGCCGGTGGATCTGTACGTCGGCGGCGCGAAGGTATCGACGGTACCGGCGGACGGCGCGGGCAACTTTGGCACGTCGCTCATGGCTCCCGCAAGCGGATCTTCCTTCGAGGTGCGCGGCGTGGGCACACTGAGCGGACGATGGAGTGCGCGGATGATGACATTGGCGCAGTGAGCCGGTGGATACTTTCGACTGTCAAAATCCCACTCACGTGAGTGGGATTTATTATGCGATATTCCGCATCGGGTTCTTCAAATACTGATTGTCCGCAAACACCATGTCCAAGTACGGTTTCGCATCATCGGTGTACTCGGCGTCGTGGTGCAGGTCTTGGTCGAGCCACAGACGCACGTGCTCCGATACGTCCACCGCGCCGTTGTAGCCGTTGTCTTTGTTCTGCACCTTGCCGTCCTTCATGATCTTATAGGTCCAGTGCAGGTGCGGGCCGTGCGCGTTGCCGCTCTGGCCGCTCTTGCCGACGGGCATGCCCTGGTAGATGAACTGCCCCGTCGTGACGAGCGATTCCGAGAGGTGCGAGAGCGTGCTCTTGCGCTTGCTGTCTTCGATGATGATGTGCATGCCGTAGTCGTTGCTGCCGTTGTCCTTCACCGTC
Source organism: uncultured Candidatus Peribacteria bacterium (assembly GCA_964632375.1). Lineage (GTDB taxonomy): Bacteria > Patescibacteriota > Gracilibacteria > Peribacterales > Peribacteraceae > JAQBQQ01. Next base: position 9,114 of record CAZWBO010000010.1, on the reverse strand, counting down.
GCGATGCCGTCGTGCGGTGCGTAGATGATGGTGCCCTCGGGCACGCCGAAGTCGATGCCTTCGTGGCCGTCGAAACCGAAGGGTTTGTAGTCGTCGGGGTTCTGTCCGAACCCTTGCGTGATGAGCGGCTTACCGGGGAGAGGGGAGAAAATCATGAGGTGAAGGATAGCGGAAGGGGGGTGGAGTTGGTAGTTGTTAGTTTGTAGTCTGTAGTCTTTAGTCTTTAGTCTTTAGTCTTTAGTCTTCATGTTTTCTACAGACTACAGACTACCGACTACAGACTAGCGACAGATCTCTGCCCTCCCGCCGTCTCAATTTCTATGAGCAAGTTGAAGCAGCAGGAATTCCAGGGGCCGCAGTATTCCAAGGATTCTTTCGCGGGCATCGAAGCGGAGGATCAGCCGGCGGATCGGAAGGAGAATGTAAGGCGTGCAAAGGCGGCCGACGCCCGGAATCGGGGTCGGCCGTAAGTTGTTCCGCGCTCCCATCGATCATTCGCGATGGAAGTACGCGAGAACGATAGCTGCGATGATGCCGAGGCAAGCCAACCATCGCATACCTCGGCTCTGCCACCACTCAGCCCAAGAAATTTTCTTGGGGGCCGGGAAGTGACTGCCTGTAAAAGGCTGCGGGCCTCGACCGGGGTGGTGCCGTCCTACGATTCCCATAACGTTCTCCTTCGCGGGTCGTGGGTTTGGACAACAGTAGAATCGCGATTAATGGTCACCATGCAAAACTATTTCCCTTCCTCACTCAATTTTTTCTTAAGTGTCTGAGGAAATCTCGCGCTTCCTGTTTCTTGCTCACCTCCCCTCTCACCTGCGCGTCGTGGAGTTGCTTGAGGATTTCACCCACTTTGGCGCCCGGCAGAATATCGAGTACGTTCATCACTTCCTCACCGGTGAGGAGCGGTTTGACGGGGCGCGGGTGCGCGTCGAGGAAGTGGTTGTAGTCGGTAACGATCTTGTCGTAGAGCGTAAAATCCGATGGCGCGGTGCCCGCGATGTCGAGCCAGAAGATGGCGAGGAGTTCTTGGAACCACGGGTGGAAGTACCAGTGCGCCTTGCGCTCGTCGTCGATTTCAAAAAACGTACTCATCATCATGTGATGCCCGATGATCCACTGGATCTTCTCGCTACGCTTCGCGGAACACTGCAGCCGCGCGAGGATCTTGCCGGCGATGTCGGCCGATACCGTCGCGTGGTGGTCGAAGCGGATGCGTTCGGCTTGCGAAAACGTCTCGGCTTTGCCGATGTCGTGGAACAGCGCGGCGAGGCGTACATCCGGCCCGTCCTCCTCGCGGAACGACGCCACGCACCGCATCAGGTGATCCCACACGTCGCCCTCGTGGTGGTACTGCGCGGGCTGCGGCATCCCTTTGCACTTGTGCAATTCCGGCAGGAAGTATTGCAGAATGCCGAGCTCCCACTGGTCTTCCAATCCCCTCTCGGGATGCGGGCCTTTCAGTAATTTTTCCAGCTCTTCCAACTTGCGCTGGCCAGAGAGAATTTCGATGAGCGATGCCTGCTCGCGCAGCGCCGCGTATGTCTCCGGGTGGTACTGTCCGTCGATGGCGGCGCGGAAGCGCACGGCGCGCAGGATGCGCAGGGCATCGTGCTTGATGCGGGTCGCAGGGTTGCCGATGAACTCGATCAGCTTTTCTTGCACGTCGGCCTCGCCGCCGAACGGGTCGTACAGCTCGCGCGCGATGGGATGATAGTAAATGGCATTGATGGTGAGATCGCGTCTTTCGGCATCCTGCTCCCGGTTGCCGAACCTTACCGATTCGGGATGCCGCCCGTCGGATGCCTCGTCATCTTCGCGAAAAGTAGTGACCTCGAACGAATCGCGTGCCATCGGTACACGCACGCTGCCGAGTGCGGCCGAGGCCATGTCGACGCGCGGGAAGAGCGCACCAATCTGCTCCGGCAATGCCGCCGTTGCGATGTCGATGTCTTGCGGGATCTTCCCCATCAGCAGATCGCGCACGCCGCCTCCTACCCACCACGTGTCGTGCCCGGCATCCGTCAGCGTGCCAACGATCTTGTAGGCATGTTCGCCGTAGGGGGTGGCGAGGGTTTGGTCGAGGAGTTTGCGATCAATAGGCATGGCAGGTTTCGAATGTTGAATCTTGAGTCTAGAAGAATTCATGGATGAATCAACGGTCAAGACTCAAAACTCAAGATTCAAGATTCATTTCCTGTTCTCTCTCATCTTTCCGCTCTCTACACTATCACCATGCTGCACTTCGCCGTCGCCGGGGCGCCGCTCAAAACCCCCAAGCCGGGCGGCACATGCAAAGGGCTTGAGTACGCGCATTCCCTGGGCATCACCGCCATGGAAATGGAGTGGGTGCAGACGGTGCCCAAGAGCATCGAACGCATGGCCGAGATCCGCGCGTGCGCGGAGAAGCTGAACATGGTTCTCACGGTCCATGCGCCGTACTACATCAATTTGAATTCCGAGAAACCCGAGACGATCGAGGCGTCCATCAAGCGCATCCTCGACGCACTGCACATGGGCGAGCTTGCCGGTGCGCGTTCCGTGTGCGTGCATGCGGCGTTCAATCGAAAGATGGATCCCGATGCGGTGTATGACAACGTTGCTGGCTGCGTGGAGCGGATCATGAACAAGAAAGACGAACTCTTCCCGCACGTGAACCTGGGACTCGAGACGATGGGCAAACACTCGCAGTTCGGCACGCTCGAAGAAGTTCTACGCATCAGTAAAGAATTCGATCTGTACCCCGTTGTGGATCCCGCGCACATGCACGCGCGCACGAACGGGCAGATCAATACGACGCAAGAATGGAACGACATGTTCGATCTCTACGAAAAATGCTTGGGGAAGAAATCTTTGGGCAACGTGCACATGCACTTCTCCGGCATCGAGTACACGGCGGCCGGCGAGCGGAAGCACCTGCCGCTCCAAGAGAGCGACGCGCGGTGGGAGGATTTCATCCGCGTGCTCAAAGACAGGAAGATCGGCGGCGTGGTGGTGTGTGAGTCGCCGATTCTGGAAGACGATACGCTGCTGATGAAAGAGACGTACGAATCTCTGGCGTGAATGTTCAATTGCTAAATGGCTGAATTGTTAGCATGCACTACGCACGGATCTTGCTTGGCCAACAATTTAACCATATAACCATTGAGCAATTCCCCAGTCGAATTGTCTCTTCGCTCTTACCAAACACTTTTATGAATCTCGCCATCAACGGCTTCGGCCGTATCGGGCGCCAGGCGCTCCGCATTATCCAGGAGAAATTTCCGGACGTGAACGTTGTGCTCATCAACGATCTCACCGACCCCGCCACGCTCGCGCACCTGTTCGAGTTCGATTCGACGTACGGACATTTCAATGCCGGTTCGATCGCGATCAAAGACGGAAATCTTGTGACGGGCAATGACACCATTCGCATCACGGCCGAGAAAGATCCGTCCAAACTGCCGCATGCCGAGTTGAAAGTCGATGTCGTGCTGGAGTGTACGGGTCGTTTCACGGATAAAGTTGGTGCGTCGCTGCACCTGCAGGCCGGCGCGAAGAAGGTCATCATCTCGGCGCCCGGCAAGGAAGTCGACGGCACGTTCTGCATCGGGGTGAATCACGAGTCGTACGACCCCAAGACGATGCATGTCATCTCGAATGCGTCGTGCACCACCAACTGTCTGGCGCCGATGGCCAAGGTGCTCAACGACACGTTCGGCATCCAGCACGGTTTCATGACCACGATCCACAGCTACACGAACGACCAGAACTTACTGGATCTTCCGCACAAAGATCTGCGCCGCGCGCGCGCCGCCGCGGTGAATCTCGTCCCCACCAGCACGGGCGCCGCCAAGGCGATCGGGCTCGTGGTGCCGGAACTGAAGGGGAAGTTGAGCGGCGTGGCCGTCCGCGTGCCCACGCCCACGGGCAGCATCACCGATCTCACCGTGGCGGTAGGCAAGCCGACGACGAAAGAAGAAGTGAATGCCGCGTTCAAGAAGGCGGCTGCAGGGGCGATGAAGGGCGTGCTCCAGGTGGAAGAGCGCCCGCTCGTGCTCAAGGATTTTGTGGGCAACCCCTACAGCTGCATCATCGATGCCGAGCTCACCGATGTCATCGGCGATTCGCTGGTGAAGGTCTTCGCCTGGTACGACAACGAGTGGGGCTACAGCAACCGCATCGTGGAGCTGGCGGTGTACGTCGGGTCGAAGCTGTAATTTCTTTTCTCCATCCTACGGGGAATGTCACCCTGAGCTTGTCGAAGGGCATGGCTTTCCCTACGGATTCAGAAAAATAGGACGAGCGTAAACAGCCCTCGTCACAGTTCCTCTCGCGGATTCGTGTTAGATGCCCGTGGTGATGTTCCCGATCTTCGGCATTGCGTAGAGAATATACGTGACGGTGAGGGCCGAGACAAGTGTGGCGGCCGAGAGAATCGTGACTTTCTTCTTCCAAAAGAGCAGATCGCTGATGTTCGACGCGGTCTTGTCGGTGAGGGCTGCCGTTTCCAGCAGATATTCCTTCAGATCCAATACCACGCCGTTGCTGATGGCTTCGACGTCGTCCTCGATGATCAGCGTGGCCTTGAGGCGTCGGGGGCTGATGGCGAAGAGCGAGATGAAGATGGAAACGAGCAGGAGGAATCCATCCAGCACGGTTGTTCCCTGCCCGAATCCGTTCGAAAACAGGAACGTGAGGAACCCCGTCGCGAACGCAATGATGCCAAGGTTGTACTGGTTCACGCGTTCGAGCATGTGCAGTTCCTCGTCGCGCCGCTTCTCGGCCAGCCGCACCATCTCGCGCAGAACGTCCACATCTGTGGTGATCCGAGGGTTTGGATGCATTGGAGACGATTCTACCATCAACCTACCGTAGCCGGGAGTCGCGACTCCCGGCTGGCGGTAAGAGGAACAGGTGAATTGAATTTTTGAATTTACGCCTTGTGCACCTCCGGTCCATCATCCTTCTTCTCCTCCACCACCTCTGCATCGACCACGTTCTCGCTCTTTCCGGCCGAGGCGTCGGTCTGTTCCTGGTTCTTCTTCTCGGTTTCCGCGTACACAACTTTGCCGATCTCCTGCGCGGCCGTGCCGAGTTCGTCCGTCGCTTTCTTGATGGACTCGAGGTCGGCGTCGTCGTTCTTTAGGAGATCCTTGAGCGCGTTGATCTTCTCGTTGACGGTTTTCTTCGTCTCGTCGGGGATCTTCGCGTCGTACTCGCGCATCTGTTTTTCGATGCTGAAGATGAGCGCGTCGGCCGCGTTGCGGACTTCGATGGTCTCGCGCTTCTTCTTGTCTTCCTCGGCGTGGAGCTCGGCGTCCTTCTGCATCTTCTCCACTTCTTCCTTGCTCAGACCCGTGGAGCCTTGGATGGTGATGTGTTGCTCCTTGCCGGTGCCTTTGTCTTTGGCCTTCACGCTGAGGATGCCGTTGGTGTCGAGGTCGAATGTCACTTCGACCTGCGGCATGCCGCGCGGAGAAGCCAGGATGCCGTCGAGGATGAAGCGGCCGAGCGACTTGTTGTCGGCGGCCATCTCGCGCTCGCCCTGCACCACGTGGATTTCGACCGATGTCTGATTATCCGCGGCGGTCGAGAAGATTTGCGATTTGCTGGTGGGGATCTTCGAGTTGCGCTCGATGAGCTTCGTCGCCACGCCGCCGAGCGTCTCGATGCCGAGCGAGAGCGGCGTCACGTCGACGAGCACGATGTCTTTGTCGATGTCGCCGCCCAGCACGCCCCCCTGGATGGCGGCGCCGATGGCCACGACCTCGTCCGGGTTCACGCCCTTGTGCGGCTCTTTGCCGAAGAGTTCCTTCACCTTCTCGAATACGGCGGGCATGCGTGTCATGCCGCCGACGAGCACGACTTCGTTGATGTCGGATTTGTTGAGGCCGGCATCCTTAAGCGCCGCCTCGCACGGCTTCACGGTCTTCTCGATGAGCGGCTGCACGAGCGCTTCCAGCTTCGCGCGGCTCAGCTTGAGGTTCAGGTGCTTCGGGCCCGAGGCATCCGCCGTGATGAACGGCAAATTGATCTCGGTTTCGTTGGCCGACGAGAGCTCGATCTTCGCCTTCTCGGCCGCTTCCTTCAGGCGCTGAATGGCGATCTTGTCTTTGCTCAGATCGATCCCCTGCTCCTTCTTGAACTCAGCCAGAATCCACTCGATGATCACCTGATCGAAATCGTCGCCGCCCAGGTGCGTGTCTCCGTTGGTGGCGATCACTTCGAACACGCCGTCGCCGAGCTCGAGCACCGACACGTCAAACGTACCGCCGCCCAAGTCGTACACGACGATCTTCTGCGCCTGGCCTTTATCCAAGCCGTACGCGAGCGCCGCGGCCGTCGGCTCATTGATGATGCGCACGACTTCCAGCCCCGCGATCTGCCCGGCATCTTTCGTGGCCTGGCGCTGCGAGTCGTCGAAGTACGCCGGCACGGTGATGACGGCCTTGCTCACCGTCGTGCCGAGGAACGCTTCGGCGTCGCGCTTCAACTTCTGCAGCACTTTCGCGCTCACTTCCTGCGGGAGCATCTCTTTGTCGTTCACCACGATGACCGCGCGGTCTTCCTTCCCCTTCTTCACTTCGAATGGCATGTTTTTGGCTTCGGTTTCCACTTCTCCATACCGGTGCCCGATGAACCGCTTGGCCGAGAAGATGGTATTTTTCGGATTCGTGACGGCCTGGCGTTTGGCGGCCACGCCGACGAGGACTTCGGCTGAGCCTGTCGAAGCATCCTTAAATGCAACCACTGACGGCGTCGTGCGGTTTCCTTCGGCGTTGGGGATGACGACCGGCTCCCCTCCTTCGATCACCGCGACGCAGGAGTTGGTGGTGCCGAGGTCGATTCCGATAATTTTGGACATAAGATTTGATGGGAAATATTTAGAGTAATGATTGAATCAGTAAATTATCACTCAAGATTTTAGAGTGATAGAATTAAGCAGTCAACCGGTGTCTCTCCTTTCAGCTCCACTCTGTCACCCTGAGCTTGATTCTGTCACCCCAAGCCTCACTCTGCCACCCCAAGCCTCACTCTGCCACCCCGAGCCCCAACTCTGTCACCCTGAGCTCCACTCTGTCACCCTGAGCTTGTCGAAGGGTGCTCCCTGGTCCGTACTTCCTCCCGGGGATACTGCGTTCGATTTCTCGACAGTTCTGGCAATGCTTCGAACTCTCCTCGTATGACTGCCTCCTTCTTCGCCCTGTTCCACTTCTTGAGCGTCTTTTCCCAATGGATAGCCTCATAGACACTCTCGAAGTGACAGGCGTATGCCAGAGAGACGGGCCTACGAGAATACGTGTAAGAAAAGCGGTCACGGCCTTCCTGATGTTCACGTATGCGACGGTCAAGATTATTGGTGATGCCGGTGTAGTACGTCTCGTCAGCGCAGCGCAGGATATAGACCGTGAAGGTGCGTTTATCTGTCATGGACACACTTTTCAATAATTACTACGCACTGTGGAGATATCTTTTCCAGTTCGCATCGTCGCCAGTCGAATTTCTGCTTTCAGCTGAGCAAAATGATGTTCCATGTGTCTATGGAACGGACCGTGCACGACTGTGTGCCTGTGTCTGACTCGGAGCACCCTTCGACAGGCTCAGGGTGACGGGCAATGGGCTCAGAGTGACAGGCAATAAGCTCAGGGTGACGGGAAATGACCAAAGTCCATTGTGTTCTGTCAGCAGTAAATTACTGTACAGCATATGTTTTTAGATGAAGCCATCATCGATGTCACCGGCGGCAAGGGCGGCGACGGCTGCGTGGCGTGGCGGCGCGAGAAATATGTGCCCATGGGCGGGCCGAGCGGCGGGAACGGCGGCGTGGGCGGCGACGTGATCATCCGGGCCGATGACAATACGGATACGCTCAGCGATTTCGCATCGCGCAAGAAGTTCGAGGCGGAGAAGGGCCAGTACGGATCCGGCAGCCAGCGCGCCGGCAAGGACGGCGAGAACTTGGTGCTGCTCGTGCCGCCGGGCACCATCATCCGCGAAATGACGACGGGCGATGACGGCGCAGAACGTGTGGAGATTATCGGCGACCTGACGCAGCACGGCGAGGAATTGCTGGTCGCGCACGGCGGGCGCGGTGGCTACGGCAACGCGCACTTCAAGAGCTCGGTGCGGCAGCGGCCGGATTTCGCCGAACTCGGCGAGCCGGGCGAGAAGCGGCGCATCAAGCTCGAACTGAAGCTCGTCGCCGACGTCGGTATCATCGGTTACCCCAGTGTGGGAAAGTCGACGCTCATCTCCGTCATCAGCGCCGCCAAGCCGAAGATCGCGGATTATCCCTTCACCACGCTGGTGCCGAACTTGGGCGTGGTAAATGTCGATACGCGATCGTACGTGGTGTGCGACGTGCCGGGGCTCATCGAGGGCGCGAGCGAGGGCAAAGGCCTCGGGCACACGTTCCTCAAGCACATCGAGCGCGTGGGCGTGCTGCTGCACGTGCTGGATGTCTCGCGCGCGTTCGACACGAGCGTGTCGCCGGATGCCACGTTGAACCCGGAATTACTGTTGGAAGATTACATGGCCATCCGCCGCGAGCTAGAAGCGTACTCCCCCACTCTCGCACGCAAGCGTGAGCTGGTTATTCTCAACAAAGTGGATTTGATCCCGGACGAAGTGACGAGGCTGCGGCACGCTTTGGAGACCGGCGGCGTGCAAGTATTCACGAGCATTTCCGCAGCCACCACGCTCGGTACCGAGGATCTTACGAAGAAGCTCCTGCCCATCGTGCTCGAAGAGCGCGAGCGGCGTCACGCGTACGCGGAGGACGAGACCGCCGCGAAGAAGAAGGAAGTGCCGGTGCTCCGCCCGCATTTGGGCAGCGACGACTCAATGGGCGCGTACCGCATCGAGAAGAAATCCGACGGATCGGTGATGATCCGCGGCAAGCGCCTGGAGCAGTTCACGCAGATGACGGATTTTTCCAACACCGGCGCGGTGAATCGCTTCCACGACGTGCTCGACAAGATCGGGCTGCGCAAGGCGATCAAGAAGTTGCAGCTGGCCGAAGGGACGGCGGTATGGATCGGGAAGACGCGGGTGGAGGGGTATTTGTAGTTTTCGAGACTGGTGCGTTTCTTGGTTGATGAATGACAGGAAGCTTTGGCTTGGGTAATT
>CAZWBO010000009.1:32154-34148 GCA_964632375.1 uncultured Candidatus Peribacteria bacterium | reverse complement strand
GAAGTCGCCGCCTGAAGGCGGGGGGTTTTCACCCATTCCCCGAGGGGGACACTAACAACTAATAACTAATAACTCTTCTTCCGGTTCACGACCAGCTGCTGCCCAATGCCGAAGAGCGTGGAGACTCCCCAGTAAATTGCGACCGCGGCCGGCATGCCCAGCGCGAAGAAGCCAATCATGAGCGGCAGCGCGTAGAGCATCATCTGCTGCTGGAGCTTCTGCGCCGACACGGGATCCTTCGGCGCGTCTTGGATTTCCTTCTGCAATTCCTTCGGCGATGGAATATCGATGACGTCGCTCTGGTTCTTCTTGCGGTCGTTGATGGCGAACGTGAGCTTCATCTGCAGGAACTGCAGTAACACCAACGCGATGGGCAGCACCCAGATGTTCGGCTTGAGCAGATCGAGCCCGAGGAAGCCGGTGCCGAACGTCCAGGTGAGATGCTGGTAGAACGGGTAGATGAGGTGGCGCGACAGCGCGAGCGTGGATCCGTCGCGAATGGTGTAGAAGAGCCCAATGAGCACCGGGAACTGGATGAGCGTGGGCAAGCACGACTGCAGCGGGTTCACCTTGTGCTCTTTCCACAGCTTCATTGTTTCCTCGTTGAGTTTGACGGGATTGTCTTTGTACTTGCGCTTGAGAGCCTCCACCTTGGGCTGGAGAATCTGCATCTCTTTCTGCCCCTGGAGCGCCTTCTGCGTGGGGATGAACAGGATGAGCTTCACGAGCACCGTCAGCAAAATGATGGCGAGGCCCAGACTGTGCCCCGGCAGCCACGACGCGGCGAAGATGAGGAAATTGAGGAACGGCTTGGTGATGAGCGCGCGGAAGAGCTTGGTGAATGGCCCGGGCTCCGTGACGCGCAGCGTCGCCGTCGGCTCTTGGGCCGCGACGACGGCGCCGGACCCGACCGTGGTACCGCTGCCCTGCCGTACCGTTCCACCGCTCCCTGCCACCGCAACCGGCAGCGTGAGCCGGTACTCCCCCGGCGTGTCGAACAGCGAGTACTTCCACGGCGCGAGGCTGTACGTGGCGTTCTGGCCGGCAGCAACTTCGCGCAGCGGCTCGCAGGGCATGGCCAGGCCGGCCGCAGTCGGCTGCGGGACAGTGAGAACCTCGGCGGAGGACGACATAAGCGAGACTTTCACCGGCGGCAGGGGGCACCGATCCGGAAGCGTGAGTATCTGGTTCGTATGGTTCTCGATGACGATCGCCGTGTTATTCCCGTGGCTCAGCGATGCGGGCTGCAGGCGCAGCACCACGCCGGTGACGGGCGGCTGCCCGCCGAACTGCTGGGGGAAGAACTGCTTCAACACCACCTGGCTTCCGATGTACACCACCGCGAAGATGAGCATGAACTGCAGGAAGCTACTTTGTTTCTTCTGAGTGGCCATGAAGCGTGGAGAGGAAAGCGCGCACGTCGCGCCGGATGTCGTCGGAAGGAGCACCAAGACTAGAGGATCGCGGTGCGATCAACAACTGCACGACGGGGAATGTGTCGTAGTCTTTCAGTGCCACGCGCAGCGCCTCGCGGCATCGGCGACGCATGCGATTGCGCCGCACGGCCGACTTGTCGAGCTTGGTCGAGGCAAGCGTGCCGACGTAGACGGCGGGCTGCGCGGGATCGACGCCCGGGTACCGTGGCGCGGATCGCAGATAGCGGACATGCATCGTCCTGCCTTTCCACAGCAGCCCCTTGCGCAGAAGTGACGCGCAGACTTTACGGCCTCTTAAACGAGAGAGTTTCATCGGATCTAGTGGCAAATGCAGAAAGTACGAGCATCGTATTGTTAAATGGTGAAATTGTTAAATTGCTACTCGTTGGGCCTTGCTTGCCAACAATTTTACAATTTAACAATTGAGCAATTCTTCTCTATCCTCCCTCCATCAGAAACCAGCCCATGACCTCTTTAACCCCCGATCAAGTCCGGCACATCGCGAAACTGGCGCGCTTACAATTGAGCGACACCGAAGTAGAGAAATTCACGAAGGAG
>CAZWBO010000009.1:0-32144 GCA_964632375.1 uncultured Candidatus Peribacteria bacterium | reverse complement strand
CAGTACGTCGATATTCTCTCGGAAGTCGATACGTCGGCCGTCGAGGCGACGGCGCAGGTGACGGGGCTCCGAAACGCGCTGCGCGCGGATGAAGTGAATCAGTCGCCTGTCTCGCCGGATGCGCTGCTCGCAACAAGTCCACTGCCAATCAAGGATCATCAGATTGTGACGCCGTCTGCACACGGGTAGAGGAAAAAATCCCAAGACTTCAAGGCCCCAAATTCCAATGCTCAATCAACTCACCATCACCCAGGCCCACCAAAAACTCCGCACTAAGGAGATCAGCGCTGCGGAGCTGACGCAGGCGTGCATCGACCGGGTAGAAGCGGTGGATGGAAAACTGAACGCGGTCGTGCACAAAAATTTCGAGCGCGCGGTGGAAGCAGCGAAAAACATTGATGCGTCGGGAACGTTCGAGCATCCGCTCGCCGGCATTCCGTACTTCGCGAAGGATGTCTTCTGCGAGGAAGGCGTGGCGACCACGGCGGCGTCGAACGTGCTGCGCAGCAAAGACTACGTGCCGCCGTTCAGCTCCACCACCACGCTGCGGCTCGCGGCGAAGGGCGCCATCAGCCTCGGCAAAGTGAACACCGACGAATTCACCATGGGCGCCTCCACCGAGACCTCCGCCTTCGGCGTGACGCGCAACCCGTGGGATACAACGCGCGTGGCCGGCGGTTCCTCCGGCGGATCCGCGGCCGCCATCGCCGCCGACGAATGCCTGTTCGCGCTGGGCACCGACACCGGCGGCAGCATTCGCCAGCCGGCTGGCTTCTGCGGTTGCTCGGGCTTGCGCCCGACGTACGGCCGCACCAGCCGCTACGGCGTGATGAGCATGGCGAGCTCGCTCGACACCATCGGCCCGATGGCGAAGAGCATCGAAGATCTCGCGATACTACTGGAGGCGATGGCAGGTAAGGATCCGCTCGACGGCACGACGGTGGATCACGACGTGCCGAACTACCGCGCATTGCTGACGCGCGACGTGAAAGGGATGAAGATCGGCTTGCCGAAGGAGTACTTCGTCGAAGGACTCGACAGCGAAGTGGAAGCCGCCGTGCGCGGCGCGGCGAAGACGCTGCAGTCGCTCGGCGCGGAACTCGTCGACATCAGCCTGCCGCACACGAAGTACGCCGTGGCCACGTACTACATCATCTCGCCCTGCGAAGTGAGCTCGAACATGGCTCGCTACGACGGCGTGCGCTATGGATCGACAGGTTCACCACAGGCTCACCACGAAACATTGATCGAGTTGTATGAAGATGTGCGCAGTTACGGCTTCGGCGCGGAGGTGAAGCGCCGCATCATGGTGGGAACGTACGCGCTCAGCGCCGGCTACTACGACGCGTACTACCGCCAGGCGCAGAAGGTGCGCACGCTCATCAAGAAAGAATTCGAAGATGCCTTCCAACAAGCCGACGTGATCCTCTCGCCCGTCTCGCCCACGCCGGCGTTCACCGTGGGCGCACACACCGACGACCCCGTGGCCATGTACCTCGAAGATGTCTTCGTCATCGCCCAGGCGATGGCCGGCATCCCCGCGCTCTCGGTGCCGTGCGGCCTCTCGTCCAATAAGCTGCCCATTGGGCTACAACTGGTAGGGCCGCAGTGGGAAGAGGGACGCATCCTCAAAGTCGCCCACGCGTATGAGCAGGAAGTGTGGAGTGGAGGATTTCCGAAGGCTGGGCTGTAAACTGCTATTCTACTGAATTTTGACGGTAGAGATTTTTCCTATTTTGATATATAATAATGTGATGCACATAAACAGAACATCCATTGACCTTGATGGCGCCGGCGCATTATTCGAAATGGACCACCTGTACCCAGAAAATGATCCCCGACGGAAGATTGTGGAACAGCAAAATCTTGATTGCATTCCTTTCGAGTCTGAGCGACAAGCGCTTCATCGCGTACTCACAGAAACGAATGCGGGTGCATACACTCCCTCAGAAGAGTTCGATCCACCTGCCGGTTGGATTCGAGATGTCCACTATTGGATCACGCAAGCATTGCACCTCGATGACTGGTCACTCGTCCGCGTGCAACCAACGCTCACAACATCAGCAGATAAGAGCGCAGGTACAGACTTTGTGATTCGATACACTGATGATGAAACAAAGAGAGAGATACTCGTAACCGTCGACATCTCCTTAAAGAATAAATCTCATTTTAAAGCAGATATTCTTGTGACACCGATAGGAGGGAAGACTAATGAAACTTTTCTCTCTGGAGAAGAGGTAATTCTTCCAGACAAAGAGAAGATGTCCCAAGCTGAGCAGGATGCTCTGGATGGGGAGCGACGTCGGCGGATAGGGGAATTGATCGCGGGAGTAATTAAGGAAAAACTCTCGTACGAATCAGACCCTCACTACGGTGATCTATTCAACAGAGTACGGAAGAGCACTCGCACCTCTCTCCGTTCACTTCTGCAAAGGGGCTCATCTCCCGAGGGCAGACCGAACCGCAGAAAGTAACGGATTACGCTCACCGCGCATTTCCGCATCGACGACCGAGAACACATCGGGTGCTTCTTGTGGTACTCCTTTTCGCTCAAGAATCGCCAGTACTTCACCCCTGACGATTCGTATGATCGGTATCTGAGCCGTTACAAGTGCAGAGAGGATCTCACTATCACTCATTGCTCCAGCCACATCACCTGCGGCAAAGACATCATTTGTTTCTCGAATGTACTGAAGCGCACGAGCAGGGAGCACTCGACTCAGAACATCTATTGAAGGCTCTAGAGGTAGTCTTTCCATATGTATATAAATACATAAATATTTTTGATTAGTCAAATTCACTCAACGCTAAAGAACCAATAAAAAGCGGCGGTTTTTCTTATCAAAACCTGAAGAGTACACTTCCCCTTAATTTCTCCCCTCCCCCATGGAATTGCTATACCTGCTCGGTATGGGACCGCTGTTGCCCCTGCTCGTGCTGTTCTATTTGATCGTGATGCCCGTCTGGCTGCTGCGGCTCCACGGCCGCGTGAAGACGCTCGGCATACGGATCGACGAGATGGCCGCGCAAAAGCCGGCGCGGGCCGCGCGGAAAATAAAGGAAGAAGTGCCGCTCCAAGATCTACAAGTGCCGGGAAATGTTTCCCAGGAAATGGACCGGCTGACGGCTCCCACACCGGCCGCTGCGACACGCGAACAAACGCGTGCACCGGCCGCGCAGTCGTTCGAAGAGCAGGTGGGCGGCCACCTGTTCCAGTGGCTCGGCATCGGCGCGCTCATTCTCGCACTGCTCTTCTTCCTCAAGTGGTCGTTCGATAACGGGTTCATCGGGCCCACCGGTCGTACGCTCATCGGGTACTTGTTCGTCGGCGCCGCCATGATCGCCGGCGACCGGCTGCGCGGCCGCTACGGCGTGTGGGCGCTCGCCTTCACCGGCGGCGGCGCGCTCGGGTCGTACATCGTCACGTGGGTGGCGCTGCATACGTACCACCTTTTCCCGTCCCCCATCGCGCTCGGCATCTTCGTCCTCACCACCGCCGTCACGTGTCTCCTCGCCGGGTACTACGGCGCCGTCGCGCTCGCGGCATTCGGCATCGTCGGCGGCTTCCTCACGCCACTGCTCACAGGCGAGGGCGGATCGATGACGTCGCTCCTCCTCTACATTCTGATTCTGGACCTCGGCGTCTTCGCGCTCGGCCACATGCGCCCGTGGCGCACGCTGAACGCGCTCGGCCTCGTGGGCACCGCGCTGTACGAAATAATGGCGTTGATGGATGGAACCATACCGCGCGCGTACGCGCTCGCGTTCATCGTCGCCTTCACCGCCATCTACACGCTTGTTCCGTACGTGTACAACCTGCACCGGCAGCTGAAGGCGGAATCCTCGGATCTTGTTATCCTCGTCGGCAACGCGGTGTTCCACTTCGGGCTCATTCTCGCGTGGCTCAGCAACACGCCGGGGCTGATGGAACAGAACGACGCGCTCATCTCGCTCGTGTTCGCCGTGGTGTACCTCGCCTTCAGCAGCGAGGTGTTCCGCCGCAACCGCAACGACACGCCGCTCGTGCTCGCCAGCCTCTCGCTCACCGTGCTCTTCGCGTCGCTCGCCATCCCGCTGCAGTTCGGCGGCGCGTGGGTGCCGCTCGCGTGGAGCATCGAAGGATCGTTCTTGTTATGGACGGCGCTCACGCTGCGCGACCGGCGCATCCAACGCTTCGCGTGGATCGTGATGATCGCCGCGTACGTGTGGTACCTGTTCGCAACGAAGCGTTCCGGCAGCGGGCTCGCCTACGAGTATGGCAGTTCCGTGCCGATCTTCTTCCTGCCTTCCGGCCTCTACCTCTTCTTGGGGTGGTCGCTGCTCCTCGTTGTCATCTCCTCGCTCACCATCGCGCGCGACGACCGGCGCGAGCAGCAGACGACGCCGTTCGTCTTCCTCGGTCTCGCCGTTCTGGCCGCGTCGCTCGGTATGAATCTGTTCGATCCGCGCTCGACGCTCACCGGCGTGCAGCGGTTTCTGGAAGCGCTGGCATTGATCGGCGGCGGATACATTGTTCTCCTGCAAGCGCGCCGCGTGTGGGCCACGCTCACTCCCGCAGAGAAATCGCAGTACTCCGCGCTCGGCATCGCCGTGCAGATCGTCACGCTCCTGTACCTCACGCGCGAGTTCGTCATCTTCATGCAGACGAACCGATGGGTATTCCTCTACGAACGGTCGCGATCGATCACGCAAGTGGGCGTCTCGATCCTGTGGGCGGCGTACGGCTCCGCGGCATTGATCGTCGGCATGACGCGCAACTGGAAACCGCTGCGCCAGTTCAGCCTCATCCTGCTGCTCGTCGCGCTCGCCAAGCTCACGATCGTGGATCTCTTCGCGCTCGGCACCGGCGCGCGCGTCATCGGTTTCACGGTGATGGGCGGGCTGCTCGTGGCGGCGTCGCTGCTGTATCAGCGCAAGAAGGACATGCTCAAATCGTTCTTCGTTTCCTCCTCTGACCATGCGTAACAAGATTTTCCTCGCAGGTTCTCTCTTTCTTCTCTGTATTCCTTTTGTCGGCGCCGCTTCACTGATGTCCCGCCCGATCGTGCTGCCACACCTTTCCTCTCCTCAGCCAGTCTTCGTCGCCATTCCGGAAGAGGTGACGACCGTCAGTCCGCTCGCATCGCTCCGCGTGATGGAAGGAAATCGTGTGGTGCCGCAGAAGAGCGCTCCGGCGAAAGATGGCCCGCTGCGGGGTGTCATTGCCTTCATCGTCCCAGGATCCGTCGAAGGGAACACGTGGGAGACAGTTCTGCATGACGGCGATCTCGCTACATCGCTCCGGCCCAATCCTCTTCAGAGTCCTTCATCCGTCAGCTTCACTATTACATTCATCACGCCGGTACGCGTGGACTCCATCGCTTTTGACAGCGACGAGCGCTTCAAGTCAATCGATGTGGCAGCCGCAGGGGAAGGGATCAATGTTCCCTTTGTGTCCCTGCGCACCGTGAAGGATTCGTCGTCGATCACGTTCTCGTCCGTCACCACGGACACACTTCTTGTGACGATCACCTATGACACGGTCCCGACGATCCGCGAGGTCACGGTGAACGGCGTGCAGCCCGCACGCATCCTCTTTGCCGCCGAGCCGAAGGGAACGTACGTCCTGGCATACGGCGACAAGAATCCACCGACCGTTCCCGATTCTGCATCGCTTTCGGCGGTGGCGGCAACGCCGTTCGCAACACTCGGAGCAGCGCAGACCAGTCAGACAGACGTCGATAACGACGGAAGAATCGACGTGCGGGATAATTGTCCTCAGATTTCCAATCCAGATCAGAAGGATACCGATCATGATGGCATCGGCGATGCGTGCGACAATGCGCCGACTGTGCCGAATGGATTACAGAATGATCAAGACCGCGACGGCGTCGGCGATGCGAGTGATAATTGCTCTGGCATCTTCAATCCCGACCAGCGCGATGATGATCTGAACGGCATCGGCAACGTGTGCGACGACATGGATGGCGACGGCGTGATCAACAGCAGAGACAACTGCCCCGGCATCGCGAACGCGGATCAGAAGGATACCAACGGCGACGGCATCGGCGACGCGTGCCAGCTCGACCGCGACAGCGACGGCGTGCCGGATACCGTCGACAACTGCCGCGCCGCGCCCAACCCGCGGCAGGAAGACCGCGACAAGGATAGCATTGGCGATGCGTGCGACTCGTGCCCCGCCGTGCGCAACCCGAGCCAAGAAGACACGAACAACAACGGCATTGGCGATGCGTGCGAAGGCCCGCTCATCGACACCGACAAAGACGGCGCGCGCAACGATACCGACAACTGCCCGGCCATCGCCAACGCGGACCAGGCGGATCAAGACCGCGACGGGCGCGGCGACCGCTGCGACAACTGCCCCACCATGCAGAATGCGGATCAGAGGGACAGCGACGGGAACGGACAGGGCGATGCGTGCACCGACATGGACGGCGACGGCTTGCTGCCGCCGCTCGACAATTGCCCCGTCGTCGCGAATGCGGATCAGACGGACAAGAACAACAACGGCATTGGCGACGCGTGCGACGATGACGACGGCGACGGCGTGATCAACGCGACGGACAACTGCCGCTACGTCGCGAATGCGGACCAAAGCAACAGCGATGCCGACGCGCTGGGCGACGCGTGCGACCAGAACGACAACCGCTTCTCGGAGCAGCACCCGTGGGTGCTGTGGCTCGGCATGACGTTCGTCGTCGGCGTACTGCTGGCCCTGGCGGTGCGCATGATCGCGCAAGTACAGAGAGAACGAGGACAGAAATAAATCGATTTGCACCCGTACTCGCTACCCGCAGGGGAGGCCATGGCCTCCCCTGCGGAAGCGGAGAGACAATCATCAAAATGCGCACCGCGCCACCGCGCCCGTCGACAATATTCTTCCATCCTCTGCCTCAAGGATCAGTTCGCGTGCATCGATCTTGAAATTTTTGAGCGATGTTTTTGCGAGGAGCACGCCACTCAGTAACCGCCGAAAACTCTCCGGCGTGTCGTGCCGCGCGTAGCCGTTGAGCACGATGAAGGCAGGCTGATCATGCAGGATCATCGCGCACTGCTCGAGCAGCGGCGCCAGGTCTCGCTCCACTCTCCACGTCTTTCCCGTGGGCGAGTGGCCGAACGCGGGCGGATCCAGAATGATGCCGTCGTACGTTTTGCCGCGCTTCACCTCGCGCTCGACGAACACCGCGGCGTCTTCGAGAATCCACCGCACCGCATCCGATGGAAGATGATTGAGCGCCGCATTCTCCTTCGCCCACCCGATGGTCGGCCGCGCGGCATCGACGTGCGTCACCTTGTGGCCGTCGCGCGCGAGCGCCACCGTCGCGCCGCCGGTGTACGCGAACAGATTCAGCACCGAGAGCGGCCGAGCCGTCTTCTTCGCCTGCTCGCGCATCCATCGCCAGTTCCGCAGTTGCTCCGGGAATACGCCCGTATGCTTGTAGGGCGCAAGGCGAACGGCCATCTGCACGTCGTCGAACGCCACCGGCCAGTGTTCGGGCAGCGGATGCGGCTGCACCCATGCCCCTTTCCCCTTCTCTCCTGTATAGATCGCGTCGGCGGATGCCCAAAGCTCAGGACGAGTCGGGCCACCCTCGGCTGTCGGATCCGGCCGCACCAGACGGTACGGCCCCCACTGCTCGAGACGCAGCGCATTGCCGAAATCCAGGAGGGAGTACGCATCCATGCAAAAGCATGGTGGTGGCAAGCGGCATGTTTGTCGAGAAAAGATATGCCGGCTGCGGTGTCGTCCGATGCAGGCAATAGCATCGTCAACGGCCTGCTCTTCGATCCGCTGGGAGGCTTCGTGTCCATAGATTCATCCAGTGCGGCGATGGGGATGTGATACGGCTTCGCGTTCAAAGTGATACGATGATCGGCCAAAATTTCGGCTTTGGGAAATCTTCAACGCTCCGCCGATATGCATCTGTTTAAATTGGAATTGGTATGAGTCACTTGTGCTGGACACGAATACCAGAAAACGTGATGGCGAGGATCATACGATTGCGCCGGACAGTGCGATGGCCATACTCTATTCATCGTTATGCACACCGTCCGCCCTGCGCTCCACCGCTTCCTCGCTCTCGTGAGCTTACTATGTGTGACGAGTATCATTCTGCCGCAGGCGCTTCTGGCCGCCCCATACGGAATTGGGCGATTCAACGTAAGCATCTTCAGCCCCTGCAATGCCTCGCTGCCCCTCCGGGGACGCAAGGGTCTCTCGGTCATCAAGTCGTTCACGCTGTTGGACTGCCCAACCACGCTGCAGCAATCGACGCTCTACTTGGTCACGACTTCGAGTACACAAACACCAAAGGACGTACTCCAGGTGCTCACGAGCAGCGACGGCCCGGTGAAGGCGTACATCTACACCTACAGCGACCTGCAACTCACGCAGGAGCGGGCGCTGCAAGCGGCGGGTAATCCCTTCCCCTTCCTCACCCAAAACTTCTTCGCCACGGTGGCGGCACTGAGCGACCCGAGCCTAGGGCCGGCGCTGCAGACTTTCGCCTCGGGCCATAACATCACCTGGAATACGAGCCTCACCCTGCAGCCGAACAAGTACTATCTGGTGATCGTTGTGGGGAGTGGGGAGATGACAGGCTGAGAACGACGCCGGCTGATAGTATAGATATTTATGGCGGAGCTGACGGGACTCCCTTCGGCTCGGCTCCCTCCTTCGCAGCGCTACGGACGGGCAAGCAGGATAAACTTCTCGTCCTCGCAGATACTTATAGAACTAAGATTAATGGAAATAATGGCGGAGCTGACGGGACTCTCTTCGATGCGCTCGCCTCTGAGGCTCGCTTACTCAGAGTAAACTTCTCGTCATTTGAAATATTGACTCAATTGATCTGAATAGATATTTATGGCGGAGCTGACGGGACTCCCTTCGGCTCGGCTCCCTCCTTCGCAGCGCTACGGACGGGCAAGCAGGATAAACTTCTCGTCCTCGCAGATACTTATAGAACTAAGATTAATGGAAATAATGGCGGAGCTGACGGGACTCGAACCCGCGACCTCTCCCGTGACAGGGGAGCGCTCTAACCAGCTGAGCTACAGCTCCACACATGCTTCCTTGTCGTTGGAGCCGGGAAACCGTACCAGGGCTCGCGAATGTTGACAATGGCTTCGGATCCTTTATCCCAGCAGCCGCACCGCCTCTTTGTAGCCATCCGGCGTACCGGTATCGAGCCGTGTGCCCTCAAACACGTAGCCGTACACGTGCGTCTGGCCGAGATCCTGGATAAGCGCGTCGATGAGGCGCACTTCGCCGTCTTTCGAGCCCTGCTCGATCGTCTTCAGTGCGCCGAACACGCGCCGCGGGATGATGTACTTGCCCACGATGCCGAACGTGCTCGGCGCGTCTTCCGGCTTCGGCTTCTCCACGAGACCTTTCACGTGCTTGAGGCGGTCGTGCTTCGTCGGACGGCTATGGTCGAGATCGGCGATGCCGTACTTCGACACGCAGTCGGGCGGCACATCCTGCAGACTGAGCATGGCGGCATCCTCGTGCGTGTCGAGGTGCGCGTAGGCGGACTGCAGCTGCTGCAGCCCGCTCTTGCCGCCGATGATGAGATCGTCGCCGAAGAGCACCGCGACATGGTCGCTCGTCACCCAGTCGGCCGCGTGGAGCAGCGCATGTCCGTCGCCTTTCATTTCATCTTGGTACGCCACGTGGATCTTCACATTGTCGTACCGCTTGAGATCCTCGAGCATGTGCAACTTGCCGCGACTCTCGAGTTCTTTTTCCAGCTCCGGCATCTGGTAGAAGTACTGGGGGATCGCCTCCTTTCCATGGCTGATGATGAAGCAGATCTGATCGATGCCGACCGACAGGCACTCGTCGACGAGCAGGGCGATGATGGGCTTATTGCCGATGGGGAGCAGCTCCTTGGGAACTACTTTCGTCCATGGCAGGAACCGCGTACCGAGCCCGGCGACGGGCAGGATTGCCTGAGTGAGTTTCATGAGAGGAGGGAGTAGAGGCAGAGTAGAGCCGGGAACGGCTTCATCCAAGGCTAATTGACACTTCAGCGCTGAATTCGGTTGCGGCGATACAGACGTGCGGCATTGCGAATTCTGACAAAGCACCATATTTTTCCTCTTGTAGAAGGCAAAAAATTGACGCCGTTCCTGTGAATCGCTACAATGATTTGAAATTTACACCCACATCCTATGTCGCGAATGTCCGCTCTCGACCGTGTGCACACGCTCTACGTGCTGCAGGTCAAACTCCTCCAGCGCCTGCGCATGGATCTGACCGACCCCGCGCTGCAGCGCGAGACGCGTCGCGAAATTCAGGAGTTCAAGGAGGTGCTCAAAGACGCCGACTGGCGCTACATGGGCGGCGAAGATGTGTACGAAGCACTGCAAAATCTGCCGGTGGAAGTGACCGAGAAACTGCGCGAGACCGTCGCCGTCGTCGCCGCGCGCGACCGCAAAGTAACATTGCAGAAAGCCGTCTCGAAATCGGTAAAGAACGCGAAGGCCGCGGCAAGCGCGAAGAAGACATCCACCAAGCCAGCGAAGAAAAAGAGGAAATAAAAGAGGGAACGGAGCCCGCGCGCTCCAGGGAACAGAAAGCCGGGGTGGGAGCCTCGGTTTTTTTGAGTCTTGATTCTTGAGTCTTGAGTTTTGAAGAGCGATAAGCGGTTAGCGGATAGCACTGAGGCACTTCATCGCACTGCCCTCATACTCACTACACCCAGGCGGCGACCACGACGCCGAACCTTCCGCATCACCGTCATTCTCGTAGCAACCCCCTCCGCCTATGTGGTGGGGATGAGTGGTTACGAGCTCTGGCTCGACACGCCATCAGGCGCAGTCGAGCCAGAGCGAGGTGGGTCATAGGCGGTGGGTTTGCCTGTCCTGAGCGTGTCGAAGGGCTTTTTGTTCTTTTCTTTGGGCGGCAGCCAAAGAAAAGAACACCTTTGCCTTTGGAGAAGTTCGACCAGGATTGTGTAGGAGATACCAGAAAATAGGGAATTGGCGGGATTATGGTATGGGTGACCGAAACCCTTGAGGCCGGGAGGAAGAGCAGATCGCCGACCGCAGGTTATAAACCTGCTCCCACATAAAAAAAGATGATGAATACACATCGACATCCGCGGGCCGAAGGCCCGCTCTCAGGGAGGGAAGAGGTGTGAGGGAGTAGGAAGACGCAACGATGAACATACCACCGGGCCGCCGAGGCCCGGGCAGCGAGCGACGGCTCGCTGCTGCGGGGGTTGTTGGATGATTCACGTGGGCCTTACTTCTCCGGCTTCTTCTCCTCGTGATACGCCATTTCCAAATTCACCTCCCACAAATTACTCTTGTCGGTCCGGCCCTCCACGATGTTGTCCACCGCCATCATCGCGGTGAGCATGCTGTGGTCTTGGTTATTGTACCGATGCATGCCGTTGCGGCCGATGAGGAAGAGATTGGGGATGGTGTTGACGTAGTCTTCCACCACCTTGAGCTGGGCGTAGCTGCCAATGTACGCCGGGTACGCTTTGGGCATGCGCAGCACGCGCGCGTCGATCACATCTTCCGGTTTGATAAACCCGATCTTCTCCATCTCGCGCGTGCCGAGCGCGATCAGATCTTCGTCGGGCTTCACCCACAAATCGCCACCCTCGTTCACGAAGTACTCGAGGCCGATCCAGATGGAGTTCTTGCGGTCGGCCACCATGTACGGGCTCCAGTTGTTGAAGATCTGCACGCGCCCCACGCGCACATCGCCTTCCTGAATGTAGATCCAGTTGTCGGGTACGTCGCTTGCGGGTTTCTTGCCTTCCTCTTGCACGTGCAGCTTTTTGAGCAGCAGGCCCACCGTGAGGAAATCGCGGTACGCCAGCCCTTCCGCCACTTCCGTTACGAGCGACGGCGGCTGCGGGCTCATCATGCCGGTAAGGTGCTTGATGGGCATGGTGGAGAAGAAGTAGTCGCATGCCACGCGTTCGGTGTCGCCCGTGTCGCAATCTTCCACCGTCACGGCTGTCACTCTGCCCTCCTTCAGATGCACCGCGCACACGCGGCGCTTCATGCGCACGGTGCCGCCGCATTGCTCGATCTGCCGCGCCGTCACCTCCCACATCTGCCCCGGTCCGTACTTGGGGTAGAAGAACCGCGTGATGAGACTCGTCTCGCGCTCGGCCTGGGCCTTCTGGAAATCGCTCGAGAGCAAATCCTTGATGGCGTGCGCCACCGCCCGCTTGAGCGAGAGGCCCTTCACCCGCTGCGCGCCCCAGTCGGCGCGGATCTGGTGCACCGGCACGCCCCAAACTTTCTCGGTGTACGCCTCGAAGAACGTCTTGTAGAGCCGGTCGCCGAAGCGGTTACGGTAGAACGCATCGAGGTACGTCTCGTCTTTGATGGGAAACATCTGCCGCCAGATGTAGCTCATGCCGATCATGAACGTGTTCCACAGCCCCAAGCGCCGCGCCACCGAGAGCGTGATGCCGATGGGGTACGGGAAGAAGTGGCGGCGGTAGAAAATGCGCGACAGCCGCGGCCGCTGGAGCATCACCTCGTCTTCTCGCTCGGGGTCGGGTGCCGGTTTCTTTACCACGAGAGGATCGGACGGCGGACTGCGGACTGCGGACGTCGCAGCGGCACTCGACGTCCGGTGTCCGGTGTCCGCATCCTCCAGACACTCCGGACACAAGTACTTCATCACCACTTCCGTCGCATACTCGATCTCGTGATTCTTCTCCGCCGTATCCGCCGCAGGCGCGCCCTGCTGCGGCAGGATGTTGAACCACCAGTTCATCACGCGCTCGCTCTTGGAAAAGAACCGGTGCCCGCCGATGTCGATGCGGTTGCCTTTGTAGTTGTACGTCTGCGCGATGCCGCCGATGGCGTCCGTCGCCTCGAAGACGATGGGCACGATGTCCGTCCGCTTCAGCAGTTCATATGCCGCCGTGAGCCCGGCGGGGCCGGCCCCGGCGATGACGGCGATCTTCTTGTCGGTCATGGAAAGACAATGGGAGGAATCTGGTACGCGGATGATGACGGGCAAGCACTATAGAGTTTGACCAATCGACTGACCAGCATGGTTCTCCTGTGCTGCGGTATCCGGAAAACGGTAGATAAATATCTGATCACCCGCATACACCGGCACCAGCGAGGAAAGACGCACCGGCCGACGCGTGACGAAGTACCGATTGCGGCCGCTCGTACGCGCTACTACTTGCAGTACATCGTGGTGATTCCATTGATCACCCGGCGGCAGCGGCAACGAACGAAGGCACACGACATCTTCCCCAGAAAGATCCTCCTGGTTTTGGGCACAGACGCGATTACCCAGAAAGGTAATGTCACCGCAGAGGTACTTGTCCTCGGCAAAGAACTCCGCATTTTTCGGCAGCGTGCGGATGAAGGCGTACGCAGGCGGCAGCCGCTGGCCTTGATAATCGCTGCGCCCGCGAAACTCGGTTGCGAAGTTCGTAACGTGCGTGACCACGATGAGCGGCGCGAACACCCATAGACTCAGCATGCCGGCTCGCGACTGCAGACGATCGACGAAGAACGCCGCGCCGAAAAATATAGCGAACTCCGCAACAATACTACCGCGCATGAAGAGCTCATTGAGGTTGTAACTGCTGATGAACGAGAGAAAGATAACCGTCACGCACAGGCTCACGCAGATGTAGAGATCCAACGTCGGTCTGCGTTCCGTAAAGGGCCGCCGTCCGGTGACGAAGAAGAAACCGATCGCCAGCCAGAAAAGAACGCCCACGTCCACCGTGAGCAAAAAGAGATACGTGAGTACGTAATTCACCACCGGGAATGTAATGCTGCTGATGGCATGCCATGGCAAAGAAATGACCGCCGGAACCGGCCGCAGGAATTCGAAGATCGTCGGGTAATACACAAGCACCCCGTGCCGCCCAGACAAGAGGAGAAACATCTTGAGCGCAAAGAGTAGAAACACGGGCACCTGCACCAGTCCATCCTTCCACGAAGCGCCGCCTCGCAGGAGCAACACCACTTCCGCAACGGCGTACGAGAGGGCCGCCGTGCAGAAAACAAACGTGGAGAACCCCAAGAGCGATGCGAACAGCAGCGCGATCATCACGCGGTGCGCGATACTTCGTTGTTGCGCCAACAGCATGATGAGCACGTAGATGATCCCCGCCATCAGATGGTGCGGCACCCATAGAAACAGCGTGTACGGTGCCGAGATCTGCACTGTGTAGGGCTGCGCCACGGACACCACCCCCCTCCACCATTCCAAGTGTGTCGGAACGGCGCCCGCGAAAAGCGAGTAGACGAAGTAATCGAGCCCACCGAAGAACGTGCAAGCCAATAAGAACGTAAGTCGCGCTGCTGGCCGGCGAAATTGCGATAGCGCTACACACAGCAGGAAGCCCAGTATCGCCAGATACTCCAGCATATTCTGCAAAAACCACGCCGCCTGCACCGAGAGCGACGTGACGCGGAACGTGATACCGGGCAAATAGTAGTCGAAGAAGTAGTACGAGAACGACTCGGTTGGCACATGCCAATGTCGCGGGTTCGCGAGATCAAACCCGATGCCGAGAACGTACCGCACGCGCCAGTAGTCATCGCCGATGGACGCCCCGTTGGTCAACAGGAGCGACAATTTTGGGACGACGAGGAAGGCGAAGAAGACGGACAGCAATGTCATGTAGGCCGTCCACTCCCACGGCTGTACCGGCCAGAACGTTTCGAAGAGCGAGAGAGAATGCTTTGGACGGATTTTTGCCACATCCATCATGACGGCGATGCACAGGAGTAGCAGGCTTTCGAGCACGATGGCTCCGTGGGTCACCGGCCACACGAGCGACTGCACGCTCACGAGGAGCGGCATCAGGATAACCGTGAGGAACAGCCATGTGATAACGTTATCTTTCCGCGCAGACACCAGGAACCGGCTCACGAAGTATCCGAGCCCCGTGTACAGCACCACGATCGTCGCCGCGTCGAGGAGGGTATTGAAGAGTAGTGTCATGAACGCATTCGGCGTTTGATTCTACGATTTGCCTCGCTCGCCGAGCAAACGCCTGCACTATACAACGGAAGCGTTCCGACGTGCCGTCACTCCGACACCTCCCTCGTCCATGTCGACCAAAACGACACGGCCACGGCCAGTGCCAGCACATCCACGGCTAACGGAATAAGGAACAGCGACACATCATTAAAAAACACCCCACGATACTGCAGGTACAGATAGAGAAATTGAAAATGAAACGAGAACAGTACCAGCGGAATCAGCCGCACGTATCGCGCGAGCAGCGGAACGCCCGCCAATGCCAGCAGCAGCACCGCGGTCTGCATGTAAAAATGATCCATGTGATCCAGCGATGCCGCGAGCGCGTACGCGAGGATGACGGATGCGCCGAGCGCGTACGCCAGACGCCGATCCGCCCAAAATTTCTTCGCGTACAGCAGGCCGAACGTACCGAGGAACAGCAGCAGCGGAGACGCGTGCACCAAGTTGCCCGGTCCCGTCGCCGCGGGGTTCGGGAAGTAGTAGTTATGGATGGAGAACAGCATCTGAAACCCGTACACGATATTGAGCGGGAACTTCCACCACTGGAACACATTCGTCTGATCAATAGCGGGATGCGATCCCACGATGATCTTGCCGATCTGCGCGTACTCGGCCGCGATGTAGAGCAACGGCAAAATCAGCGCAAAACACAATTGCATTCTCCCGTTCCTACGATCCGATTCCTGGCCAACCGGCTGCCACCACAGAAACAGCGGCGCGAGAGCGATGGAGAACGGCTTGATGAGGAATGAAATACCGAGCGGCAGCCACGCCCATCGCGAGCCGTGAGCGCGCAGCATCAATGCCAGCAGCACCGCGAGTGTGAACGATGGAAACGTGAACCCGCGCAGCGCCACGAAGAAGTAGAACGGCATCAACGCCATCGCGTACGCGAAGAGAATCGCCTGGAATCGATCGCGCAGCAACGCGAGAGCCGCGCCGTACGCGGCGGGAACGAGCGCGATGGCGCAGAGAATTTGGAACCAGATGTTCGCGTGCGTCGAGTGTGTGAGCAAATACAGCGGCAACGCCAAGAACGACGCGCCGTGGAATCCGGGGATCGACAGGTCGATGTGTCCGGCGGCAAGTGTCTGGATGAAGCGCTGGTAGTTGAAATCATCGTCCATCGGCACGATGTGCGAGCGAGCGAACACGATCGCGACGGCGACGGTGAGGACAATGACGTGGAAGGCGGGCGAAGCGAAGAGCCGCCGGAGAAGAGACATGGGTCGATGATAACATGGGAAGGGAACGGTGAGGCTTGAATCTTGAATCTTGAGTTTTGAAGAGCGTTCTTCCAGATTCAAGAAACACAAACATAAACCTCCGTCCCTACATCAAAGCCTGTATTTCTCGTACCAAGAACCAAGCTATTCAAGACTCAAGATTCACCTCTTCTTCCGGAACACGAACGAATGCGAGAAGAAGTAATTCACCGGAATCATCACGCCGATGGCGATGACTTTGGCGGGGAGGTAGTGCAGGCCCCAGTGGAACAGCACGTTGGTGATGACGCCGTTGAGGAAGATCGCGGGACCGTAGACAATGGCGAATTTGACGAGCTGCCCCATGACGTTGCGGTCGGCATTGCGGAAGGTGAAGTACTTGTTGAGCAGAAAGACCACCAGCGCGCCGAGCAAACTCGATACGTACGGCGCGACGTACGGGTTCACGCCCAGCACGCGGATGAGCAACGGCAGCGAGCCGAGATCGACCGCCGCCCCGAGACCGCCGCTCACAATGAATTTCAACACCTGTTTCATGTGCAAATACAGATGCGGCGACCGGATGCGAATGACCGAGAAGAACGCCTCGTGGATCTCGTGGCCCGTGAGATTGGAGATGCCGCGGCGGCGATTCACGAACACCGTCGGCACCTCGCCGATCGTCGCGCCCTTGCGATGCAGCTGGTACGCCACTTCCGAGAGCACCACGTACCCCTTCGCGTCGATCTTCTTCATATCGATCATTTCCAGCGCTTTGCGACGGTACGCACGGAAGCCGTTGGTGTAATCCGACATCGGAATCCGCAGAACCAGCCGCGCGTAGCGGTTCGCCCACTTGGAGAAGAACGTGCGCTTCGGCCCCCACTCGCGGATCTCGCTGCCCGGCAGGTACCGCGAGCCCACGACCATGTCGTTGTTTTTGATCTTCTCCATGAACGACGCGATCTCCTCGGGCTTGTGCGAGAAGTCGCTGTCCATCTCGAACACGATCTCGTAGTCGCGCTCCAATGCCCACGCGAACCCGGCCAGCACCGCCGAGCCGCGTCCGCCTTTGCCCTGTCGCACTATCAGGTGCAGCCGCCCCGCATGCCGCTCCTGCGCTTTCTTCACCAACGCCGCTGTCCCGTCCGGCGAAGAATCGTCGACCACCAGCACCTCGATCGACGGATACAAGTCCATCAATCGGTCGACCAGCTGCACGATGTTCTCCGCCTCGTTGTAGCACGGGATAATAACGAGTGTTTTTGGCTGAGGCATGGTGCGGAGAGTACAGGGAGAGAGACTGGGAGGAAAGACTGCAAGATTGCAAGACTGCAAAAGCCAAACCAAAACCCAAAAGTTCTCCCCTTGGGTTTTTTTTGCAATCTTGAAGTCTTGCAGTCTTGCAATCTTCACATTTCCCCCTTCCACCACTCCACCGTCTTCCTCATGCCTTCCTCCAAACTCGTCCATGGGAATGCACGCAGGCTTGGGTGCATCGGCAGGAGCGGAATACTCAAGCGTCCTTCCGGTTTCGTCGTATCGAACGAGAGGGCAAGCGCCGGCTTGACTGCATCGCGGATAAGCCCGGCGAGTGCGGAGACTTTCACCACTTCGTGCGAGGAAATGAACTGCACGCCCGTCGCCTCGGCATCGAGGAGAGCAAAAGCGGCTGCCACCAGATCTTCAACATACAGAAACGCGCGTTCCTGGTTCCCCGTCCCCCACACGATCAATTCGGTTTCCGCGGCCTCGGCCTTCACGATCAGCGACGGGATGACGTTGCTGTCTTCCGAGAACGTATCGCGCGGGCCGTACACGCCCACCGGACGCAGGATGAGCAGCGGGAAGCCCGCCTGCTGGGCCGTGGACATCCACTGCAGCTCGCACGCGAGCTTGCCGAGGACATAACCGTCCTTGCGATCCGACGCCGCCACGTCGATGAGCGAGATCGGATCCGGAATATTGGCTGTGCTGAAGAACACCACGCGGATCTTCGGTCGCTTACGCACCGCACTCGCCAGCGAGAGCGTCATCTGCACGTTCCCCGCCAGCACATCGCCGCAGTGCTCGTGATGGAACTGCACGTTGCGCCGGTACGACGCGAGGTGGAACACCACGTCGATGCCATCGGTGAGCTGCTTGCAGAACTCCGCGTCGCGCAAGTCGCCGTCCATCCACTCCACCTCCGATCGCCGCATGGAGAGGCTGCGGTAGTTGCGCGAGTGCAGCGGCACGCGCACCGTCGCCCCTTCGGCCAGCAACCGCTCCACCAGAAAACTGCCGATGAAGCCAGTACCCCCTGTGACAAGAACGGACTTGCTGGCGAAATTCATGGAATTGAGGAGAAGATTTCAAGACTGCAAGATTGCAAGATTGCAAATCCTTGTACTCTTGGAATCTGGGATTTTTGTTTGCAATCTTGTAATCTTGCAGTCTTGCAGTCTTGCGAACTCTCTGTAAGTAAAGAATATAACATTCGCTAAGACGGAAGAGGAATCTCATAGTGAGCGCAGTCCGCTTCCATCATCATCCGCGCGAGTTCCTCCAAGGAAGTTTTGGCTTCCCAACCGAGCTGCTTCTTCGCCTTGGATGCGTCGCCGATGAGGAGATCCACCTCGGCCGGGCGGTAGTACCGCGGGTCGATGGCCACGACCGTCTTGCCCGTGCGCGTGTCGACGTACGTCTCCTTTTCGCCCTGGCCGGACCGCTCGAACGGGATGCCGGCGATCTGGAGACAGAGTTCCAAGAAGGCGCGTACGGTCTGCGTCTGTCCCGTAGCCAGCACGTAGTCGTTCGGCACATCGTGCTGCAGCATGCGCCACATCCCTTCCACGTACTCGGCCGCGTAGCCCCAGTCGCGCTTGGCCTCCAAGTTTCCCAAATACAGGCACTCCTGCTCGCCTGCCAGAATGCGCGCGAGGCTGAGCGTGATTTTGCGCGTGACGAAGTTCTCGCCGCGCCGCGGCGATTCGTGGTTGAAGAGGATGCCATTCACCGCGAAGAGGCCGTAGCTCTCGCGGTAGTTCCGCGTGAGGTAGAACGCATATGCCTTGGCGCACGCGTACGGGCTGCGCGGGTAAAACGGCGTGGTCTCGGTCTGCGGCGTCTCCACCACCTTTCCGTACAACTCGCTGGAACTCGCCTGGTAGAACTTCGCCGGCAACTCGCTCGCGCGCCACGCCTCCAACAATCGTGCCGTGCCGAGCGCCGTGATGTCGCCGGTGTACTCCGGCAGATCGAAGCTGATGGCCACGTGGCTCTGCGCCGCCAGGTTGTAGATCTCGTCCGGTTTCACTTTCAGCAGAATGCGCAGGAGCGAACTGCTGTCGCCCAAATCGCCGTAGTGCAGCGTGAGCGGCAGTTCCTGCTGATGCGGATCGGTGATCAAGTGCTCGATGCGCCCGCGGTTAAAGGTCGACGCCCGCCGCACGATGCCGTGCACCTCGTAGCCCTTCTGCAGCAGCAGCTCCGCGAGGTACGAACCGTCCTGGCCGGTGATGCCGGTGATGAGTGCTTTCTTCATACGTTTACTGGTTTATTAGTTGATTAGTTGATTGGAAAGCCATGGATGAGGAATCCAATCAACCAGTAAACCAATCAACTCGCCAACCCTACCAGCTACAAGCTACCACCTACAAGCTCCTCATGAACTCTCCAAACACTTCCTCAACATACTTCAGCTCCTTTTCTTCCATCCCCTGATGGCATCCGATGTAGAACCCGTTCTCGTTCACCCAGTGCGCCACCGGGAAATCTTCCTGGCGTATCTGCATGTCCCGGTACACGGGCTGATTGATGAGCGGCAGCATGTCGCGCGTCTCCACGTTCCATTCTTCCAAGTGCTTGATGAGCTCCCACTTGCCGAACGGCGCGTCTGGCTTCACGACAATGGGAAACATCATGAAGGCGTGTTCCTGGACTGATGGATCGAACGACGGGAGCTGAATGAATCGATCGAATGGCTTCAGATGATCCTTTAACCACGCGGCATTTCTCTGTCGTGCGCCGAGAATGCCGGGCAAGCGCTCGAGCTGGCCGAGGCCGAGTGCCGCTTCCATCTCGGTCGCGCGGAAGCTGAAGCCGCGCCGCACGAAGCGGAACCGCCGCTTGATCACCTGCTGGAACGCCGCGCCGTCGATGTCCTTGTCGTCGTCGATGGACATGTAGATGCTGTCGCGCCCGTGGTTCGCCACGCTGCGGAGAACTTCGGCGTACTTATCGTCGCTCGTCACGGCGAGACCGCCGACACCAGTGACGATGAGGTGCGCCACGTACGTCGAGAAGCAGCTGATGTCGCCGAACGAGCCCGCCTTCTTCCCCTTGTACCGCACGCCCATCGTCTCGCAGCTGTCTTCGATGATGCGCAAGTTGTGCTTCTGGGCGATCGCCAGAATCGGGTCCATATCGGCCACTAATCCAAACAAATGCACCACCATGATCGCGCGCGTCTTCGGCGTGATCTTCGCCTCTATGAGCGCAGGGTTGATGTTGTAGGTTTTGGCATCGCAATCGACGAATACCGGCACCAGGTTGTGATCCAGCACCACATTGGATGTCGCCACGAACGTGAGTGCCGGTACCAGCACTTCGTCGCCGTTATTCCAGCCGTGCAGCTCTCTCAAACACGCTACGGCGATGGAGAGCGCCGAGGTGCCGCTGTTGACGAACACGGCATACTTGCTGTCGTGATCTTCAGCGAACTGCCGCTCGAACTTGCGGCTGAACGGCCCGTACGAGAGACGGTTGGAATTCAACGCCTCCATCACGTAACCCTTCTCTTGTTCCGTCAGATCCAGTGTGCCGACGCCGAGTTGGGTGGGGGAACGTTCCACAGGCCGAGCTTAAGGGAAAAAATCGACGAGAGAAAGGTGGGGGGTTCCACCGCAACATGGAACGTCTTCATGGGCTGCCTGCCGCCATTAAATGAGCGCTACACCAAATATTTCCTCAAGGAGAGCGGCGTATCTCGCCGCGACCACGCACACTACCCTCATGTCACAACGCCATCCGATCCAGAACGGCAGAACAATGCTGATCACTACAAATACGTATCGGCGTGTACCGGTATTTAAGGATCCTGCTGCCGCGCGCATAGCCATAGAGACTCTCTACGTTGTACAGGAGCTTTATCCATTTTTTCTGTACGGATTTGTGATGATGCCAGACCACTGCCACTTCCTCCTGCGAGTTCCCGAAGGAGGATCGATTTCGAAAATCATGAATCTGTATAAGCGAGATGTCCGTTTCAACATCGGCAAGCCGATCTGGCAGAATCGGTTCCATATGCGCATCATCGATAATGGAGCAGGTGCATTGGAATATATCCATCAAAACCCTGTACGGTCGAATCTTTGCGCGCATGCCGAAGACTATCCATGGTCATCGGCATCGGGCAGATGGCAGATCCATTCCCTGGAATGGTGGCATGGAATTACGTCGCCGGGATGATCGGCACCGCGCCGAGATACGGCGCTCTGCTTGAGGGAATATAGTGTTGCCCTACCGAGAGCGGCGTCTCTCGCCGCGAATTCCCACCAAAAACAGTCCCATTCACTTTAGCAATTTCCCCATTGAACAATTACACTCCCGCCATGAGTGCAAAACCTGTCCTTTGCGTGGTGGGCCTGGGCTACGTCGGCCTGCCGCTCGCCGCCGCCTTCGCGCGGAACGGTTACGATGTCTACGGCTACGATGTCTCGCAACAGCGCATCGACACGCTCAAGGCCGGGCACGATTGGACCAACGAACTGAGCGATGACCAGCTCCGGCACGCTGCCATTCACTACGACACCGATCCGGCGATCATCGGCAACGCCGACATCGTCATCATGGCGCTGCCAACACCGGTGGACGATCAGAACAAACCCGACATGCGCATTCTGGAAGCGGCGACGCACACGGTGGGGAAGCACCTGAAGCGCGGCGCCATCGTCGTGTACGAATCGACGGTGTACCCGGGGGTGACAGAAGAACTCTGCGGATCGATCCTCGAGGAGGAATCGGGCCTGACACTGGGAACGGATTTCACCCTCGGCTACTCGCCGGAGCGCATCAACCCCGGCGATAAACAGCACACGGTCGAGACGATCGTGAAGATCGTGGCGGGGCAGGATGCGCGGACGACCGACGCGCTCGTGGCGCTGTACGGCTCTGTCGTGAAAGCCGGCATCCACCGCGCGCCGTCCATCAAAGTGGCCGAGATGGCCAAAGCCATCGAGAACGCGCAGCGCGACCTCAACATCGCCTTCGTCAACGAGATCGCGCTCCTCTGCGGGCGCATCGGCATCTCGACCAACGACGTGTTGGAGGCGGCGGGCACGAAGTGGAACTTCCTCAAATTTCAGCCGGGGCTCGTGGGCGGACACTGCATCGGGGTGGATCCGTACTATTTGGTGGAGAAAGCGAAGCAACTCGGCATGGAGACCCACGTGATCGCCGCCGGCCGCGCCATCAACGACGGCATGGCCCGCCATGTGGCCGACCGAGTGCACACGGCACTGGGGAAGGCCGGCACGATCCTCATTCTCGGCGTGACCTTTAAGGAGAACGTGCCGGACGCGCGCAACAGCAAAGTGCGAGACGTGGCACGCGCGCTCGTCGCGCACGGCCACACGGTGCACGCCCACGATCCGTTCTACGCCGCCGACGATCTGCGCGCGATGGGCTACGAGCCGAGCGCCCCGGACCAGGGCCCCTTCGATGCCGTGCTGCTCCTGGTGCCGCACAAGGAATACCTCGCGTTGGATCTGACGAAGTCGCTACGCGATGACGGCGTGCTGTACGACCTCAAGTCTGTGCTCAATCGCGCGATAGTTGAAGATCAGGGAAAGAAGTACCTCTCGTTGTAGAAGATTATAAAGCCAGAAAGACATGTCGCTCTTTTGTCAGAACCATCCTGCCTTCTGTCTTCTGTCTTCTCTCTTCTGCCTTCTCACCATGTCCGCTACTCTTCCATCCATGAAGATTCAGTTTCGTACGTACGACGGACGTCATCCGTTTGTCTTGGGAGCGATCGGGAAGCGCGCCGTGGCATTGCTCGACGTGGGGAACCTGGGCGACGGCGAATCGACGACCACCCTGCTGCAGCGAGAAGTGGAAGCGCGCGGCGGAACGTACTACGGGCTCGACAGCAACGAGCCGCTGACGAAGAAGTTGAATTTGCCGAATCAGAAAGTGGGCGACTTACACCACGCGCCGTTCGACGATGCGTCGTTCGACGTCGTGTACGCCGGCGAGATCCTCGAGCACACGTGGGAACCGAACAAGATGATCCGCGAGTGTTACCGCATTCTCAAGCCGGGCGGCCAGCTCATACTCGATACGCCCAACGCCTACTCCATCACGAACATAGTGCGGTTCTTGCTGAAGAGAGAGGATTCGATGGGCGACATCCGCGTGCTCACGTACCACGAAGCGCGCAATGCGTTCGCAGACTTGAAAGAGAAAGGCGAACTGCTCCTGCAGCCGCAGCACAAGATCTTCTACACGCCCGCCATGCTCAAGCAGCTGCTCGAGACGCAGGGGTTCGTCATCGAATCGATGGGCGTGACCCATAAGCCGCACAACCTGGCGCACAAGTTGCTGCTGCGGATGTTTCCGCACAGCGGCCGCCACCTGTGCGTGGTGGCGCGGCGCGCGACGGTCGACGAGGCCTTCGCCGACGTGAAAGACAAACCGCTGACATACTTCTGATCGCGTGGAACCGGCGAACAGCTCCGCGCACCGGCGCCGATGGATCGCACTGTTCTCGGCGGTGCTCGTCTCCATTGTCTTCCTTACCCTCCTGCCGTACCGCGGCAACGTGACGGCACTGTTTCACCTGGACCGCACGATCGTGGCGCAGCATGCGCTGCCCGCCGGCTTCGTCGTGCTGAACATGCCCGGCTACGACGGCATGCAGTATTACCAGATCGCCCGGAACATCCCTTCGATGCTCGCGCCGGCCGAGTGGCCTGCGTTACGAGCCGGCGATCCGCCCGGCTTGAACGCCTACCAGCGATTTCTTCTGCCGTTCACTGCGTTCGTGCTTTCGGGAGGCCAGGACGGGCTCTTGCCGTACGCATTCCTGCTGATCAACCTGGTCGCGCTGATCCTCACGTTCGCCATCGTGCTTCGTTCGACAGGCAAACCGCTCTACGCCTTCGCCCTCGCGCTCAGCCCCGCGGCCGTGGTCGCGCTGCACTTCTCGCTGGCCGAGCCGCTCGCACTGCTGCTCATCACCGTATTCCTCCTGCGGTATACCAAAGAGGAACGACTCACCTGGATCGACATTGCCCTCCTCTGCCTCATCGTCCTGTCGCGCGAGGTGAACATTCTGCTGGTCGGCGGCATACTCCTCTACTCGCTCTACCGTCGACGCTGGCGCGAGACATCCCTCCTCGTCATACCCGTTGCCGTGTTCCTCGCACTGCAGACGTGGATCTGGTCGATCTTCGGGCACATGCCCTTCCTCCTCAGCGCGGCCAAACGCGACGTGCCGTTCGTCGCTCCCGTCCGTCTGCTGATCGACGGCACGTACAACCAGTACACGCTGTCGGCGATCGCCTTGCTCGTTCTGTTTGTCTTGCCGTGCACGCTGCTTGTCATCCGCGATCTCTGGAAGACACGGTCGCTCAACTACCTCCCGACGATGCTAGTGGCTTTTTTAGTCGTCATGCTCGCGATGCCGGATCTCATCTGGGGATCCATCACCTCCATCGGCCGCGTCATCACGCCGGTGTACCCCTTGTTCACGGCGTACGCCGTACTGCATGATCGGATCGCCGATCGCCTCATTGCCACGGCGATACTTCTGATCGGCGTGACATCGGCCGTCGGACTCGCACTCAGTATTCATCCGTACGCCCTGACCCCCCTCGCATGACGCCGCGCCTCACGATCCTCATTCCGGTCTACAACGAAGAGCGCACCATCGTGTCCGTGATGGACGAGCTCGCGAAAACTTGGAGCGATGCCGAGTTGATCTACATCGACGACGGTTCGCACGATGCATCGCTGCATCTGATGAAGACCCACGCGCGGCCCCGCGACATCGTCCTCACAAAACCCAACGGCGGCAAAGGGTCTGCGCTGCGAATGGGATTGGAGAAGGCTACCGGCGACTTCGTCGCCGTGCAGGATGCCGACTTGGAGTACCACCCGCGGGAGATCAAGCTCCTCCTTAACTACGCAGAATTGCACCCCGGCGTGGTGGTGTTCGGCTCGCGGTTCCTCATCCCCAACCCCAACCTCTACCGGCGATACTTACTGGGCAACAAGGCGGTGACATTTGTCACAAACATGCTCTACGGCTCGCGCCTGACGGATTCGTACACGTGCTACAAGTTGTTCCCGCGCGAGATCCTCACATCGCTCCCACTGCGGGGCCGCGGTTTCGAGATCGAAGCCGAGCTGTGCGCGTACACGCTCAAGCGCGGCATTCCCATCCACGACGTGCCCATCACGTACTCGCCGCGCACGCTGGAGGAAGGTAAGAAGATCCGCTTCCGCGACGCGGTGAAGGCAGTGACGACGCTTCTGAAGATCCGCGTAGGCCGCATGCGCGTTGCTCCGTCCCATTCGGGACGTGAGAGTATGCTCATGCGTGCAGTCCATCGCTCTTGGACAACTGCTTCCTCGTGGTGGAGCCAGTGGCAACCGCGCCTGGCGCTCGTTGTCGTCTGCGGACTCTTCGCCGGCTGCCTGGTGATGCTCCCCTACGTGGAGCATGTGTTTCATCCGCTGTACCGCGGCTTCACCGTGATCCGCGACAAGGACTACGGGAACTACAACAGCCGGCTGGAGCGCGCGCTGCGCGGGCACCCGGAGGAAGCGAACAACGGCATTTTGCCCATCGGCTCCGGTGTACGCGGTTTACAGCAAGCAGGCATCGAGCAAACAGTCGGCGTTGCATTCGGGTGGACCGGTATCCATGCCGTGCCGCTCTCGGCCATCATCAGCGGCATGAGCACCGCACTGCTCTTCGTGCTGTTCTTCCTCGTCTTCGCCGCGCTCGGCTTCGAAAAACGCACGGCACTTGCCATGACCGCGTTGTACTTCGCGATCTTCCTGGGCGACACGCTCGGCCGCACCGTGCATCCGGGATGGAGCTTCGTCCCCACCATGCTCGCACTGCTGAGCTTCGTCGCGCTCTGGAAACGACCGCGCCCTCCTCTCGCCATTGTCACGGGCGTGCTGCTCGGCATCCTCCCGAGCGTGTACTTCTGGGGTTGGGCGTACGTCTGGAGCATCGTCGCTTGCGCGGTCGTCGTCGATCTGGTCGCCCGCCGGCGCGAGAGCCCGTTCGTGCGTCGGCCGTGGCCGATCGTCCTGTGCGCCGGCATCACGTTGCTGATCGCATCGCCTGCTCTCATGCAAATCATCCATACGTTCACGAGCCCGCTGCACGCAGAGATCTCTCTGAGGGCCGACATCCTCATGCAACGCAGTGTCGAATCGCCCACGCGCAGCATCCTCCTCTTCCTCCAGCTGGCCGCACTCGGATGGGTCTTCAAAGGGCATAAACGCGAGTGGCCGTATCTCGCGACCTTCGCGTTCCTGGCGGGGATCACTGTGGCGATGCACCAGAATTTCCTGCATGGCCGCGTGCTGATGTTCGCCTCACACTTCTACCCGCAGCTGTGCATTTCAACACTCGTGGCAACCGTCTGGGCTCTTGTCCGGCGCCCGTGGCTTCCGGCCCGCGTGACCATCGTATGCATTGGCATTCTTTTTCTGGCAGCCGGATTTATGGATGAATACCGGCACTACGCGTTCCTCATCCCAAGACCTTCCAATTTCCAGCATCAGCACCTGCGCGAACCCGTGCAGATGCTCGAGCGCGACAACACACAGGACGTCGTGCTCACCGATGCCGTGACGGGCCGCGTCGTCACCGCCTGGACGGACGACGGGATCATCTACACCACGCACCTGCGCTTTCTGGAGATCCCCGACAGCGAGATCGCCGAACGGTACTGCGTGTCGGAACTTTTCGACCCGCATATGCCGGATCCGTACCGCACTATCTACATCGAGTACAACCGCATCCTGGATTCGCCCCCCGTCCGAGCACGGGAGCAACAACTCGTGAAAGAGGCGTGCAACCGCGTGCGTGCGGACCCAAAGACGTACTTGGAACAATATCGTGTGACGCACGTGCTGCAGAACTTCTACGAACGTCCGTACTGGAAAGTAGATGCACGGCGGTACGGCCTGCGGCTGATCGGCAGCGGATCGGGGTGGCTGCTGTGGAAGCGCCTCTAGAACAGCGTGTAGATCAGCGGCGCCAGCGCCGATGTCTGCGCGAATACCAGCAGGAATCCGAACAGCACCAGTACGATGAGGATCGGCGCGAGCCACCATTTCTTCCGCACGCGGAGGAAATCCCAGATCTCGGCGAAGATGGAGAGTTTGCCGTGAGCCATGGGGAGATGGTACTAATCGAGTCACGCATGTGCCACTGTTTTCCATGCCTGGAACAATGAACGATTGACAATTGATGATTGAGAATCATCACGCCAATTCAGAGCGTTCATTGATGCATCATTCTCAATTTTCAATTTTCAATTCTCAATTTGCTCGGGCACCGAACACCTAATCCAGCTCAAACTTCTTCAAGTGTTTCTCCCGCGCTTCGCCTTTCACCAGCTGCTGATTGTCTGCTTTCCGCAGGATGATGTTGCCCAGCACCAGGTAATCCATGTCGGTGTGGAGGAAGCAGAGCAGCGCGTCTTTCGGTGAGCAGACGATGGGCTCGCCGCGCACGTTGAACGACGTGTTGATGATGACCGGGCAGCCGGTGTGCGCCTCGAAGCGCTTGAGAATTTCGTAGTAGCGCGGGTTTTGGTCGCGGCGGATGGTCTGGATGCGCGCGGAGTTGTCGACGTGCGTCACGGCGGGGATGCCGGGCTTCTTCACGTCGGCCACGAGGAGCATGTACGGGCTCTCGCACTCTAGGTCGAACCATTCAGACGCTTTCTCTTCCAGCACCGTCGGCGCGAACGGCCGGAAGCTCTCGCGGAATTTGATCTTCAGATTCACCTTCTGCCAGTTCTTCTCGTTGCGCGCGTCGGCGATGATGGAACGGTTGCCGAGCGACCGCGGGCCGAACTCCATGCGCCCTTGGAACAGCCCGATGACGTTGTCGCCGTCGATGAGTCGCGCGACTTCGTCCATGAGCGCGTCGTCCAATGCGTACCGCTGCCACGTGAGCTCGCCCCCGGCGTCTTTCTTGCCGGCACCGCGCAGGTACGTCTCCACGTCATCATCGGTGTACGACGGACCCCAGTACGCGTGGTGCATCGTCTGCGCCTCGGTCTTCGGGTTTCGCAGCACCGTATGCCACAAGTACTGCGCCGCGCCGAGCGCGCCGCCGGCATCGCCGGAAGCGGGCTGGATGAAGAGACGCTTGAACGGCCCCTCCTTCAACAGGCGCCCGTTCGCCACGCAGTTGAGCGCCACGCCGCCGGCGAGGCACAGGTTCTCGCTCGGGTGCAGCGTGTGTGCGTGCCGCACGATCTTCAGCATGATTTCCTCGGTGACGAGCTGCAGAGCCGCCGCGATATCTTTGTGCCGCTGTTCCAGCGGCCCCTCCTTCTTGCGCGGCGGCCCGCCGAAGAGCGCATCGAACTTACGGTTCGTCATGCGGAATCCGTACGCGTATGCGAAGTATGTCATGTTCAGCCGGTAGCTGCCGTCGTCTTTCACGTCGACGAGTTTCCACATTCGATCAAGATACGGCGCGGGATCGCCGAACGGGGCGAGTCCCATCACTTTGTATTCCGCGCTGTTCACTTTGAACCCCAAATAGCCCGTCACCGCCGAGTAGAGCAGCCCGAGCGAGTGCGGGAAGTGGATCACCTGCGTAAGCTGCAGATCGTGCCCACTACCGTGGCCGACAGCGGTCGTCTCCCACTCGCCCACACCGTCGACGGTGACGACGGCGGCATCTTGAAAAGGGGAAGAGAAGTACGCGCTCGCCGCGTGCGAAAGGTGGTGCTCCGCGAAGAGAATCTCGCCCTGGTAGTCAAGTTCCTCAGAAATCTGCTGGCGCATCCACAGCTTCTTCGTGAGCCACAGCAAGAATGACTGCAGCATCTGGAAATACCCTTTCGGCCACACGTCGATGGCCGTTTGCAAGATGCGCTCGAACTTCGTGAGGGGCTTGTCGTAGAACACCACGTAGTTCAGGTCGTCTTTCGTGATCCCCGCCTCGCGCAGGCAGTACGCGATGGCCTCGTGCGGGAAGTTCTCGTCGTGCTTAATGCGCGTGAAGCGCTCCTCGTGCGCGGCCGCGACCAGCACGCCGTCTTTGAGCAACGCGGCGGCGCTGTCGTGGTAGTAGCACGAGAGGCCGAGGATGTAGACGGGCTTGCTCATGAGAACATGCGCCGGAGATTCTCGATGCTCGGCGGCTCGCGCCGCTTCTCGATCCAGTACGTCGTGACCGTTTTCCGTGGCGATGCCAGACGGCCAATGGCCCGTACGATGGCATACGGCCCGAAGATGACGATGTACAACACGGTGAGGATGATGCGGCCGTTGACCCACCCGAGCGCGTGGGCGAAGGTCATCCACGCCGCGTACAGCGGCTCCAGCACGCGCCGGACGGGAACGGGGAAATGACGGAAGAATTTAGGAGGGCGGATCATGTGAAAGAGAATAGCGGAAAGGACACGAGAGATCCCATACTATGACGACCTGGTGCCTACCGGCCCGTCCGGTAAAGCTGTTATAGTACCTGCGCCAACTTTTCATCCCTTTAGATCATGCAGCTGAAAGCCAGCATCGACTACCTGCGGCGTATTCCTTTCGTGCGCGACGTGATGGCGCTCCAAGTAGGCAACGCAGTGGGCCTGGCCAACGGCCTGCTCACCTCGGTGCTGTACCTCAGGCTCCTGGGCCAGGACAGCTATGGCACCTATGCCGTTGTCTTAGCGTTCACCGCCACGTTCACCACCGTGGTGAACTGGGGACAAGCCGCAGCATTGAGCACGTTCTTCGCTGAACAATACGGACGACGCAACCAAGACGGCATGGCGCACGTGCTGGGGTACTACGCCATCATGACCGCCTTCAGCGGCTGCCTCATCGGCCTCATGATGTTGGCTGCTCCGCCGCTCGCTATCGCCCTGTACAGCGACACGACTGTCGTTCCCCTGGCGCGCCTATCGTTCGCGGTGATCTTTCTGAACGCGATTCCGGGCGTCCTGTTCGCCGTACTACAGACAGTGCGCGAAGTGAAAACGATGACCTTCATCGATCAGAGCATCAACGCGCTGCACCTGGCTGTCTCCTCGATCCTTCTCCTGTTGGGCTACGGCGTAGCGAGCATCTTCGTATCACGTATCATCCTCCTCCTGTTACTGCTCCCACTGCTCGTCATCCTCTACCGTCGACTCGCCGCCAAGTACGGCCTTCCTCCGATGCGTTCCGTGTTCGCCGTCCGTCTCCGCAACATGCGCGAGTACTTCGTCCAGGGGTTCTGGATCGGCATCGACAAGAACATCGGCAACCTGTACCCGAATCTCTTCTTTACCATTATCAGCACGGTCGCGCCGCGGTCGACCGTCGGCATCGCGCGCATCGCTTTTCAATTGAGCGGGCTACCACGGATGCTCCTGCTGAATGCCGCTAACCAGATGGCAGGAACCGTACTACCAACCATCGCCGGCCGCGGACACGCTGTGCTGCGGCAGACATGCGCCCGGCTTCTGAAACACGCTCTCTTCTTCCACGCGGTTTTGAGCCTGGGAACCATCGTCGTCCTCCCCGTCGCCATCGTGCTTCTGTACGGGCACAAAAACTCCGCAGTCATCACACCGACCCTCTTGCTCACGCTCATTTCCATTCTCTCGGCTCTCAATGTCAACAACACGCCCATTCTGCGACTGTTCCGCAAGACATGGGTTTCGACCCTCTGGAGCGCGGGCAGCATCGCCATCAGCTCACTCCTTCTCTGGGCACTGTTACGCGCACAGCCGCCTCTCACCGCCCTCATTGCGGCGACACTGGCCTACTACGTCGTCAATCAGGGCATCACGTTGTACATTTACGTCATTCTCCTCCAGAGACAACCACCGGGGTCCTCGTGACGCGAAAGTGAAACTCAAGTGCGCCGGATACGTATGGTCGCGCGCAAGATGGAATTTCGGTGCTGAAGCCGGCGTTCAGCCTCCGGAGAAGCTCCAAGTCCGTGACGGATGCAAGAGTAGCGCGCTCCGCCACAACGACAGCGGCCTGTCCCAGGCTGCCGAAATACCGCTCACGCATAATAGGATGAGGATCTCTGCCGAACGCGCGAAGGTACGTCCAACCGATCTCGTAGGGCGAGTGCAAGGTGAAAGCGCTCCACCCCGCGGAATCGTTGATCGATACGTACCTGTCCCATGCGCATGCATCCAGCACGCGGTCGATTTCAGCAGCATAGAGCTTCGCCCGTTCCATCCACTCCAGCCGCTCCGCCTGGGCGGCAAGAGCCTTCTGCGCATCGAGAGGCGTACGAACGAACGGCGCGGCGATGAGCAGGACGGTCACAATGCCGGTGACTGCGAGCGCGACGGCATTCTCGCTCCTCGGAGCGTGGAGCGCATAGACGATAAACAGCGCTAGGTATGTCGGCACGGCAAAGAGGTAGTGCTGACCGAGGAAATTGCCCGCTCCCACCGCGAGTGTACAGAGAATGAGCGCTACGATGGCCCACAACACGCGCTGCGCCGCCGGAGCATTCTGCCGAAACAGTAGCGCCAGCGCCCCGCCGAAGAGAATCGCAGCTGCAACTCCCCACCACGTGAAGGATGACACGAAGGGGTTCTCCATCGGCCAGCTGGCGAATGAAAGTTCCTGCAGCAGCTGAATGATGCGTGAGAGGCAGTACAGGAAAAAAACGCCGGCCGCAGCGGTGCCGGCCGTTAACAGCGCGTCATTCCCAGCGAAACGGATCCGCCCGTACAGTG
>CAZWBO010000008.1:17094-34589 GCA_964632375.1 uncultured Candidatus Peribacteria bacterium | reverse complement strand
CCATTCCCTTCTCAAATCATCATGATTCATCAACCAAGAAACGCACCAGTGCCTACCTCTGCTGGTGAGCGCATGTTCTGCTCCGAGGCTGATGCTAAGTCCGCCGGATGGAGGAAGGCTCTCAATTGTCCATAATAGGTTGTAGCGCTATTATCGCTTCACTATGCCGCCAGCACACGAACTCCTTTCAGGGCAAGAATACGAAATACGTCACAGGCAGTTAACCAGTGAAAAACAACGCGCTTTGCGAGAAGTGGTGATGGCCAAACGCACAAAGATTTACGAGAGAGTGAAAGAGATCGTCGAATCCGCCCCATTTAATGTCCGTGCGGAGGACAAGGAATATCACATGGACCATTGGCCTGCCACGCAGCCAGATATCGACCCTGTGCTCAATTTTTACTTGGAACTCGGACAAATAGCAGACATGATAAATGGAACGCGACAAAGATTTTGGCCACATGAGGGAAACTGGAAGCACGTTGCAGAATCGTTTCATGCCGCCATTTCCGATACCGATACACGTAACCCCGTTCTTGCAGCTATTTCGGATGAGTATAATCCTCAAATCCTCGACAATGACAAAGCCAGGCTCCGAAGCCTTGTGCACGAGATACATGGTGATTCGCCCAGTATTGAATTAACCCAACAAGAACAAGACCGCTTGTTTGTCCCTCTGTCGGGGAGAGTCATTGGAAAGCAACGATATGTTTCCTCATTCAGACTTGAACAATTGCTCCAGAATAAATTCCTTATACCCAATAGTGACAGTAACGAATCGGGAACGCGTGTGTTCAATATCGAAGATCCGCAAGGACTATCCGAGATTACCGTCCATGTCCGGCGTCAGGATTATTCAAACCGCGAAGGCAATACAAGTTATGATATTTGCGTGTATGCGAAGTCAGAAAACGATGAGGGAATGAATTTCTATGTGCAGGTTCCAAATGATCTTGCAGAGGTATGGCAATCGCTCTTTGACCGCAGAACGCAAAAATTGCTCCGAACGAAAGTAGGTGACAATCCATATCAACACCCTCTGAATCAATCTAAAGAAGGAACGATGAAGGTTCCTGTTGTGCGAAATGGGGAAAGCCTTATTCCTGTTATGCATAATGATGCGCGAGTGATCGCACCAGAATCAGACTTGCTGGATGCAGAGTGGCTTCGTGCTCATATGTTTACGCAGGCGGATTTGGAACGTATGAAATTATAAGTACATGGCAAGAGTCCTATGGAATAAATCCACAGGACTCTTTGCTGTTCGTTGTGGCGAGGTTGGTCACCTTCTTACTGGGATTTCAGGTCTGCTTCAATCTCGATGCTCGCCGGAAGAGTTTGACGAATATCTTGGTTACAGGCGTGAAAAAACAAAAGGCATATACAGGCTAACAGCCAAAAATAGCGACCCCGCGCTCGCAGAATTCTTCACCGGTTC
Source organism: uncultured Candidatus Peribacteria bacterium (assembly GCA_964632375.1). Lineage (GTDB taxonomy): Bacteria > Patescibacteriota > Gracilibacteria > Peribacterales > Peribacteraceae > JAQBQQ01. The sequence continues at coordinate 33,151 of CAZWBO010000008.1, read as the reverse complement.
TGATATTACTCAGGCACTCTTAGATTTCGTAAAAAAATCCGGCATCTTCCACGTTTCTCTCAATCAAGAAGAACAATCCTAATTCACAAATATTTTGTCTTCCCTTCGTCCACAGTTCGATTGCTAGAACCCTATTGCATTTTATCGTGTTCCGTCTTCACTACAGTAAAAACAGAGTTACTGTAACCTTCGTGGTTACTCTCAGGGTTACTGCATATTCTCGCATTTCTAAGCCACAATCATAGGTTTGGTAACCATAGTAAACGCGTTTCAAAGGTATGAAGCAGGCCAAAGATATTCACTCACCCTCATGTTCGAATCCCATCCGGCACGCTCACGAAGATGTAGTGAGTGACATGGTGGAATACCTCTTCACAATGCTATACACATTCAGGAGTTCGGAAAACAACCAGCCCGGCCCACCAGCGAAAAATCCCAAGACTGCAAGATTGCAGGATTGCAAAACCGATACCGTTGCACGTGAACGAGGTACTTTTACACGCGCTCTAAAGAAAAGAGCCGCCCCCGCGGCTCTTTCTCGTTCTTGTGGATACACCGTGCGCGTGTTTCCCCAGTGCTCCGCTCGAGCGCTTCACGCGATGGGCAGCTTGCCCGGGTGCATCCTTCCCATTCCCTTCTTTTCCTCCGTTCGGATCGACGTGAGGACGCTGGTTCTCATGTCCAACGAGGTCGCGAACTCCGTCTCTTGCTCTTTCCGCGCCGCTTCACGGTCCTCGGCATACTTGCGAGGCGCCGTGACGAAGACGAAGACATCCGCCGTGCCCATCGATCCGACTGGGAGCGTGCGCGTATCTGTCTGCATGCGTGACGGGGAAGGAAGTACGAAGCGATGACCTGCGAGGAGTATAAGAATAGACCCTTAAGGATGGATTAAGAGGATTGTCGGCGTTTGCATTCTTGCAGCCTTGCGATCTTGAAATCTTTCACTTCCCCGGTTCCAGTTGCTTCTTCGCCATCCTCGCCGCCGCGAAGTTCGTCACGAAGCGCGGCAGACTCGAGAGGATCTTCGGCTTGATACCCGGCACATCGACTTTCTTCATGGGCTGGAACAGTGCGCTCTGTCTGACGGTGCCGTTTTTCGCTACTTACGGAATCCACCCCCACTTCATTGACTAAACATTTAAATAAATCATAATATTACTATGACCGTCCTGGTCCCCAAAGGCGTCCTGTTTGACCTCGATGGCACACTCATACGAGACACTCTTCCGCTGTATGGACGCGCACTGCGCGAAGCGTGCCAATCATTCAATGTCGCACTCGATCCGGCAATGAATCCGTCGATGGCTGATCCAGAATTGTCACAGACGCTGCTGGAGACGGGCGCAGCGGTCGACTCGATCGCAAACATACTCCGCATGCGCAGGGAAAGAATCACTGCACTTCTTGAACAAGAGACCTTGCCGGCGGATGGAGCGCAAGAATTGCTCGCGCTTCTCGCCGCGCACAACATCCCCCGCGGAGTCGTGACCGATGCGAGCAAGAGGTATATCGATCTCATCGGCAAATGCATTCCTCTCTCCGTCTGGTTCGACGGCTGCCCCGTCATCACACGCAGTACGCTGGAGCAAGAGTCTCTCAAAAGAAAGCCTGCTCCCGATTCGCTGCTCTACGCGGCCGGATTACTGAATATGCATCCATCTTCTCTGGTGTACATCGGTGACCGCAGGGACGATGTGTACGCCGCGATCGGCGCCGGCATGCAAAGCTGCCTGGTTGGCACGGACATTGACTACACTCTGACGATACTGGCATCACAAACAGCTGGATCGCTCCACGAGCTTTTCCATCGCATAGTACAGTGAATGATCATGAAAAGAGAGAACGGCGAACCGTCCTCATTTTTTGATTGAATGATGAGCCGGACTATCGGGCCACCGACACCGGCGCCCCGGGGTTCGCGACTGCCGGCGGGTTTACCTTCGGCAAGTTCACGTTCATGTCGTAGCGCGATGGCGACTGCGTCGCGGCAGGCGATGCCGAGAAGCCGAACGGATACGAGCGCGCCAGGAACAGCGCAAAACCGGCGACGATGAGGATGACGAGCAGCGCGACGATCCACATGCCGACGGAGTCGGAGGGATCCGTTTCCTCACTATTTTTTCATTCCTGTACGACGTCGATGGCCGGGAACCCGGTCGTCACGAACAGCACGCGCAGCGCGTTGAGGATGACGACGACATCGATGATCTCCTGCAGCAGCGCGCCCACCACCGGCAGCACGTAGCCGAACGCGGCGAACAGCATCAGCACGATGCTCAAGCCGATGCCGATGAAAATGCTCTCCTTCGCGATGCGTAGCACCGCGTGGCCCAGATGCAGCGCCTCGCCCACGCGCTCGATTTTATCGACCATGATGACGATGTCGCCCGCCTCGGCCGACGCCGTCGACCCGTGCGCGCCCATCGCGATGCCGACATCCGCCGCCGTAATAGCCGGCGCGTCGTTCACACCGTCGCCCACCATCACCACCGGCGAGAATTCTTTCTTCAGCCGCTCCACCTCGGCCACCTTTTGTTCGGGCAGCGCCTCGGCAACCACTGCATCGTCCGGCAGGCCGATGGAACGCCCGACTTTGAGCGCCGGCTCGCGCTTGTCGCCCGTGAGCATCACCACGCGTCGCACGTTCAACGAACGCAGCCCAACGAACAGATCGCGCACCTGCGGTCGCACGTGATCCGCGAAGCGCACGGCGCCGATGAGCTTTTTGCCCTGCGCGAGGTACACCGTCATCGTACCGTCGGTCTGCGCCTGCAGGTGATCGCGCTGGATCTTCCCGTCGATGTACACGCCTTCTTCTTCCAGGTACCCCAGCCGCCCCAGCCGGTACGCTTCGCCACGAACGACGCCTACGACACCCCGGCCGAACGACTCGCGGAATTCGCTGGGGTACTCGAGATCGATGTGCTCCGCATGCGCGTACTGCACCAGCGAACGCGCGAGCACATGCGTCGAGAGCTGGTCCAGCGACGCCGCCATGCGCACGATGAAGAGCGGATCTGCCTCCTCGAACGCCAAGACATCCTGCACCGTCGGCGAGCCGAGCGTGAGCGTGCCCGTCTTGTCGAACACGAGACACCGCGCTTCGCCCAATTTCTCGAGCACGCCGCCGTTCTTCACGATGATGCCGCGCTTCGCCGCGCGGCTGATGCCCGACGAGAACGCGATGGGCGTGGCGAGGATGAGCGGGCACGGCGTGGCGACCACCAGCACCGCGAGAGCGCGCACCGGGTCGCCGCTCACAATCCACGCGCCGGCGGCCAGCGTGAACGCGAGCGTGGTGAACCACACGCTGTAGCGGTCCGCCAGCCGGACGAACGGCGCCTTCTTCGCCTCCGCCTCTTGAATGAGCCGGATGATCTGCTGGTATTTGCTATCGCTGCTCGCCTTGGTGGCGCGAATTTCGAGCGCGCCGTCTCGCGCCAGCGATCCGCTCATTACCGTGGCATGCGTGGATTTCTGCACCGGCATCGCCTCGCCCGTGAGCGCCGATTCATCGACCATCGATTCCCCGCTCACCACCGTCCCGTCCACCGGGATCACTTCTCCCGGCTTCACGACAACGACGTCGCCCGGCTGCACTTGATCCGCAGATATGTCGACCACGCTGTCGCCCTGCTTCTGGTGCGCGACGCTCGGCGCATTGGAGATGAGCGACGTGAGCTCTTTGCGCGCGCGCCGCAGTGCGAACGATTCCAATGCCTCTCCTCCCGAGAGCATCAGCAGAATGACCGAGCCGGCCAGATACTGATGAAATGCCAACGCCGCGACGATGGCGACGATGGCGATGAGATCCACGCCGAAGTGCCGGTGCAGCATGGACTGGAAGATGTCGTACAGGAGCGGGCACGCACCCACAATGAGTGTGACGACAAGAATATTATCGCCGAGCAGATGCTGCCCTTGGAGGTACGCCACGCCCGCGGCACCGAGCCCGGTAAGAACAAAGAGCGGGATGAACGTACGGAGGGTGAGAGCGAAGCGGAATTTCATGGTGCGGGAGGGAAGATCTGTCACGACGTCACGGCAACGACCATGAAAGGAGAGCACGCGGCGAGGACGATACAAGACGATACAAATCGGAGATCACGGGGACGTCCCCGGCCTGACGCTCCAAAGCAGGAAAGCAGCATACAGGATGGGAATGTTTGCTACCATTCAAGAAGGAAAAGATTGCAAGGCTGCAAGATTGTAAGATTGCAAATCTGGGGGCGGCGAGAAATCTGATGAAGCGCGAGCGGGAGCGCATTCGCATCACTTTTCACACGAAGCATGAAGTTATATTACTAATAGTATTTATATTTAGTGCAACTGATTCAAGAACAACTTCTGATATCAGTTATCTAGTTTTTCCTCATGCACATGAGATGATCCTCAGTCTCAAAAAATCCTCCTCCTGCCTTGCCTGCCGAAGGTGTACACGTGTACACTGCCGGCATGTTCACCTCGATGACCGATTCGGCGCTCCAGAATCAGCGATCCAAGATCGTCATCGATTGGTCGGATCTCTTCACCGGTGATCGCTTGGGCGGCGGGAACGAGGTGGACCGGATGCTCCAGTGGGTGCATACCTATCCGCGGCGCTCGGACATCCACGTCTACCTCCGAAGCCCCAAGCGCACCTCTGCCGGCCGCAAGCTGCGAAACGCGCTCCAAGCATTCGGCTGCACCGTCACCGTCACCATGCAAGACAACGCGAGAGGGCAGATGCAACCGCCCCAAACGCCGCGCATCGGCCCCCGTATCATCGCAGAATCGGCGGCACGATTCCTCCACGACTTTCAACTTCAGGTGTAAGCGGCGATGTCTATCATCACGTCATGAATCGGGGATCAGGAGAATGGGAAACAGAGCGGAGAAAAGGCGCGCACGGAACGCGTCTTTTCTGCAGGAGGAGGATAGGAGGAGGCAGCACCTTGATCTCCCGCAGCTGCGATTCGCCAATCGCAGCCCAGGCCCCGGCAGGCCCGGTTCCGTCGGTGGATCAACGGTGAACATCCGCGGGTAGGCAACCCGCTCTCCTGGGAAGCAATAACACTAGAAAAGGAGAGCGGGCCTTCGGCCCGCGGTGGGGATCATCGGTACCTTCTGCCGCGTAAATGGCTGCTGCTGCACCTTCAATTACACACCATTCAATTCTCAATTACTCATACCGCAACGCCTCCATCGGGCTCAGCTCCGCCGCGCGCTTGGCGGGGTAGATGCCGAAGAGCAACCCCACGCCCACCGCCATGCCGACGGCGAGGAGAATGGACGGAATGGAGAGCGCGAAGGCGAACTGACCGAGGAACTTGTTGGCGATGCTCGAGAGGAACCAGCCTACCGCGATGCCGCCGATGATACCGATGATGCCGCCGACCAGCGTGAGGCTCACTGCCTCGAAGAGGAACTGCAAAAGGATATCGCGACGTCGCGCACCCACTGCTTTTCGCAGACCGATCTCGCGGGTTCGTTCCGTCACCGACACGAGCATGATGTTCATGATCCCTATGCCGCCGACGAGCAGCGAGATCGCCGCGACGAGCGAGAGGAAGATGGTGAGACCGAGTGTCACTGATCCGACGATGCTGGTCACCTGCTCGGCGCTGCGGGCACGGAAGTCGTCTTTGTCCGGATCGTTCTCCGGATTCTTGATCTTGTGTCGCAGTCGTAGAAGCTCCGTCACGTCCTGCTTGGCGATGGCGGGATCCCCCACCGTCTTGAGCGTCATGTACGTCAGGAACTGCTGTCCTGTCAGGCCCTTCGCCGTCGTGAACGGAATGTATACGGGCTTATCGAGATCCGAGAGCAGCAGCGAACCCTGGCTCTGCAGCACGCCGATCACGAGGAATGGTACCTCGCCCACCGTCACTTTCCTCCCCACCGGATCCACGTTGCCGAACAGGTCCGTCGCCGTCTGCGCCGAAACCACGGCCACCTGCTTTGCGCCATCCAGGTCGCTCTGGTCGATGAGCCGGCCGTGATCGATCTTCAGCGAGTAATTCCCAAAGATCTCCGGGCGCGTGCCCATCACCATCGGCGACACTTTCTCCTTGCCATACTCCACCGCTTTCGCCACCAGAATGACCGGCGCGACACTCTCGACGGTCGACAGCTTCTTGATGGCTTCGTAATCGTCGAAGGTCAAACTCTCCAGGTTGCCGTTGAACTTCTCGAGGCCGGCGGGAAACACGTCCATCGTATTCGTGCCGATGGATTCGATCTGCGTGAGGATGTAGTTCTGGAAACTCCGCCCCATCGAAACCATCAGCACCACAGATCCAACGCCGATGATGATGCCGAGCATGGTGAGCGCCGATCGCGTCTTGTTGATCGTCATTCCGTTGATGGCCGTCGAAATGGTGTCGGAGAGGAGCATGAAGTTATTCGTAGCGGAGGGCTTCCATGGGGCTGAGCATCGCGGCGCGCCTCGCCGGCGAGATGCCGAACACGAGGCCCGTAACCGCGGCCATGATGAACGCAATGATCATTGCGGGGAGCGAAATCGCGAACACGTACGACGAGAGCACGCGCACGACCAGCAGAGAAGTGAGATACGCAAATGCGACCCCGCCGGCCATGCCGATGAGACCGCCGATGATTGTGAGGAAAATCGACTCGAAGAGAAACTGCAGCAGGATGTTCCTTCGCGTGGCTCCAACCGCCTTTCGTAAGCCGATCTCCCGCGTCCGCTCCGTCACGGACACGAGCATGATGTTCATGATGCCGATGCCGCCGACGAGCAACGAGATGGTGGCGATGGTCGTGATGAAGAGCGTGAGCCCGAGGGAGACGGACCCCAGAATCTGGCTCGCCTGCTGCGACGAGCGCACGACGAAGTCGTCTTTCTTCGGATCGTCTTTCGGATTCTTGATGTTGTGCCGGCGCCGGAGCAGGTCTTTCACGTCGGCGAACGCGATGTCGAAATCATTCGTCGACGTCATCGTGACGGCGTTGACGAACTTCTGCCCCGTCACCTGCTTCGCGACAGTGAAGGGCACGTAGATACGATCGTCGGCGTTCTGGAAAAATTGCGACCCAAGCGGTTTCGTAACGCCGATAACGGTGTAGTGGCTATCGCCCACCTTCACTCGCTGGCCGATGGGATCGCTGAGGCCGAAGAGTTTATCGCGCGCGTCGGGGCCGAGCACCGCGACGTACTTCGCGCCCCCGTCGTCCTCGGCGTCGATCAATCTGCCCTGCGCGACGAAAATGTTCTGATTTTCGAAGTACTCCGGCGTTACGCCAGACACCTGCGACGACGATTCCTGCCGCCCGAACGATGATTTGCCCTGCACGCTCATAATCGGCGCCACCGTCTGGATACTGGGGAGCTTCTTCAGTTGCTCGACATCTTCGAGCGCGAGGCTGTCGAAGCCGGTCGAAACGCCGCTAGGTCCGCCGCCCTCGATCTGTCCCGGAAAGATAACCATGGATTTCGGCCCGAGCGAACTGATCTGCCCGAGGATCACCCCCTGCATGCTCTGCCCGATGGCGCTCATCAGCACCACCGAGCCGACACCGATGATGATGCCGAGCATGGTGAGCAACGACCGAGAGACGTTCACCGTCACTCCTTTGAAGGCCGTCTGAATGGTGTCGCGCATGTACATGAAAACTTATTTGATCTTGTCCGTCTTACCGGCAATCACGCGTGTGAAATCGGTCGAATCCGAATGGATGCGCCCGTCGTGAATATTAATGATGCGTTTGGCGTGCTCGGCGGTCGTGCGCTCGTGCGTGACGAGGATGATGGTATGGCCCGCATCGTTAAGCTGCTGCAGCGCCAGCATCACTGCCACGCCCGACGCGGAATCGAGGTTGCCGGTCGGCTCGTCGGCGAAGATGACATCGGGATCCGTGACCAGCGCGCGGGCGATGGCCACGCGCTGCTTCTGTCCGCCCGACAGTTGGCTGGAGAGGTAGTCCTTCCGGGGCATGAGACCGACCGTCTCGATAGCCTTGAGCGCCCGCGGCAGACGCTCGCGCTCCGGGATCGACGGGTGGTACAGCAGCGGCAGCAGTACGTTCTGCAGTACGGTGGTGCGCGGCAGCAAGTTGAATGCCTGGAACACGAAGCTCACGCGCGTCGCGCGGATCTTCGCCAGTTCATCATCGGTCATATCGAGCGTCGGCTGGCCCTGGAACAGGTACTGCCCGCCGGTGTGCGCATCGAGGAATCCGAGGATGTGCATCAGCGTCGACTTGCCGGAGCCCGACGGCCCCATGATGGATACGAACTCGCCTTTGTTGATCGTGAGGTTCACGTCGAACAGCACCGGCGTCTCGATGTCGTCGTTGTAGTACGACTTGCTCAGGTCGCGTGTTTCCATCAATGGTGTCGATGCGGAGGTGGGCATGGGGTGGGATGGTGGATTGGGCCGCGTAGAGACGCCCCGCCGGGGCGTCTCTACGGGCGGCCCGTTATTTCTTTTCCAGGACGACGACGCTCTCCCCCTGTTTCAAACCCGACGTGATTTCGACATTGCCGTTGGCTCCTTCGATACCCGTTTCGACGTAGCGATCCTCCAATGTGCCATCGCCCTTCACTACGCGCACGAGCTTCTTGCGGTCTGCATCCTGCAGCACCGCGCGCAGCGGCACGCTCAGCACGCCCAGGCGGCTGGCCGATACAATCTGTGCGTCGCCGGTCATGCCGATCTTGATCTCGGGATGCGGGTACGCGAAGTCGAGCTTCACCTTGTACTTGTTCACGCCCGAGACTTCGGTCGGACCAGACGCGATCTCGCTCACGTGAAGTTGGAACTGCGTATCGCGGAACGCGTCGAGCTCCACGGAACCGGTTTGGCTCAGAGACACTTTGGGGATATCGACTTCGGACACGTACATCTCGATGCGGTACGGGCTCGTACCGAGGAGCGTAATGGCTGGCCCGATGGGGCTCGCCTCGCCCGGCTTGATATCCACTTTGGTAATCACACCGCCGACAGGCGCCGTGATGACCGTGTCGCCGTAGTCGGACGCTGCGCGCGCGAGCGATGCTTGCGCGGCGCGCACGCGGGCCAACGCGGCATCGATGTCGGTCTGGCGCGCGCCGGACTTCTTCAGATTCAGCTGCGCTTCATCGATCCCGAGCGACGTCTGGTACGTCTGAATGTCGGCCTGCGCCTTTTCTCTCGCCCCCTGCGCCGTCGTGATGTTCGATTCCTCCGACGCGATGCGCGTCTGGTACGTGGCGGACGCATCTTGCAGCGTCTTCACGCCGGTGTCGATATCGGTCATCGTCGCGAGAATCGTATTGCGCTCCGATGCCAGCGATGCCTTGACTGTCTCGCGGTCGCTGCTGGTGAAGTAGCTCGTCTCCGGCAGATTGGACACTACCTGGTAGGCGGCATCCATGACGCTTGAGGCCTGCGACACGGCCGTGCGAACCATCGCCAAAAGCTGCAGAGCGCCTTGGTAGTCGTTCGGGATCTGCTGCTTGCGGATGGCCGCAAGCGCATCTTTGGCCAGTTGCTCCTGCTTCTTGAGCGCGTCGTACTGGCCCAGGTTGTCTTTGATCACCGCGTCGTTCACGTCGTTGCGGCTGAACACGTCGTCGATCACCGCCACCGACTGCTCGGCGCGCGTGAGCTTCTGGTTGCCGAGGCTCACCGCAAGCGCCACCTGCCCGCCGAGGGCGGTGCTGGATTCCGACTTCAGCGCCGTCAAACGATCCTGCGCACTCTTCAAGTTCTGTTCCGACACGGCCAGCGACGATTTCGCGGCATTGAGCAGCGCGCGCTTATTCTCGACGGTTGCGGCGGTGATGGCGATGTCTTCGGGACGATTCCCCTCGCGAAGCGCCTGCAAGTTTGCCTGAGCCTCGCGCACCGACGCAGACGCCGCCGCAATGCCCGCGCCCAGGTTCCCCGCCTTCAACGCGGCGAGGCGCTGTCCGGCGGAGACACGATCACCCTCCTTTACATACACCTGAGCGACGATGCCGGCCGACTTGAACTGTAAATTCAAATTGCGGTCCGACGTGACAGTACCAACGGCCTCTACCGTCTGCGTCAGATCGCCCTGATCCACCGTCGCAGTGACGTACTGCACCTGCTTGGGTGCCGTGGCAGCGCGCACGCCGAGCGCGAGCGGCACGAGGATGGCCACCGCGAGCAGCGTCTTCCACTTGTGCGTCCACAGGAGGGATGCAGTGCGTTTAGGGAGCGAAGCGACGTTCATACCGAGATGAGGAAATGGAAACAGAAAGTGTTAGAGGGTAGCGGTTTTCTTGGCACTGTCGAGGAGCTTCTGCAGTAGGCGTACGAATTCTTCGCGCTCGGATTCGGGCAGCAGTTCGAGCATCTGTCGGAAAGCCTGCCGCCGCGAATCCATCTGCTCGCGCAGGAGCAATTGGCCGGCCGGTGTCACGCGGAGACGCACGAGTTTGCGGTTCTGCGGGTCAGCCGCTCGCGCGAGCAATCCCATCTTCACCAGACGCCCGACAAATGACGTCGCCGAGGGCGATGCGACTTTCATGAACTTCGCGATCTCCGTCATAGTGATTCCCTCATGCTTCTGAATCATGGCCAACACGTGCAGCTGGAGCATATTGCAATGCTCTTCGTCGTGGTGCGCCATGATCTGCTGGCGCAACATGCGCGTGAGCTCGAACACGAGACTCATTGCCTGCCCGACCAGATCGTGCTTCTGCGCTGTTGCCATATAAACTTTAGGAAGCAGAATTATTAGATAGACTAATTATATTGTTTCATGTTGCTTCAGTCAATAGAAGCCACTGAAAACAATAGAGAATCAGCAAAACGTATGCGGCGATCCTCTCGATGGATCAGCTTGCCTCTACAGCTTCGCCCCTTTGAACCGCTGCAGCGCCTCTCGCACGACTTCTCGCGCGGGCCGCAGGCGAATTCCTTCGGCCTCCAGTTTCGCTGGCGACAGAATGCAATTGCTCCGCCCTGCCTTCACCACTTCGCCCAGGCGATCGACGGTGAGCCGCTCGAACGCATGAGTGGGGTCGACGATCTCCCTGTACATTTCCATGATTTCGTACGGCGAGATGCCGCCCGGATTCACAATGTTGTAGGTGCCTGTTTTCCCCTTTTCGATAAGAGCCGCGATGGCATCGAGAAACTCCGGGATGTACGTGAGAGAGTTCGGCTGATCCAGCACGCGGGTGTACCCGTGCAGTTTCACCAGCAAATTCCGAGGATTGCTCGATCCATCGAACGGCATCCGCAAGCGGATATTGAGCACCGGAAACTCCTGCAGCATCTGGTCGCTCCACAACTTGGTACGCGAGTAGAAGCTGCCTTCGTAATTGGGCGCATCCTCCTCGTGCCACCCGCAGCCATCTTTGTCGCCTTGGTAAATACACCCGGAGCCGATGTGGACGAGGCGAATGTCCCTCTTCAACGCTTCCTCCAGCAAGACGAGCGGGCCCGTGACATTGCTGCGGATTGTCTCGAGCTTATGATCCTCGCACCAGTCGACGTTCGGCCGACCGGTCTTGCCGGCGGTGTTGATGACGACATCGGGCTTCTCGCGCTCTAACAGGGCTGAAACCGTTTGCTGATCGGCGATATCGACTGAAGGAACCAGCGCGGAAGGGTAGCGGGCAGCAAACTGCTGGCCGAGGTATCCTTTGCCTCCCAGAATGATGATTTTCATGATTGCAGTGTAATCCAATCGCGCGTCCTTTGCGACTGCATTGACCAAACTTGCTACATTTTGAATGATATCTGCGTGAACAACGTGTTTCCCCACAGAAAGCAAGAGTTGCTGTCGACGGTAGAAGGCGTCGAGCGCCTTGGCGATGACCTTCTTTCGAGCCTGGAGCGCAGTCTCAGCATCGGCGTGCTCATCGATGCGGCAGCGAATACCAACATTGTCCTTGAGCCGATCACTTTTACCAGGCGTGATGGAGCGTCGGAGAGCATCTCGCCGGACCATCTGGTGCCGCTCTACTCAATGCGCTCTTGCGCAAGCCCTTGTACCAAACGCGTATGTCACGGCAATCGGCGCACATTGCCTGTCTCTTGCGCCATGTGCGGGAAACAACGACTCAGGATATCGCCATCGGTTTTCTCTCAGCGTTTGAAAATCAGATGCACTATGTCCTCGATGCACAAAAGATGAATGACATCAGCAGCAAGAACTGAGGCAGCATCCATTTTCGCCGGCACAAATTCGCGCTACACTGGCGACCATGCCACGCAAGCGGAAGAAGGCGCTGACCCATGTGGTCCCGCCTTTAGAGCTGAAATCGTCGACGCGATCGGCCATCAGCGGCATCGCATACCTGTGTTTGGGCGCGCTGCTGTTCCTGTCACTGCAGCAGCAAGCCGGCACGGTGGGCAACGTGATGGACAGCGTCCTCACGTTCTTCTTCGGCAAGTACGGCATGCTGTTCCCCTTCTTTCTCATCTTGTACGGACTCGTGCACCTGTTCGCGCCGGACCGCGCGCACATCCGCAGCCGGTCCATCGGGCTGGTGCTGTGTTTGGTATCGTTCCTCGGCATCATGCACATGTATGGCGCGGACCCCGCGAATACGCTCACCGATATCGGCGCGCGCCGCGATGAGCTGGCCGGGGCGGTGGGCTTCGCGATGAGCGTGCCGTTCGTCGTGTACTTCAGCATCCCCGTCGGCTTCATCCTTTTGGCGGCGGCGTTCCTCATCGGCTTACTGGTATCGTTCGAGCCGAATGTCGGCCATATGATCCGCGTCATCCGCAGTATTCTGCTGCCGCAACCGGCCGCGCGCGCCAGGCGAACGCGCGCCGCAGCCGTTCAGACGGTGGAAGAGGAGGAGGAAATGGTGGAGGAGCAGGATGAGGAAGAGAACGACGATCTTATCGAGCAGGACGGCGATTCGCCGGAGCTGAACATCGTCCGCCCGAACTTCGCGCGGGCGCACGTGGGCGACAAGGGCAAACAGAAGCTGAAAGTGAAGGCCGCCGACAAGCTGGAGATGAAGGACACGCGCTACGAGGAGTGGACTTTCCCGACGTTCGACCTGCTCGAGGACGCGCAGACGACGCTCGCCATCGACGACAAGGAACTCAAGCGCCAAGCGAAGCTGATCGAGGAGAAGCTCGACGAGTTCGGCATCGACGTAACCGTGCGCGACGCACGGCCCGGCCCGACCGTCACACAGTTTACGCTGCAACCTGCCGAGGGCGTGAAGCTCTCGAAGATCGGCAGCCTGAAAGACGACCTCGCCCTCGCCCTCGCCGCGCAGAGTCTGCGCATCGAAGCGCCGATCCCCGGCAAGTCGCTCGTGGGCATCGAGATGCCGAATGCGCATCGTACAACCGTGCACCTGCGGGAGATTCTCGACAGCCCCTCCTTTGTGCAGAGCCAGTCGTCGCTCACGCTGCCGCTCGGGCGAGATGTGTCGGGCGAGGCCGTGGTGGCAAACCTCGAGACGATGCCGCACTTGCTGATCGCGGGCGCCACGGGTTCCGGAAAATCGGTGGGCATGAACACGTTCCTCATCGCGATGCTCTTCCAGAACGCGCCGCACGAACTCAAGTTCATCCTCATCGATCCCAAGCGCGTGGAGCTCATGCCGTACGACGGCATTCCGCACCTGCTCACTCCCGTCATCACCGAAGCCGAAAAAGCTCTGCAGGCACTGCGCTGGGCGGTGGCAGAGATGGGACGGCGCTTGCACCGGTTCTCGGAGCAGGGCGCGCGCAACTTAGACGAGTTCAACGAGAAGCAGAAGAACGAGGAGGACATGCTGCCGCGCATCGTCATCGTCATCGACGAACTCGCCGACCTCATGATGCGGCAGTACCGCAAGGACACCGAAACGATGATCGCCCGCATCGCGCAGATGGCGCGCGCCGTTGGCATGCACCTCATTATCGCCACGCAGCGCCCGAGCGTGGATGTCATCACCGGCCTCATCAAAGCAAACATCCCCACGCGCATCGCATTCCGCGTGGTCTCGGCCGTCGACAGCCGCACGATCCTCGATTCCATCGGCGCCGAAGATTTGCTGGGCCAGGGCGACATGCTCTACATGAACGCCGCCACGCCCAAGCCCATCCGCATCCAGGGCATCTACACGTCGACCAAGGAAGTCGAGCGCGTCATCAACGCGGTGAAGATCGCCGGCGGCGGCAAGGTGACCGAGCAAATCAATGTGGCCGGCAACGAAGAAGGAGACGACGAAGGCGGCCCAAGGCCGGGCCACATCGACCTGGAGGCCGACGACAACGGCGGCGACGACCTCTTCTTCGAAGCATTGAGAGTCGTGCAAGAGACAGGCAAGGCATCTGCCAGCTTGCTCCAGCGTCAGTTGAAAGTCGGCTACGCGCGCGCGGCCCGTCTGCTCGACATCATGGAAGAGAAAAACCTCATCGGCCCCCCAGACGGAGCGAAGCCGCGCAAGGTGTACATCGATAAGATGGCGGAGCCGGAGGAGGAGGTGGGGAGTGGGTTTTTATGAGGAATACGGGGTTCTCAGGAATCCAAAGAATCCGAGGAATCCGACGAATGATACATTTACCGTAGCAGCGATTCGACAATCGCTGCGGGTGTCACCCTAAGCAAACTCACCGCGCCGCCCTTCGTCTAGCTCAGGATGACGACGGCGCTCTGCGGGAATTGATTGGCGGGGAACGGAGCTGACAGAGGAATGGCAACCAGGCTATCCTCTCGCCATGCACCTACTTATCGGGACGAAGAACGAAGGCAAGATCATCGAAATGCGCGAGGTACTGTGCGAACTTCCCATCACCATCACCACTCCGAACGATGTGGGAATTTCCGACAGCCCACACGAGACCGGCGACACGTTCCACGCGAACGCGGAACAGAAAGCCCGCTTCTACCATGTGCGATCTCAGCTGCCGACCGTTGCCGACGATTCCGGCATCATCGTCGACGCGCTGAAGGACGAACTGGGCATTCACACGCGGCGGTGGGGCGCGGGCCCGGATGCATCGGATCAAGAATGGATCCGCTACTTCCTCAATCGAATGAAACAGGAAGCGAATAAGCGCGCACGATTCGTTTGCGTGCTGCATCTGATTGATGAGCAGGGCAACCATCATCAGTTTGAAGGCACATGCGACGGCGTCATCACCGACGAACTCGAAGCGGACTACTTGCCGGGCCTCCCCATCTCGGCCTGCTTCAAGCCCGATGGGTCCGATTTGGTATTCTCGGCGCTCTCCATCGACGAAAAAAACCGCGTGAGCCACCGTGGACAGGCATTGCACGCGCTCAAGAGGCATTTGTCCTCCATTGCGTAAGCACGAAGCACGAGAGAATCTTCGACTTCGCATTTCGAATTTTCTCTCCCAGTAGCTACTAATCCGCTCTCGCTTGTGGCAGAGTCTCTCCCGTACTTCTATGAGTCAAACGTTCAAAATACTTTCGTATAATGTGGGACATTGTTCCGGCTTGAACGGCTCCGTTCCCCAGTACATCGCCTTCGGACACCGACACCTCCGCACCTCGCCCCGCATCAAGCACCAAGTGATGGTGGCGTTGCGCAACGTTCTTAAGCAGGAGAAGCCCGATTTATGTTGTCTCATGGAAATCGACGACTACGCGCTCACGCAGGTGCAGGCGACGCTGCCCCAGCAGTACGCGCACTACCACAGCGAGAACAAGTACGGCGAGACGAGCATTCTGCGCCACGTGCCGAATTTCTCGAAGCGATCGACGGGCTTTCTCTCGGCCACGAAGCTGCCGTTCACGCGGCATTTTCTCAAGAAAGGCATGAAGAAGCTCCTGTACGAATTCACCATCGCACCGGATCTGCACGTCTTCCTTGGGCATTTCGCCATCAAGAAGGGCACGCGCCAGAAACAATTTGAGGAGCTGAAGGAACTACTTCGCAATAAGAAGCGTGTGGTAATTTGCGGCGATTTCAACATCTTCCGCGGGACCGAAGAGCTACGGAATCTGGTCGAACACTTCGACCTGCGCATCATCAATGGCGAACACGATACGACGTTCCCGTCTCACCGTCCGCGCAGGAGTCTGGATCTTTTCATTTGCTCCAAAAACGTAGCGGTGAAAGATTTCCGCGTGCTGCACGAGATGCAGGTATCGGATCATCTGCCCGTGGTCC